>NZ_JAULLN010000026.1:0-116133 GCF_041357655.1 Bradyrhizobium sp. DN3 | reverse complement strand
AGATATTAGCCTGCGAAGAGGCTGGCGTTGCAGTCACCTTGCCCAAGCCCATGACTTCGAACGCCAAGGCGGAGGGCCGGTTCGGCAAACAGGACTTCGCCTACCTGCCTGATGAGGACGTCTATCGCTGCCCCTCCGGCGAGCTGCTGCCCTATCACTTCACCAACATCGAGCATGGAATGACGCTGCGCCGTTACTGGTCGACGGCGGCATGCCAAGGCTGCGCGATCAAGAGCCAATGTACGCCGTCCAAGGAGCGTCGCATCGCGCGCTGGGAGCACGAGCATGTGGTCGAGGAGGTCCAAAGAAGGCTCGATTCCAATCCCGACGCCATGCGGACGCGGCGCGAGACGGTCGAGCATCCCTTCGGCACGATCAAGGCCCGTATGGGTGCGACCCACTTCCTGATGAAGCGCCTGCGGAATGTCGCTGCTGAGATGGCGCTGCATGTTCTCGCCTATAACCTCACACGGGTGATGAACATCCTCGGCAAACCAAGCCTGATTGCAGCCATCCGCGCCGCCTGACGGCCGGAAGTGCGTCCAAAACTACAATCCCCCGGTCGCGGTACCTACTTTGGCCGGTCATTGGACGATTCGATACGCAAATACCGGCCGCGCGCAATACTTGGCGACCACGCCGCGTCAGGCCTATGCGTTTGCACACAACCAAGACCCTTAGCGGACCTTAGGCCGCCGCGCCGCGTCCAGAACGGTTCTGCCTGCATCATCTGTGCGGGAAGTTAGGCTGAATATGCTAGCCTTCATCGGACGCTCTAGGACCGACGCGATGAATTGGACAGCTTCGTTGGTGTCACACACTTGGCCGGAGGTCGCGCTATGCCGTTCGGTTGTAGGATCGTTGTGGGAATCTTGCTCCTCGTGGGCACTTCCGTATCGGGCGGCGAGTTGCAGGTAAATGGATCTGCCGATTTCTTCTCGATAGGCGTTTGGTTGCAATCGCCGACTCGCGCTGTCAATTACAAGGCAATCGGGATCAATACCTTTGTGGGATTGCCCGAAGGCCCCACTGAAGAGCAACTCGCCGCATTGGCGCGGCAGCACATGTTCGCCGTTGCCGGCCAAAACGACCTTGCGCTGGAATCGGTCAACCGCCACGTTATCAAAGCGTGGATGCAAGAAGACGAACCGGACAATGCTCAACCGATCGGGCCAGGGCTGCACGGAACATGCGTCCCAGCAATTGAAGTCGCTCGGCGCACGCAAGAGATGAAAGCGCGGGATCCAACGCGACCGGTGATGATCAATTTCGGACAGGGTGTGGCCAACGAATTCTGGCGCGGTCGTGGCAGCTGCAACGGTGATCAGGGTTACTACGATATTGCGATCCAGGGGGCAGACATCTTGTCGTACGACATCTATCCAGTGGGATCCACTACTCCTCAAGTTAAAGGAAGGTTGGAATATGTTGCACGTGGCGTCACTAATCTCGCGAAGCGGGCTGCCGATGGGCAAAGCGTATGGATGGCAATCGAGACGACAGCACTAGATCCGACCCGTCGACCGACTGCGGCGGAGGTTCGGGCGGAGATCTGGATGGCATTGATTCATGGCGCGACGGGAATTTTTTATTTCGTGCATGAGTTTAAACCAACCTTCCGGGAAGACGCCATCTTCCGCTACCCCGATATCGTGGAGGAGGTCACGAGAACGAACCTGTTGATCCGGTCTCTCTCGCCAGCGTTGAAGAGCCCAAGCGTATCCGGGGCTGTATCCGTAAGCTCGCAGGTCCCGATTGCAACCATGGTAAAGGTGTACAAGGGCGATACGTATGTCTTTGCCGTCGCGATGCAGAACTCACCGTCGCTAGCGCGGATCACGGTCAATAACGTTCACCAGACCACCGCTCGTGTCATCGGCGAGGGTCGTAGCGTATCCCTCGCGCAAGGTTCTTTCGAGGACCAATTTGAAGGCTACGGCGTACATCTTTATCACATTCGATAGCACGCCATTCCGGAGCGAACGGGATTTCGCCGCCCAAGCTGCGGCTTCCGGATCTGGCCCAACTCGGACGTCTGGTTGGCTGCCGTAACGGGTCGGTGTCAGAGGCGGAGCGGACCTCATCTGCGCCCTGAGTGCAGCGCGGATCATGAGCACGCGCTCTGGCCTGGGCGCAAGCCACGACCGTCTGTCCGCGCCTGGCGCGGGCCTGTGTCATGATCGCCCCCATGATTATGGGTGTCACGGCGTCCGTGCTGCGGTTAGACTTGCCTCGCGCCGCGGGGGACACGCGGGTCGCGGGACGATGAACATGAGCGAACAGGGCGAGACTGGTGAGGCCATCACCATCCTCCTCGTCGAGGACGACGCGCCGACTTGCTGGCGGCTCCAGGACGCGCTGGTCAAGGCCGGCTATGAGGTGCGTAGCGCCGGCACGCTCGCAGAGGCCCGCTCTGCGCTCGGCGAAGGCACGCCGCGCGTGCTGCTCACCGATCTCAGGCTGCCCGACGGCCATGGCATCGAGCTGATTCGCGAAACCCGGCAGCGCTTTCCCGATACCGAGATCATGGTGATCTCCGCGCTCGGCGACGAGGAAAGCGTGATCTCGGCGATCACGGTCGGCGCCACCGGCTATCTGCTCAAGGATGCCTTCCCGACCGATATCGCCACCACCGTACGTGATCTGGTCGCCGGCCATTCGCCGATCTCGGCCTCGATCGCCCGTTTCATCGTCCGGCGTACGCAGAGTTCGGCGGAGCCCTCGCCCGGCCCCGTGCTCAACACGGCCAAGCTGACCCCGCGGGAGATCGACATCCTCTGGGGCATCGCCAAAGGCTTCAGCTATGCCGAGATCGCGAGCCATCTCGGCCTGTCCAGGCAGACCGTGCCCGGCCACATCAAGAACATCTATCGCAAGCTCGAGGTGCACACCCGCAGCGAGGCCGTGTTCGAAGCCGTGCAGCAGGGCCTGATCAAGCTGTGAGCGAGGTTGCGGCGAGGACAACAACGCGCCCGCGGCGCCGGCTGATCGTGTCGCGCCTCGTGCCTTATCTACTGCTCCAGGCCCTGATCGTCATCGTCACCATCCTTGGGCTCCGGCTGCTGCAACCCGGCGATCCCGAAGACTTCGCGCTGAACGATCTTTCGGCGCGCGAGGACCGCATGATGCGTGCGGTGACGCTGCCGCACTTCACCGCATCGCGCTATTCGCTGGCCGACCCGCCGCTCTACACCGCCGCCTTCACATTCCGGCCCAGCAATGCGGGATCGGGATGGTCGGTGTATCTGCCGCGCTTCAGCAACGCGGTGGAGGTCGCCGTCAACGGCGTCGTGGTGCTGGATTCCCGGCGTGACGCCAATGCCAACCGGCCAGACCGCAACACGCCGCAGATCGCGGCGATTCCGTCCTCGCTGCTGCGCGACGGCGCCAACGATATCACGGTGCGGCTGTTCGTATGGGGGCCGCTGAAGGGCTTCCTCGATACCGTCTATGTCGGGCCGGACGCCGGCTTGCGTCCCGCCTACGAGACGCGCACGCTGCTGTTCGTCACGCTGCCCGTCGTGTTCTCCGCCTGGCAATCGATCCTCGCGGTCATCCTTGCGATCATGTGGCTGATGCGGCGTCACGAGCCGGTTTACGGCGTGCTGGCGGTGGCGATGGTGCTCGGCGTGGTGCAGGCGTTCGTGCCGCCGCCGGTGCCGCCGGCCACGACGTCGCGGCTCGCCGCCGTGCTGCTGGCATCCGCACCGATCGAGAGCGCGCTGATCGTCGTGTTCGGCATGCTGTTCTTCGGTTGGCGCTGGCCGCGGTATGGCACGCTGCTGTTCGTGCCAGGCCTCGTCGTGTTCGTGGTCGGGCTGATCGGGGGCCCGCCGCTGCCACGCATTCTCTTTCTGGTGCTCGGCATTCCCACGGTCGGGCTTTGCTTGTTCCTGATGGCCTGCGTGACCGCAGCCGCAATGGTCCGGCGGCAGGACGCGGCAAGCTTCACGATCGGCTGCGCCGTGACCATCGTGCTGGTCTGCTGGGTCCAGGATATGCTCACGGTGTTGGAGATCGCGACCAACGATCGCATCTTCGTCTCGCGCCTGTCCTATTCGGCGATGCTGGTCGCGATCGGCGCCGGGCTGACCTGGCGCTTCGCGCGCGCGCTGAACCAGGTCGACAGCTTTGCCGGCCAGCTCGTTGCACGGGTGGGCGAGGCCGAGGAACGGCTGAAGGCAAGCTTTGCCCGCGAGGAGGCGCGCGCCCGCGCCGCTGCGCTCGCCAATGAGCGCACGCGGCTGATGCGGGACCTGCATGACGGACTCGGCGGCCAGCTCGTCAGCATCGTCGCGCTCTCCGAGCGCGGCCATGAGGGCGCGACCATCACGGAGGCCGCTCGCGCAGCGCTGAAAGATCTGCGCCTCGTCATCGATTCCATGGACGACATCGGCGGCGACCTGATGCTCGCACTCGGCTCCTGGCGCGAGCGCGCGACGGCGCAATTGCGGCCGCACGACATCGCGTTCGACTGGCGCGTGGCAACGCCGCAGGGCCTGCCGCTGCATCCCGAATTGCGGCCATGGCACGTCATCCAGATCGTCCGCATCCTCGACGAGGCTGTGACCAACGCCGTCAAGCATGCAGAGGCGCGCCACATCGCGGTCAGCATCGAGACGCTCGACGACGATCACGGGCCGTATGGCGTGATCAGCGTGGCGGACGACGGCAAGGGCTTTGCGCTCGCCGGCAATGGCGCGAGCGCCGGCCAGACTGCGCGGGGCTTGCGCAACATGAGGAGCCGCGCCGCCCGCTGCGGGGCGGTGCTCGATCTGAGCTCGGATGCCTCAGGCACGCGCGTGCGGCTGCAATTGCCGCAGCGTTTTCCCGACAGCGATGCGGCTGCGGGCTGAAAGGCCCCCTCCCCGAACGTGTGGGGCGCACGGAGAGAGGGGACGGGCCGAGTCCTCTGCGGAGGACGGGGGGTGTTCGTCCGCAGGGGCTCCGTTGGCCCGAAGCAATGCAATCAAATCAATCGAATCGAATATCAGCGCACGCCGACGCGATTGACCGGGCCGCCGCGATTCATCGGCGTACCGGCGCGCACGCCGACACCGGGCGCGCCGACACCGGGTGTCGCGACCGCAGCCCGCGCAACCGGAGCTCCCGGCGCGACCACCACGGCCGCAGTCGGCCGCACCACGCAGCCCTTGGGCACGCCGACCGTCTTGCAATAGACCACGGCCTGCGCCGGGCTCGTGCCCAGCGACACCATCGCCGCACCCGCCAGCGCCATGATCGTCAGCCCGGCGCTCAGCGCTCCCGCTCTTTTCGACATCTTGCTCTCCTGCTTCCCGTTCGGCGTCCCGGTGCAATCACCGGGTTTCGCAGCCGAGGTGCAGCCTGAATGGCAAAAGACCGAGCACGGATACATGCCATGAAGATGGGGGTGCCATGCCTCAGAGGGCCCACCCGGTGCCATGAACATGGCATGGACCTGCGCCCGGCCTTCGCGAGATCGTCCGGCCCGCTTGATCCCAGGCGGGACCAACGACAATTCCAAAGAGGTGCTTTATGAAGATTTCGGTTCTTGCCGCGCTGCTGCTCGCCGCCACCGCCATGTCCGCCGCCGCGCAATCCGGTCCGACGCCGCAGGAGCAGATGGCCTGCCGCGGCGATGCCAGCAAATTCTGCGCCGAACATATCGGCAAGCCGCCGGAGATGAATGCCTGCCTGCGCCAGAACAAGACCAAGCTCTCCGACCCCTGCCGCAAGGTCGTGGAATCGCACGGCGGCTGAGCCGGCCCTCAAGTCCGGGAGCGCTTCAGCGGAGCGAGCCCGGACTGTGTTTCGCCGATCATGCTTTAGTCGTCGTCAGGCCCGAACAGCCTGATCTGCGGGAAGCCGCTGCGTGGGCGGCTTGCGATATCGCGGGCATCGGAGTCTTCTCGGATGTTGCGCGCGACGTCGTCCCAATCGGTGCGGTCGCGCGGGCCGCGCATCTCGCGGGACTCGTAATAGTGGCGGCGCTCGGCCCAGCGTTCGCGGCGCTCCATCCGGCGGCGTTCGGACGCGGCGCGCTTCACGTCGGAATCCCGTGCCTTGGCATAGGCGTTGTCCGGCGAAGCGGCCGGCTCTGTCGACGCCTGCTGCTCTGCAGGCCTGGGCGCGGCTGGTGCCGGCTTGGACTGTTCCTTGGACTGTTCCTTGGACTGCTCGACCGCGGCTGCTTGCGACGGCCGCGGTGCTGGCGGTTCAGCGGTCGCTTGAGTGGTCTGCGTATCGGGCTTGGCGGGTTCAGACTTTGCCTCGGCCTGCGCCGGTGCGGCAATGATCGCGCCAAAAGCCTGCGAACCGGTGAGATAATTCACGCGCTCGGACGGTGCGTTCATCGCCGCCGCTGTGCCAGCGGCGTCGGCGCGCTTGCTGGTGTCCGGCCCCTGCTTGGGCGCGATCGGATTCATGATGTTGCCGGCGACGATGCCGCCGCCGAGACCAATGGCGATGGCCGCGACAATGGTTCCGGCACCGACGAAATAGGCTGTCGAGGCGCGCATTGATCCACTCCCTCTTTGGGGCGAGCAACGCACGTTGATTGCCGGATGTTCCTGATGCGGCGGCAGTTCCCAAAGGAACTGTCAGATCTGCTGCGCGACCTTCTCCAGCCCGATGATGCGGGCGAGCTTGCGCACTTCCTCTTTCTGGTCGTCACGCAGCTGGAACAGTAGCGGCATCGCGGCCGACTTCAACTGCTGAACCTCGTCGCAATTCGGATCGATCGGCACGCCCGGCGCGTTCGGATTGGAGAGCTTGTTTGCCGAGATCTTGCGGACCACGTTGCGGAGCGCCGTCTCGACCGAGGGCCAATAATATTCCTGCGACGACGACAATTTCAGGCGATCCCTGATGCCCGCGATCTGTGCGTCGGACAGCAGTGCATAGGATTTCTGCGGCTGCGGCTTGGCCACGACTTTCGGCTTGGCCGGGACTTCGACGGCGGGGACCTCCGCTGCGGCGGGCGCCTCGTGCGAACTTGCCTTCGGCATCGGGAAATCGGAAGGCGTGGCGGCGGCAAAGGCCTGGCGCAGCGGCTCGGTCAGCACCGGCGTCTGAGCGAGTTTGTCGGCGGCGACCTGCACCGGCTCGATTGCGGCCGAGGCCAGCGCCAGCGTCGGAACCAGACGGTCGGCCTTGGCGGCGCGATTGGTGGCGAGCGGTTTGGCCGGAGGCGCCTGCGTGATCATCTCCGCGCTGACACTGGGCACGCTGTCGCGGCCGAGAATGGCGGTCGTCGCGGCGCCGAGGACGAGAAAACAGGTCAGCGCGACGATGGTGATGGCTTTGGACAAACGTCTCTCCGCGCCCAACTTTCAAGTCCACGTGATCACTGCCCGGAAACTGGGCGATAATTAAGGCTTAACCGTGCAATTGCGGCGGCAATCGCGCGGACTGCGGCGACATCGCCCGAAAAGCTCAACGAAATCAGGCAGCTGCCGCAAGTTCGTAGGCATCCTGGATGTCGGCCACGATCTCGGAGGCCTCCCAGACCGCGCGCGGCTCGACCGATTGCAGCGTCACCGTCCAGTTGCCGCCGCGGCGGGTGCGGGCGACGCTGACGATGTCGAAGCGCACGTTGCGGCACAACGGGTGTCGGGCCAGCGCGTGGGCCACGCGAACGCGGATTTCGTCCAACGTCGCGGCTGTCTTGCCGTTGAGATAGTTGAAGTCCATCGCCTGTCCCTCTCGGTCCTGATTGGCGGCCTTGAGGGGATTCTTGGCGGGCGATGGTTAATCTGCCGTTAAGTGAGCGGGGCGGAAGAGCGCGGGATTAACCGTGATCGAGGTGCCGGAGTCTCTTCTCCCTCTCCCCGTCCTTACGGGGAGAGGGTCGGGGTGAGGGGCTCTCTCCGCAATCAAGGTGACAATTGGACTCGCGGAGGCTCCCCCTCACCCGCCGCGCTTCGGACGATGCTTCGCATCGCTCGGCGCGCGTCGGCCTCTCCCCGCACGCGGGGAGAGGCGAACAAGCCTACTGTCCACCCGCCTCGCGATATTCGGTAACCGTCCGCGCAACGAGATCGTCGACAGTGAGCACATCCGTCACCCCCGATGTCGAGTGCCCGCCGCTCCAGATGTCGCGCCAGCGTTTCGGCCGGCTCTCGCGCGCGGCGACGTCGATGTCCTTGGCAATGTCGATCGCCCCGCGCGCCGGCAGGTCGTCGGGATCGAGACCCGCGGCCACGATCGACGGCCTCAGCATGCTGGTCTGCAGTCCCGTGAAGGCGGTGGTGAGCAGGACATCGTCGGCGCTGCTCTCGACCAGCATCCGCTTGTAACGATCATCCGCCATGCTCTCGCGCGTCGCGATGAACTTCGTGCCCATGTAAGCGAGATCGCAGCCGAGCACTTCGGCGGCGTGCAGCGCGCGGCCGTCGCTGATGCCGCCGGCGAGCACGATGATGCCGTCGTAGAATGCACGTACGGCGCGGACAAAGGCGAACGGATTGAGCCAGCCGGTCTGGCCGCCGGCGCCCGCGGTCAGCAGCACCAGGCCGTCGGCACCGGCTTCCGCCGCGCGTTCGGCATGGCGGATCGAGGCGACATCCGCCAACACCAATGCGCCGGCGTCATGCAGCGGCTTCACCACGGGCGCGGGCGAGCCGACCGAGGTGATGACGATCTCCGGCCTGTGCCACAGCAGCACGGCGAGATCCTGCTCCAGCCGCGCATTGGAACGGTGCACGATCAGGTTCGGACAAAGCGGCGCCGCCTTGCGTCCGGTTTGCTCTTGGTGCTGCCGCAACCGGGTTTCGATCGCGGTGAGCCATTCGTCGAGCTGTTCCGCGCTACGGCAATTCGCGGTTGGGAAGCTGCCGATCACGCCGTTGCGGCAGGCCGCGACCACGAGCTCGACGCCCGACACCAGAAACATCGGCGCCGCGATCAGCGGCAGATCAAGACGATCGCGAAAGCGCTGCAGTCGGTCTGATGGCACGCCAATCTCCTTGTCATTCTTGCCGCCCTGCGCGGGCTTTGTCGTTCCATCCCGCATTCGCTGTGCTAGCGTCATCAGCAACATTGGCACGCCAGAAGCCGATGACAAAGCAACGAGGAAACATATGTCCGATCCGCTCCACGCATCGTCCCCGGCTTGTGCGCAGACGCTACGGGCGCTGTCGCGCTATCCCGGCCGCACCGCTTTCGCCTGGCCTGAGGGATCGCTGAGCTATCATGGCACCATCGACCTGATCGGACGAATCCAGGGCGTGTTCATGCGGCTCCGATTGCAGCCCGGCGCGCGCGTCGCCTTTCTCACAGCCAATCGCGCCGACACCTGGTGCGCCGGCGTCGCGGCGCAGTTGTCGCGGCTCTGCATCACCTGGCTGCATCCTCTGGGCTCCCTGGAGGACCAGCTGTTTCAACTCGAGGATTCCGACGCCGAGATGCTGGTGGTCGATGCGGCCGCCTTCCGCGATCGCGGCGGCGAACTCGCCGCGAAGGCCGGCCGGCTCAAGGCGGTCTTCACCATGGGACCAGCTAGCTATGGCGTCGATCTGCTGACGGCGATCGAGACTGCGGGACACGCCAGCGCGCAGTGCCTCGCCGGCCCCGACGATCTCGCCACGCTGAACTACACCGGCGGCACGACCGGCAAATCCAAGGGCGCGCTGCGCTATCACCGCGAGAATGCCGGAGCCGCCGCCGCGATTCTCGCCGACTTCGAGATTCCCGAGGCCGCGCGCTATCTCACGGTCGCACCGATCAGCCACGTCGCCGGCACGAAGGTGCTGCCGACCTTGATGCGCGGCGGCACCGTGCACATGCTCAAGAGTTTCGATCCCGAGGCGATGCTGGCGACGATCGCGCGCGAGCGCATCAACTTCACGCTGCTCGTGCCGACCATGATCTATGTGCTGCTCGATCATCCCGCGCTCGGCAAGACCGACCTGTCCTCGCTCGAGCTGGTGCTCTATGGCGCATCCGCGATGTCGCCGAGCCGGCTGGTCGAGGGCATCGAGCGCATCGGGCCGGTGTTCTCCCAGCTTTACGGACAGACCGAATGCTATCCCGTCTCGGTGCTGCGCAAGGCGGATCACGATCCCAAGACACCGGAGCTGTTCCTGTCCTGCGGCTTCCCGATCGCAGCCTGCGAGGTCAAGATCCTCGATGACGACGACCAGGAGGTGAAGACGGGCGAGCCCGGCGAGATCTGCGTGCGTGCGCCGCATGTGATGGCGGAATACTGGAAGCGGCCGGACATCACCGCCGAGACGCTGAAGAACGGCTGGGTCCACACCGGCGACATCGCGCGCAAGGACGAGCGCGGCTACATGTTCATCCTCGACCGCAAGAAGGACATGATCGTCTCCGGCGGCTTCAACATCTTTCCGCGCGAGGTCGAGGACGTGCTGTCGCAGCATGCCGACGTCGCCATGGTGGCTGTCGTCGGCATTCCCGACGAGAAGTGGGGCGAGGCCGTCACCGCCATCGTCGTGCCGCGCGAGGGCGCAAGGCCCGATCCGGACGAGCTGATCAACCTGGTGAAGACGCGAAAGGGCTCGGCGCACGCGCCCAAGCAGATCCAGTTCGTCAAGCAGCTGCCGATGACCGGCGTCGGCAAGGTCGACAAGAAGGTGCTGCGCGCGGGCTTCTGGAGTGGGCGGGACCGGATGGTGGGGTGAGCGTCCACGTCGTGAGCCGCAACGCTGCCTCTTCACATCAGGTGTCATCGCCCGGCTTGACCGGGCGATCCAGTACGCCGAGACGACTTTGATCGACCGAGAGGCCGCGGCGTACTGGATGCCCCGCTTGCCGCCTTCGCTAAAGCTTCGGCGCCCCTGGACCTTAGCCCCGGCGAAGCCTTGGCGTAGCCGGGTCGCGGAGCATGACACCGAGATTGAGGCGCGGACTTCGCGCGAGCTACGACCTTTTCTCGATCACCAGGCTCTGCACCGCCCGGCCGAAATAGCCTTGCCGATCAGCCAGCCGCGACATTGCAAGGCCCGCGCCGTCGGGGCCGATCCAGGAGTCGCCGTCGAGCAGGATCCACTCGCCCACCGGCTGCCGCGCAAAGCTCACGGTGAGATCGGCGTTGATGTAGGTCCAGGCGCGGAAGTCGAGCGTCGAGGCGGTGCCGTTGGAGAAGTCGGCGGCGACCACGGCGCGCATCGCCTGCGAGATCGCCTCGCCTGCAATCAAGGGATGATCGACGCGAAACCAGATCGCGCCGGCACCGGCCTGGCCGAAGCGGCCGCGCGCGGCACGCATCGAGACCGAGCGCACGAACGGGCTGGTGGCAGCGTGGCCATCCTCGACCAGGGAGTCCTCGGGCGAAGGCAGCGTAACCGGCAGCCCCTTGACGTCGTCGGGCAGGCTCAGCGCCTGGCGCCTGATCTTGAGCACGGTGGCGCCGACCACCTGCACGCCGTCGGCGAGCAGCTTGATTTCGCAGAGCTGGATCTTGCGGCCCTCACGCAAGACCTCGGTCGCGATCGTAAGTGGCGCCACCGGCACCGGGCGCATCAGATCGATTGTGACCCGCGCGATCTCCATCGGAACAGGCGTCGGAATGCGTTCGGCCGCCCACGTCACCAGCGACGCCGGCGCCGAGCCATGCTGCATGCGGCGGTCCCAAGGCCCCGCGGCGTCCGGGCTGGTGACGACGCTGTTGCCGTCGACGCGGTAGATGGGGGGCATGGTCGCTCCGTGGCACACATTCGCAGTTCAAAAACAGGTGTCGTCCCGGCGGAGGCCGGGACCCATACTCACAGACCGAACTTGGTGAAGCGAGATCGGGGCTGATATCAGCCGCAACAACAACCTATCGGGGGTATGGGTCCCGGCCTTCGCCGGGACGACGAATGAGAACTAGGCGTGCCACAACAGCCGCCCATCACAACGGCGGATCGATCGCTTCGTCGTATTCCTTCTTGAAGCGCGCGATCAGGTCGGCGGCGGGCAGGATGCCCTCGACGCTGCCGATGCCCTGACCCGAGCCCCAGATCTCCTTCCAAGCCTTCGGCTTGGCGCGCTCGCCGGAGGCGTCGGTGCCGAAGTTCATCTTGGAGGGATCGGAGGTCGGCAGGTTTTCCGGATCCATGCCGGCGGCGAGGATCGAGGGCTTCAGATAATTGCCGTGCACGCCGGTGAAGAGGTTGGAATAGACGATGTCGTCGGCGCTCGAGCCGGCGATCATCTCCTTGTACTTGTCGACCGCGTTAGCCTCCTTGGTCGCGATGAAGGCCGAGCCGATATAGGCGAAGTCGGCGCCGAGAATGCGCGCGGCGCGGATCGCCTTGCCGTTGCCGATCGCCCCCGACAGCGCGATCGGGCCGTCGAACCACTTTCGCGTCTCGGCGACGAAGGCGAGCGGCGAGATGGTGCCGGCATGGCCGCCGGCGCCGGCTGCGACCAGGATCAGGCCATCGGCGCCCTTCTCGATCGCCTTGTGCGCGAATTTCTGGTTGATCACGTCGTGGAAGACGATGCCGCCCCAGCCGTGCACGGCCTGGTTCAGCTCCTCGCGTGCCCCGAGCGAGGAGATGATCATCGGCACCTTGTACTTGGCGCAGAGCTGCATGTCGTGGTCGAGCCGGTTGTTCGACTTGTGCACGATCTGGTTGACCGCGAACGGCGCCGACGGCTTATCGGGATGTGCGCGGTCATAGGCCGCGAGCTCCTCGGTGATCCGCGCCAGCCATTCGTCGAGCAATTCCGGCGGCCGCGCGTTCAGCGCCGGAAACGAGCCGACCACACCCGCCTTGCACTGCGCGATCACGAGATCGGGCACCGAGATGATGAAGAGCGGCGAACCGATCACGGGGATCGAAAGGCGGCCCTTGAATAAGGCAGGCATGGACATTGCGGAATGGTCCTCTCTTGGCGGTCAAACGAAGGTTGGGATCATACCAACAAGGCAATCTTTCCACTGTCAAGTATTGCGTTGTGACGCCATGGCGGATGTGGCTACCGCAATTTCCAACGCGCGGAATTCTTACCCGTACAATCTAACCGTCTTCTTCATCATTGCGAGCGCAGCGAAGCAATCCAGTCTCTCTCCGCGGAAGGATTCTGGATTGCTTCGTCGCAAGGGCTCCTCGCAATGACGTGCAGAAAAAGCATCGATCTCCCATGCGCACCGGAAGTCGACGCGATGACTTCACCCGATCAAATCCGGGTTGATCAGCCGCTCGAACGAGAACATCTCGTCCCACTTCTCCTGCGTCAGCAGCTGGCGCTCGACCACCACGATCTGGTGCAGCGACTTGCCGCTCTTGTAGCCCTCGCGCGCGATCTCGGCGCATTGCTTGTAGCCGAGCAGCGGCTTCAGCACCGTGACGATACCGAGCGAGTTCAGCACCATGTTGCGGGTGTGCTCCTCGTTGGCGGTGATGCCGACGACGCAATGCTCGCGCAGGCTGTTGACCGCGCGCTCCATGGTGCGGATCGAGAAGAACAGCGCGAACGAGATCACCGGCTCCATCACGTTGAGCTGGAGCTGGCCGGCGGAAGCTGCCAGCGTCACCGTGGTGTCGAGACCGATGACGAGAAAGCTGGTCTGGTTCACCACTTCGGGGATGACGGGATTGACCTTGCCGGGCATGATCGAGGAGCCCGGCTGAAGCTGCGGCAAGTTGATCTCGTTGAAGCCGGCACGCGGGCCGGAGGCAAGCAGGCGGATGTCGTTACAGATCTTGGTCAGCTTGCTGGCGGTGCGCTTGAGGATGCCCGAGAGCTGCACATAGGCACCGGTGTCGGAGGTCGCCTCGACAAGATCGCCGGCGAGAACGAACTCGACGCCGGTCAGCGCGCTCAGATGCCGGACCGCGAGCTTGGGATAGCCGACGGCCGCGGTCACGGAGGTGCCGATCGCGGTGGCGCCGAGATTGATCTCGCGCAGCAGCGCACGGGCCTCCGAAATGCGATCCACCTCCTCGCCGATCGTGGTGCCCCATCCCCGGAATTCCGCGCCGAGCGACATCGGCACCGCGTCCTGAAGATGCGTGCGGCCCATCTTCAGCACACGATCGAACTCGCGGCCCTTGGCGAAGAAAGCTTCCTGGAGCTGGCGCAGCGCCGTCATGTAGCTCTCGAGCCGCAGGATCAGCGCCAGGCGAAAGGCGGTAGGATAGGTGTCGTTGGTGGACTGGCCGTAATTGACGTGATCGTTGGGGCTGACCTGCTGGTAATCGCCCTTCGCAAAGCCGAGCGATTCCAGCGCGAGGTTGGCGATCACCTCGTTGGCGTTCATGTTGGTCGATGTGCCCGCACCGCCCTGAATGAAGTCGGTGACGAACTGATCCATCATGTCACCGGCAATCACGCGGTCACAGCCCAGAATGATCGCGTCCGCGACCTTGGCGTCGATCGCGCCGAGCTCGCGGTTGGCCATGGCAGCCGCTTTCTTCACGTAACCAAGCGCCTTCACGAAGTAAGGCTCCTGGCTCATCGGAATGCCGGTGATGTGGAAGTTCTCCTTCCCGCGGATGGTCTGGACGCCGTAATAGATGTCGTCGGCGATCTCACGCTGTCCGAGGAAGTCCTGCTCCGTACGGCTCATTGGCGCTCCTTGTTGCATGCGCGCAGGCCATCACGTTAGTTCTGGCACAGCGCGCTGGTCACGAAAGTGTCGGTGCGGCAATCGTCCGGCTTGCGTTGCCGGCCCGGTATCAGGACCTTGGCCGAGCATTTCTCGGCTGAGTCGGCGTTCAGGCTCTTGCCTTCGCGATAGCCCTTGCTCTGGCAGAGTTGGTCGGCAGCCTGCTTGCAGTCGGGCGCGCCGTTCGCGGAGGCCGGACAGGCCGCACGCCCCGAGACCATGGTGGACGGCTTCGCCAGCCGCGATAAATCGTTCATGGTCTCGCTCGGGCTTTTGATCGGCGGCAGGATCGAGGGCAACTTGTCGAACAGCTTGCCCATTTCGTTGATCAGCCCGGGATTTTCCTCGCGCGCCGGCGGCGCCGAAGGAGCGGGTGTCGACGGCGGCGGCGCGGCCTGCGTCCCCTGCTCCTGGAGGCCGAGCACGGGCGGCGCAGCTTGCGGCCATGCCGTCCTGCCGGCGAAAACCAGGAGCAGCATTGCTGACATCAGCGTCCCGAACCGCATGGCCGGTTTGCCGGATCGAACCATCATGACGGCAAGCGTAGCCGATGCCGGCGCGGCGGCAAAGCGCCGCGAGGTTATTGAGCGAGCATCTCGCGCAAACGCTAGATCAGCTTGATCGCCACCACGAAGCCGAGCACCAGCACGGCGGCGCCGATCGCCACCCAGAGGCCGAGATGCTTCTCAATCCTGACCCGGATCCAGTCGCCATAGCGGTTGAGCAGGATCGCGACGACGAAGAAGCGTCCGCCGCGCGCAACGATCGAGCACAGGATGAACAGAAGGATATTGTAGCCGGCAAAGCCCGAGGTGATGGTGACGAGCTTGTAGGGGATCGGCGTCAGCCCCTTCAGCAGGATGATGATTGCACCCCATTCCGCATAGGAGGCGCGGAAGGCATCGACCTTGTCGCCGAGGCCGTAGACCTGGATCAGCCACTGGCCGACCGAGTCGAACAGCAGCGCTCCGATGGCGTAGCCAACCATGCCGCCGACCACCGAGGTCACGGTGCAGATCGCCGCATAGACCCAGGCGCGCTGCGGCCGCGCCAGCGACATCGGGATCAGCATCACGTCCGGCGGCACCGGAAAGAACGAGCTTTCTGCGAAGGCCACGGCTCCCATGATCCAGAGCGCGTAGGGCTTGTGGGCGGCGTCGATGCACCAGTCGTAGATACGTTTCAGCATGGCGCCGCGATGAAGCACCATGGGACGGATTTGTCCATGCCGAGATTGAGGCGAATTATGACGTTTCTAGTGGCGCTTGCGCGCGGCACGGCCCTCGAGCGCGACAATTGGCCGCCTTGAGGCAATTCGCGGTGACGCGACCTTGGGCAGCTTCATCCGCGATTTCGGCAGCTTCTCGGCGATGCCGAGCATGTCTTCACGCCGCGTCATCTCCCGCCAGACGTCCTCGGGACGGACCCCGGCCGAGGCCCACAGCACGGTGAGATTGTAGAGCAGGTCGGCGCTCTCCCGGATCACGGCCTCGCTATCGCCGTTGACCGCGTCGATCACGACTTCGATGGCCTCTTCGGCCAGTTTCTTCGCCATTTTGGAAGGCCCGCGCTGAAACAGCCGGGCCGTGCGCGATGTTGCCGGATCAAGATCTCTGGCCGCGAGCACAGCCAGATATAGCCGCTCAAGCGAATCACTCATGGTACTCAAACTACTCTAAACCCATGGCGAGCGCGTTAACGCGCGACAATAAAAGCGAAAAACAGGCCGGCGCGGCAAGCGCGACGGCCCGTTGTGGTCAACCTTTGGTAGCCGGAGCTAGTAGCAGTTGGTGTAGTAGCCCTGGCCGCAGTACTCGGACGGAGCCGTACCGCCATAGCGCTGATACTGGTAGTTGGGGCCCGGACCATAATAGGGCCCGTAAGCAGGACCGCTGTAATAGGCAGGTCCGCCGTAATAGCCGTAGCCCGGACCGTAGTCATAGGCGTAGGCGTCCCGGCTTGCGGCGATGGCGAGACCCGTGCCGATGGCTGCGAAAGCCGCAGCCGCGGCCGCACCGCCTCCACCGCCATGCCAGTGGCGGCCGCCGGCGTATGACGCGGTCGGGGCAATTGCGGTCAGTGCCAGCACCGCGGCGGTGGCAAGAACGGCCTTGCGGCCGGCAAATTTCGAAAAACTGTCAAACATGTGGACCCTCCTTGGGACCTCGAATGGTGCCTATAGACAGGCTCGTGTCTGTCAAACACCCGCATCCCATGTTGGGTTCCCCAACCCCAACACAAGCTGAACGGGGTTGCGTAATCGTGACGCAACCTCCGCTCATCCGCCGTTCATGTTGGCGCGGACAGACTGACTGCCAGCCGGCGCTGCGAGCGTCACGAAACCATAACAATGCGGGACCGGCGCACCCGATGTCGGAATTCAAGACGATCGCCCTTCGTTGTCTGCTGGCTCTCGTGATCTCGCTTGCGACACTGATTGCACGCGATGTCAGCATGGCCGAGACCGCCGCCCCATCCGTTGCGATTCGCTTCACCTTCGACCGGCCATTGGATGCGAGCATGGCGCCGTTCTTCCTGGCCGCAAAGGACGGCAGGTTCGGCGCCGAGCATCTCAGCGTGTCCTTCAACACCGCAGCCGGATCGTCGGAAGCGCTCGCGCGTGTCGCCAAGGGCGACAGCGAGCTCGCGCTGGTCGACATCAACGAATTGATCCGCTTTCGCGACAAGGAGCAGGCCGCGCCGGTCAAGGCGGTGTTCGTGCTGTTCAACCGCGCACCCTACGCGATCGTCGCGCGCAGGAGCCGCGGCATCCACCTTCTGTCCGATCTCGACGGCAAAACCGTCGGCGTTGCCGACAGCGACCTGTCGATGCGGCTGTGGCCCGCACTGGCGCAGCAGAACGGCATCAATGCAGCGCACGTCAAATTTCACAAGATCAGCGCGGCGGTGCGCGAGCCGATCCTCTCCGCGGGCCAGGTCGATGCGGTCGCCGGCTTCAGCTATCTGTCGGCGGTGAACCTGCGTGACCGCGGCGTGCCCGAAGCCGATCTCGTCGTGCTGCGCTATGCGGATTACGGCTGCGAAGCCTACGGCTTTGCCGTGGTGGTCAATCCCGCCTTCGCCGCAGCAAAGCCGGACGCCGTCAGGGGCTTCGTCCGCGCCTTGATCGCGGGCATCAACGCGACCGTCATGGAGCCGGGGCGCGCGGCGGAGGAGGCCGCGAGCCGCATCGAGGACGGCGACCGCAACCTGGAGCTGGAGCGCCTGCGCACCGCCCTCGCCGGCAACATCCTGACCGACGAGGTCAGGCGCAACGGCCTCGGCGGCGTCGACCCGGCGCGGCTCGATCGCTCGATCGGCCAGGTCGCGCAGGACTTCAAATTCCGCAAACGACCGGCGGCGGCGGAGATCTTCGACGACCAATTCCTGCCGCCGCTGGCGGGGCGGCTGATCAACTGAGCAAAACCGAAAGCTTCCGCTGTATCTCGCGTACGATCCCTGCTTAGAATACGGGCTCCGTCGTCGCCGAGTTCCTCGCCCGCATGTCCATCCTCCGTCTCTACACCCGCGTTCTCGAGCTGCTCGGCAAGGAGGCGCGGCTGGGCTGGCTGCTCGCGGTCGCCAATCTGCTGCTGGCGGGCTCGCAATTCGCCGAGCCCGTGCTGTTCGGCCGGATCGTCGACGTGCTCTCGGGCAAGACCGTAGCCGGCTCGAACTCGGCCTGGCCGTTCCTGGCCGCCTGGGTCGCCTTCGGACTGTTCACCATCGCATGCAGCGCGCTCGTGGCCTTGCAGGCCGATCGGCTCTCGCACCGCCAGCGCCAGGCGGTGCTGACCGACTATTTCGAGCACATCCTGCAACTGCCGCTGACCTTCCACTCCGGCACCCATTCGGGCCGGCTGATGAAGGTGATGCTCAACGGCACCGACGCGCTGTGGCGGCTATGGCTCGGCTTCTTCCGCGAGCATTTTGCCGCGATCCTCTCGGTCGTGGTGCTGCTGCCGCTGTCGCTCTACCTGAACTGGCGGCTCGCGATCCTGCTGTTCGTGCTCTGCATCGTCTTCACCGCGCTGACGACCTTCGTGGTGCGCAAGACCTTCGGTATGCAGATGGAGGTCGAGGAGCACTACAGCGAGCTCTCTGCGCGCGCCTCCGATGCGCTCGGCAACGTCGCGCTGGTGCAGAGCTTCGTCCGCGTCGAATCCGAGGTCAAAGGGCTGCGCTCAGTCGCCGACGAATTGCTGGCCGCGCAGATGCCGGTGCTGTCGTGGTGGGCGCTCGTCACCGTCATCACGCGCGCCTCCACCACCATCACCGTGCTCGCGATCTTCACCCTCGGCATCGCGCTGCACGACCAGGGGCTCACCTCGGTCGGCGAGATCGTGATGTTCGTGAGCTTTGCGACGCTGCTGATCCAGAAGCTCGAGCAGGTCGTGAGCTTCATCAACAACGTGTTCATGGAGGCGCCGCGTCTGCGCGAGTTCTTCAACGTGCTCGATGCCGTGCCCGCGGTGCATGACAGGCCCGACGCGATCGATGCCGGCAGATTGTCCGGCCTCGTCGAGTTCCACGACGTCACCTTCTCCTATGACGGCAAGCGCCCTGCGGTCGAGGACCTCTCGTTCACGGCGCTGCCCGGCCAGACCATCGCGCTGGTCGGTCCGACCGGCGCCGGCAAGTCGACCGCGATCGCGCTCTTGCACCGCGCCTTCGACCCGCAATCCGGCTTCATCAAGATTGACGGCATGGACGTGCGCGGGATCACGCTGACGTCGCTGCGGCGGAACATCGGCGTGGTGTTCCAGGAGGCGCTGCTGTTCAACCGCTCGATCGCGGAGAATCTGCAGGTCGGCAAGCCGGATGCGACCGAGGACGAGATGCGCAAGGCGGCCGAGCGCGCGCAGGCGCTCGAATTCATCGAGCGCAGCGGCGGCTTCGAGACCAACGCCGGCGAACGCGGCCGCATGCTCTCCGGCGGCGAGCGGCAGCGGCTTTCGATCGCCCGCGCGCTGCTGAAAGATCCGCCGCTCCTGATCCTGGACGAAGCGACCAGCGCGCTCGACGCCGTCACCGAGGCCAAGGTGAATGCCGCTCTCGACGAAGTGATGAAGGGCAGGACCACGTTCGTGATCGCCCACCGCCTCTCCACCATCCGCAACGCCACGCGGATCCTGGTGTTCGAGAACGGCCGGGTGACCGAAAGCGGAACTTTCGATGAACTCGTGGCCAAAGGCGGCCATTTCGCCGAGCTCGCGAGGGCCCAGTTCATGGTCCAGGAAAACGCACGGGCCAGCGTGACGGCGGCCGAGACTGCCGCGACTCCGGTCAAATCCCAGTAGCAAGTCCCCATAGGCCCGTCGAAATTCGGCCTATTTCATTGCGGAATACCGCACCGGTCCCCCTATTCTCGACGCATCAGCCGGTATAGGTTTGCGACGCCGCAAGCGGCGGCGCTGGATTTCAAAACCGACCATCAGATCACGAGAACCGCAGGGAATCGGCGGGTCTCCAAGGACCGGAATCGGATAGTGCACGCCCTTCGCCCGCTGCTTCGCAAATCGCTGTTCAACCTGTTCGCTGCGGGCCTCGCATGCGCCGCATTGCTCGCGCCGGGCGCAGCGCGCGCCGAAGCGCTGCTGCTGATCGAAGCCGACAGCGGCAAGGTGTTGCAGGCCGATAACGCGACTATTCCCTGGTACCCCGCCTCCGTCACTAAGATCATGACCGCCTATGTGACGCTGAAGGCGGTCAAGGACGGCAGGCTCACGCTCGACACGCTGCTCACGGTGTCGCCGACGGCAGCCTCGCAGTCGCCATCGAAGATGGGCTTCCGCCCGGGAACGCAGCTCACCGTCGACAACGCACTGAAGATGATGATGGTCAAGTCGGCGAACGACATGGCCGTGGTGCTTGCCGAAGGCGTCGGCGGCTCGATCGATGGCTTCTCCGTGATGATGAACGACACCGCGAAGAAGCTCGGCATGACGCAGACGAGCTACGTCAATCCGAACGGCCTGCCCGCCGACGGCCAGATCACGTCCGCGCGTGATCTCGGAATCCTGGCGCGCGCGTTCCTGCGCGACCTGCCGGAGTACGAGTACTTCGTGCACATCCCGGCGATCCGCTTCGGCAAGCGCATCACCGGCAATTTCAACAAGCTGATCGGCCGCTATCCCGGCGCCGACGGCTTCAAGACCGGCTTCATCTGCGCCTCCGGCTACAATCTCGTGGCATCGGCCACGCGCAACGGTCGCCGGCTGATCGCCGTGGTGCTGGGCGCCAATTCCGGCACCGCGCGCGCGGTGAAGGCGGCGCAGCTGCTCGAGCGCGGCTTCAGCCAGGACAATCTGACATGGCTGCGACCTTCGCTCGGCAGCGTCGATAATCTCGTGCCGGTCGACGCCTCGCCGCCGAACTTGCGCGACGAGATGTGCGGGCCCAACCGCAAGCGGCCGGCCAGCGACGATGACGATGCGCTGATCGCGGCCAATGGCAGCACGACCGGATCGGCCTCGGCCACCGGCGGCGAAGCCCAGGTCACCTTCTTCACGGCCGGCCTGCAGCCGCCCATGATGAAGGCTTCCGAGCTGATGGCCTCTGCTCCAGCCGCTGCCGAGCCCGTGCTGGTCTATACCGGCCCGACCCGTACCGGCACGGCCCTGATCGCGGCGGTCGCGGCCGATGCCGACCAACAGACGGTCGCAAAGCCGCGTGGCAAGAAGTCGCGCGTCGCCAAGAAGCCTGACGCCGCCGACAAGCCGAAGGACGGGAATAAGGACGCGGGCAAGGAATCCAAGACGGCGGCGGCGAAGCCGGCTGCCAAGCCTGACGCCAAGAACGACAGCAAGAGCGATACCAAGACCGCAGCCAAGCCGGCCGGGACCAAGCATGCCGCGGCCAAGCACGATGCGGCGGCAAAACCCGCCGAGAAACCGGCGGCAACTGGCGATCAGGCTCCCAAGCCTGCCAAGCCCAAGGCCGCGACCAAGCCCGCCGCACCCAAGCCGGCCAACAACAGTTAACGGCCCCTCAGGCTGGACCGCGCCCGCACTTCGCACCTGCGGCAGCGCGGTCTGATGATTCCAGTAGCTACTCCCGGACCTTTGCCCTAAGCCTCGACGGCTTGCCACCCGTTCCGGCAGGCTCGATACTGGCGGCAATGAGGCAAGCCCGAGACACAACGGGCTCAGTTAGATGAGGGGAGTTTCCATGGAGCGCATCTGGCTCAAGCAATATCCGCCCGGCGTGCCCGCCGATATCGAGCCGACGCAATACGCCTCGCTGGTCGACCTTTTGGAGGAGAGCTTCACCAAGTTCGCCGACCGCAAGGCGTTCATTTGCATGGACAAGTCGATCAGCTATCGCGACCTCGACCAGATGTCGGTCGCGCTCGCCGCCTATTTGCAGGGCCGTGGGCTGCAGCGCGGCGCCCGTGTCGCCATCATGATGCCGAACGTGCTGCAATATCCGGTCGCGACCGCTGCCGTGCTGCGCGCCGGTTTCGCGGTGGTCAACGTCAATCCGCTCTATACCCCGCGCGAGCTCGAACACCAGCTCAAGGATTCCGGCGCCGAGGCCATCATCGTGCTGGAGAATTTCGCCCACACGGTCGAGCAGGTGATCGCGAAGACGCCGGTGAAGCACGTCATCGTCGCCAGCATGGGCGACCTGCTCGGCTTCAAGGGCGTGATCGTCAATCTCGTCGTCCGTCGCGTCAAGAAGATGGTACCGGCATGGTCGCTGCCGGGCGCGGTGCCGTTCAACGACGCGCTCTCCGCCGGCCGCGGCATGACCTTCAACAAACCAAAGCTCTCGCCGGGCGACGTCGCCTTCCTGCAATATACCGGCGGCACCACCGGCGTCTCCAAGGGCGCCACCCTGCTCCACCGCAACATCGTCGCTAACGTCTTGCAGAACGACGCCTGGCTCCAGCCGGCGCTCGCCGCGCCGCCGCATGTCGATCAGCTCATGATCGTCTGTGCGCTGCCGCTCTATCACATCTTCGCGCTGACGGCCTGCTACCTGCTCGCGGTGCGCGCCGGCGGCTGCAATCTCTTGATCCCCAATCCACGCGACATCGCCGGCTTCGTCAAGGAGCTGGCGAAATACCAGGTCAACAGCTTCCCGGCCGTGAACACGCTCTACAACGGCCTGATGCATCATCCCGACTTCAAGAAGCTCGACTTCTCCAAGCTGAAGATCTCGAACGGCGGCGGCATGGCGGTTCAGCGCGCCGTGGCCGATCAATGGAAAGCGATCACCGGCTGCTTCATCGCCGAAGGTTACGGCCTGTCGGAGACCTCGCCGACGCTGACCTGCAATCCCGCGACGGCAACGGAGTTCACGGGTACGATCGGCATCCCCGTGCCTTCGACCTGGATCTCGATCCGCGACGACGACGGCAACGAACTCCCGCTCGGCCAGGCGGGCGAGATCTGCGCCAAGGGCCCGCAGGTCATGTCCGGCTACTGGAACAGGCCGGAGGAGACCGCCAAGGTGATGACCGCTGACGGATATTTCCGCACCGGCGACATCGGCGTGATGGACGAGAAGGGCTACACCAAGATCGTCGACCGCAAGAAGGACATGATCCTGGTCTCCGGCTTCAACGTCTATCCCAACGAGATCGAGGAAGTGATCGCGAGCCATCCGGGCGTGCTCGAATGCGCCGTGATCGGCATCCCCGATTCCAAGTCGGGCGAGGCGGTGAAGGCCTTCATCGTCAAGAAGGACCCGAACCTCACGGCGGAAGCCGTGATCAAGTTCTGCCAGGAGCAGCTCACCGGCTACAAGGTGCCCAAGCACATCGAATTCCGCAACGACCTGCCGAAGACCAATGTCGGCAAGATCCTGCGCCGGCAGCTTCGCGACGAGAAGAAGGCGGCGGCGGCGTAAGGCCGCTTTCCATTCATGCTGGAAGTCGGCGACATCACGCCATCAGACATTGTCGCCTTCTGGCGTGAGGCCGGCCGCGAGCGCTGGTACAAGCGCAACGACGCTTTCGACGCAGAGGTCAGGCGCCGCTTTCTCGCCCTGTGGCAGAAGGCGGCCGCCGGTGAGCTTGCATCATGGGAGACGAGCGACGACGGCGCGCTCGCGCTCGTCATCGTGCTCGATCAGTTTCCCCGCAACATGTTCCGCGACACGCCGGAGGCTTTTGCCAGCGACGCGCAGGCGCGCGATGTTGCCCGCCGCGCCATCGAAAGGGGCACAGATCGCAGGGTCGATCCCATCCTGCTCGAATTCCTCTATCTGCCCTTCATGCATTCCGAGCACCTGGCTGACCAGCTGCATTGCGTTGCGCTGTTTCAAAACACCGACAATGCCGTGAACCTGAAATACGCTCGCGAGCACGCCGACATCATCCGACGGTTCGGCCGCTTTCCCCACCGCAATCGCCTGCTCGGCCGTGACACGACTGAGGAAGAGCAGGCCTTCCTCGACGGCGGCGGTTTTACGGGCTGATGACATCACGGTGAACAGCCGCTGCCTTCGCCGCTTCCGCCGCCGGCAATATTGTGCAGGCCGGCGCCACGGTCTAAAAAGCGGGACCGATATTCAGGGAGACTGATGATGGCGATCCAGACTGGCGACAAGCTGCCCGAGGCGAAATTCCGCGTGATGACGGCGGAAGGTCCGCAGGTGAAGACCACCGACGATATCTTCAAGGGCAAGAAGGTGGCGCTGTTCGCGGTGCCCGGCGCCTATACCGGCACCTGCCACAAGATGCATCTGCCGAGCATCTTCCTCAACGCCTACGCCATGAAGGACAAGGGCGTCGACACCATCGCCATCGTCTCCGTCAACGACGCCTTCGTCATGAATGCCTGGAAGCGCGACACCGACCAGCGCGACGAGGCCATCTTCCTCGCCGACGGCAACGCCGATTTCACCAAAGCGATCGGCATGGAGCTGGACGCCTCCGCCAACGGCCTCGGCATCCGCTCCAAGCGCTATTCGATGCTGGTCGAGGACGGCGTGGTCAAGAAGCTGAACCTCGAGGCGATGCCCGGCAAGGTCGAGGTCTCCGGCGGCGATACGCTGCTGGGGCAGCTGTAGGGCACGACATCCTCGCGCCACTTGCACAACTGTCATCGCCCGCGAAGGCGGGCGATCCAGCACGCCGAGGCCTCTCGGCTCAATCACAGCCGTCTCTGGAATACTGGATCGCCCGGTCAAGCCGGGCGATGACGCCGGAGAGCTTGGCGACGTCCGAGACGACGCCGCCTACTCCCTCACCCTCTGCTGCAATCTTGCCATCGCGATCCCGTCTCGCGCCAGTTGATCGGCGCGTTCGTTCTCGGGATGGCCGGCATGGCCCTTGACCCAGTGCCAGCGGACTTCGTGCTGCTTCAGCGCGGCATCGAGACGCTGCCATAGCTCGACATTCTTCACCGGCTTCTTGTCGGCGGTGCGCCAACCGTTGCGCTTCCAGCCGAAGATCCATCCCGTGATGCCCTGACGGACATATTGGCTGTCGGTGTAGAGATCGACCGTGCACGGCTTCTTCAGTGCTTCGAGCGCGGAGATCGCCGCCATCAACTCCATCTGGTTGTTGGTGGTGTGGCGCTCGCCGCCGTTCAGCTCCTTCTCCTTGTCGCCGAACTTCAGGATCGCGCCCCAGCCGCCCGGCCCGGGATTTCCCGAGCAGGCGCCGTCGGTATAGATCGTGACATTGGGAAGCTCGCTCACGCCACCAGTCCTGAGGGCATCAGCCCATAGTCGCGAACGCTCGTCACGCTCTGATGGAAGCGCAGCTTGCGGACATATTCCAGCGGATCCTTCGGCTTCACCAGTGCGCCCGGCGGCACGTTGAGCCAGTCGACCAGCCGCGTCAGCAGGAAACGGATCGCAGCGCCACGCGCCAGCAGCGGCAGCGCGGCCTCTTCCGCCTCGGAGAGCTTTCGTACCCGGCCATAGGCATTGAGGAAGGCGCGCGCCTTGGTGACGTTGAAGGAATGATCCGGCTCGAAGCACCAGGCGTTGAGGCAGATCGCGATGTCATAGGCCAGCATGTCGTTGCAGGCGAAGGTGAAGTCGATGATCCCAGAGAGCTTGTCGCCGAGAAAGAAGACGTTGTCGTTGAAGAGGTCGGCGTGGATCACGCCCTCCGGCAGGTCGGTCGGCCAGACCCCGCTCGAGAGATGATCGAGCTCGGCGGCGAGAAAGGCGCGCAGGCCCGGCTGCACCTCGTCGGCACGGTTTGAAGCTGCATCGAACAGCGGCCGCCAGCCAGCGACCGAGAGCGTATTGGCGCGCTTGATCGCGAAGTTGACGCCAGCCAGATGCATCTTCGCCAGCGCCTCGCCAACGCCGGCGCAATGGACCACGTTCGGCTTGCGCGGCCACACGCCTTCGAGAAAGGTGATGATCGCGGCCGGCCGGCCCGACAGCTCGCGCAGCGCCTCGCCGTCCCTCGCCTTCACCGGCAACGGGCAGTTGATGCCGTGCTCGGCGAGATGCGTCATCAGCGCGAGGAAGTAGGGCAGGTCGTTCTTCGCCACGCGTTTCTCATAGAGCGTGAGGATGAACGATCCGGTCGTCGTATGCAGCAGGAAGTTGGAGTTTTCGACGCCCTCGGCGATGCCCTTGTAGGAGAGCAATTCGCCGAGGTCATATTGCTTCAGGAAATCCGCAAGCTCGTCGGCGGCAACGTCGGTGTAGACCGCCATGCAGATTTACTCTGCGGCGGCTTCGGGGCGCACCGAGCGCGGCAGCGGAAAGAACTCGTTCTCTTCCGCAGCCGAGACCGTCTCCACATGCAGCGTGTAGCGCTCGGCGAACGCGTCCATGATCTCCTCGACGATCACCTCCGGCGCCGACGCGCCCGCGGTGATGCCGAGGCTCGTGATGTTGCCGAACTTGTCCCAATCGAGGTCGGTGGCGCGCTGCGCCAGCACCGCGATCCTGCAGCCCTCGCGCTCGGCGACCTCGCGCAGGCGCTGCGAGTTCGACGAATTCGGCGCGCCGACCACGATCAGGGCGTCCACCACCGGCGCCACCTTCTTCACCGCGAGCTGGCGGTTGGTGGTGGCGTAGCAGATGTCTTCCTTGTGCGGCCCGTTGATGTTCGGGAAGCGCTCCTTGAGCAGCGCCACGATCTCCGCGGTGTCGTCGATCGACAATGTGGTCTGGGTCACGAAGGCGAGATTGTCAGGGTCCTTCGGCGTGATGGTCTTGGCGTCCTCGGCGGTCTCGATCAAGGTCACGGCGCCGACCGGAAGCTGGCCGAGGGTGCCGACCACTTCGGGATGATGCGAATGGCCGATCAGGAAGATCTCGCGGCCGCGCTTGAAGTGGATCGCGGCCTCGCGATGCACCTTGGTCACCAGCGGGCAGGTCGCATCCAGCGAGAACAAATTGCGGGACTGGGCATCGGCCGGAACCGACTTCGGCACGCCATGGGCCGAGAACACCACCGGCGCGGTGGTGTTGTCAGGTATTTCGGCGAGCTCCTCGACGAAGATGGCGCCCTTCTTCTTCAACCCATCGACGACGTACTTGTTGTGCACAATCTCATGGCGAACATAGACGGGGGCGCCGTATTTATCGAGCGCCCGTTCCACGGTGTCGATCGCCCGGACCACCCCGGCGCAGAAGCCGCGGGGAGAACAAAGCACGATCTTGAGGTCTGGTTTGGCTGACATTGAGCGATCTCGGGACCGAATCACCCGTTTCGCCTTCTGGCGGGGGCGGTCGATGGATGGAATTGGGCTTAAAACAGCTGCTTGGACCTTACAGCGACTTTAAAAGGAATTGGGCCCCCTTTCGGGCGCTGTCAAGGCACTATCTATAGCAGAACCATTGCGTGGCTACCCCCTCCGGGCTTATATAGCGCGAATTCCCTGTCATCGCTGATGACCACCGGTTTCGCCTCCAGAGGGGTGGGCGAAGCACAAAGGAGATTTGCCATGAGCAACGCACCTCTGATGCCCAAGGCGACCGCCGTCTGGCTGCTCGACAACACCGCGCTGACCTTCGACCAGGTCGCCGATTTCACCAAAATGCATCCCCTCGAAGTGCGCGCGATCGCCGACGGCGACGCTGCCCAGGGCATTAAGGGTATGGATCCCCTCTCCAACGGTCAGTTGACCCGCGAGGAGATCGAGAAAGGCGAGAAGAACCCGGACTACCGGCTTCGCCTCCAGGAGAGCAAGGTGGTGCTGCCGCCCCAGCCCAAGCGCAAGGGCCCGCGCTACACCCCGGTCTCACGCCGCCACGAGCGCCCGAGCGCCATCCTCTGGCTGCTGCGCAACCATCCGGAGCTGAAAGACGCCCAGATCATGCGCCTGGTCGGCACCACCAAGAGCACGATCGCGAGCGTGCGCGACCGCACCCACTGGAACACATCGTCCCTGACCCCGATCGACCCCGTCACCCTCGGCCTCTGCTCGCAGATCGAACTCGATTTCGAGGTGCAGCGCGCCGCCAAGGAAAAGCCGATCGACGCAGCCTATGGCGGCGCCACCCTGCTGCCGGCCTCCGAGACCACCAAGAAGGACGAGTACGAGCCAGCGGAGAAGTCCAGCGACGACCTCAATGTCGACGCCGTATTCGCCAAGCTGAAGACGCTCGGCGGCAAGAAGCAGGAGGACGAGGAGGAGTAGGCTTCCTTCCCTGCACCGCATCCGGTTCGAACGCGGCGGAGCGATCCGCCGCGTTTTTGCTTGCGGGCGGGAACTTTCGCGACACCGCTACCGGAACGATGCGGCTGACGTCGCATTGTTTCCAGCGCGGAGGATCAGCGATGCGGGACGAAAACCATTTTGCGTTGATGCTGGGGCGCGCTGTCCTGGCAGCGTGGGGCGACATGCCCCGGGATATCCAGGAAGCCCTGTTCGAGATTGCCCTGACGGACCGCCCTGGCGATCGCGACGATTTGGCGAAGCTGCTGCATGATCGGCATCCGCGGACGGCGCACGCGGGATAGCCGCTTTCCACCGTTTATCGCATTCGCTGGTGAGACGATGCCGAGCACCGTCAATGTCAGGCCCGGCGATGACGATCCCACTACAATCAAACGGAAAATACATCGCGGCGCCGGGGCCCGACCCGGCGCCGCGAAACGCCGTCAGAACTTGTAGGTGACGCCCGCGCCGACCAGCCACGGGTCGATATGCGCAGTGCCGGTGACGGGCAGGCCAGAGACGGTCGCCGAGTAGTCCGGCCGCAGCCAGAGCTTCTTCACGTCGACGTTGAGCCCCCAGTGCCGGTCGAGCATGTAGTCGAAGCCGAACTGCACGGCACCACCCCAGGCATTGCTGACGTGCAGGCTCGTGGTGGTGGCGACGATCGCGGGCGGCCCGACAATCGCGGCCGGCGTGTTGGCGGCCGAATTGTTGAAGAACACGGTGTAGTTCACACCGGCGCCGATATACGGCTTGAACGCGCCGAAATTGTCGAAGTGATATTGCAGCGTCAGCGTCGGCGGCAGCAGCGTGGTCTTGCCCATCGGCAGGTTCGCGAGCGAACCGGTGCCGCTGATCGAATGCCTGGTCACACCGAGGATCAGCTCGGCCGCGATGTTCCTGGTGAAGAAGTAGCTGATATCGAGCTCGGGCACGACCTGGTCGCTGATCGAGAGGCCCGAATTCGGCGACGACAGCGACGGCACGCCCGCAACGTTGACAGTGCTGCCGCCGGCATCCGGCAACGCGCAGGCGCACCATCCAGGGATTGAAGCTTTCCACCTGTGGCGGCGCCTTCTTGTAGACCGGCTGATCGGCGGCCTGCACTGAGGCAGAAGCCCCCGCGGGCATCGCGCCAATCGCAGCGAGCCGTGCCAAGTTTCTTATCGTTCCGTCCATCTTCATTCCCCTTCATCTCTCGCGCGTCGTTGCGCGATACGAGCGTCAGAGCAGAAAGGAGATGATGAAGGATTTGACGCCGATCAAATCAGGACAGACCGCCTGCGATTTGGTCGCGGCGTGGCAGATGTGTCACGGGAAACGTGAGTGCAGGCAGGCGGCGCGGCATGATAATTCCGCGCCAGCGTTCACGGCCGTTCCGGATGGTTCAGCATGTATTCGCCGAGATCGCGCTGACGGCGGTCGGCGCGCGCGGTGGCCGCATTGCGCTGGACGTCGCGGTCCTTGCGGCAGGCCACATATTCCGGCGAGCCCTGCGCATAGCCGCGGCTCTGACAGACCGCGTCGTCGTCGTCGCCGCCCACCGCCACCGGCGTCTGGTAACGCGCGGAGCAGGCGGAGAGAGCGATGGCGAGAGTGACGGCTGCAAGCAGACGCGACGTGGCGGCGAGTGGCATACGAGGTCCCCTATTGGCCGGCACTGTTTAGCGCGGAATGCGGAGAATGTAAGTCCTTGGATACCGTCCCCTCTCGCTGTCATTCCCCGCGGAGGCGGGGAATCCAGTACGCCGCGGCGGTCATTGGGTCACACAACTGCCGCCGCGGAGTACTGGATCGCCCGCCTGCGCGGGCGATGACAGCGGAAGGTGGAGAGGGCGGCATTGCGCCTCACAGGCAGAACGACCGGCGCAAATCTCACACCCTCCCCTTCAGCGCCGCGCCGATTTCGTCGAGCACCTTGGGGTCCTCGATCGTCGCCGGCATGGTCCAGGCCTCGCCGTCCGCGATCTTCTTGATGGTGCCGCGCAGGATCTTTCCGGAGCGCGTCTTGGGTAGGCGGCCGACGGTGATCGCGAGCTTGAAGGCGGCGACCGGGCCGAGCTTGTCGCGCACCAGCGCGATGATCTCCTTCTCGATCTCGGCGGGCGCACGCGTCACGCCCGCTTTCAGCACCAGGAAGCCGCAGGGCACCTCGCCCTTGATCGCGTCCTTGACGCCGAGCACCGCGCATTCGGCCACATCCGGATGCGAGGCCAGGATCTCCTCCATGCCGCCGGTGGAGAGGCGATGACCGGCGACGTTGATGATGTCGTCGGTGCGGCCCATGACGAAGACATAGCCGTCCTCGTCCTTGTAGCCGGCGTCCGAGGTTTTGTAATAGCCGGGAAATTCGCTCAAGTAAGATTCCTTGAAGCGCGCGTCCTGATTCCACAGCGTCGGCAGGCAGCCCGGCGGCATCGGCAGCTTGATAACGATCGAGCCCATGGTGTTGGGGCCAACTGGCTTTGCCGCTTCATCGACGACATCGACTTGGTAGCCTGGCATCGGCACCGTCGGCGAGCCGTGCTTCACCGGCAGCATGCCGAGGCCGACCGGATTGCCGGCGATGCACCAGCCGGTCTCGGTCTGCCACCAATGATCGATCACCGGCACCTTCAGCTGCTGCTCCGCCCATTCCACCGTCGGCGGATCGGCGCGCTCGCCGGCGAGGAACAGCGTGCGGAATTTCGAAAGGTCATATTGCCGGATGAATTTTCCTTCGGGATCCTCCTTGCGGATCGCGCGGAACGCGGTCGGCGCCGTGAAGAAAGCCACCGCCTTGTGCTCAGAGATCACGCGCCAGAATGCGCCGGCATCGGGCGTGCCGACCGGCTTGCCCTCATACATGATCGTCGTCGCGCCGTGGATCAGCGGCCCGTAGACGATGTAGCTGTGGCCGACCACCCAGCCGATGTCCGAGCCGCACCACCAGACCTCGCCCGGCTTGACCCCATAGAGATTGAACATCGACCAATTCACCGCGACGAGGTGCCCGCCATTGTCGCGCACCACGCCCTTGGGGATGCCCGTGGTGCCTGACGTATAAAGGATGTACAGCGGATCGGTGGCCGCGACCGGCACACAAGGGGCTTTCTTGCCGTCGTTCATCGCCTTGCGGCGCAGGCTCGCCCAATCATAGTCACGGCCGGGCGTGAGGTCGCAGGTGTGCTGCGGACGTTGCAGCACGATACAGGCCTTCGGCTTCGTGCTCGCGAGCTTGATTGCCTCGTCGAGCAGCGGCTTGTATTGCACGATGCGGCCGGGCTCGATGCCGCAGCTCGCGGAGAGAATGAGTTTTGGCTGGGCGTCGTCGATGCGGGTGGCGAGCTCCTTGGCGGCAAAGCCGCCGAACACCACGGAATGCACCGCGCCGATGCGCGCGCAGGCGAGCATCGCGACCACCGCCTCCGGCACCATCGGCATATAGAGAATGACGCGTTCGCCCTTGGCGACACCAAAATCCCGCATGATCGCGGCAAGCGCCTGCACCTCGCTCAAGAGCTCGGCGTAGGTGATTTTGGTGACGCTGCCCGTCAGCGGCGAATCATGGATCAGCGCGGCCTGGTCGGCGCGGCCGCGTTCGACATGGCGGTCGAGTGCATTGTAGCAGGTGTTGACCACGCCGCCGGCGAACCAGCGGCCGTAGGTTCCTTGCGTGGAATCGAAGATGGCCTTCGGCGGCTCGATCCAGTCGATCTCCTTGGCCGCCTCGGCCCAGAAGCCCTCAGGGTCCGCCAGCGAGCGCGCATGGACCTCGTGATAGAGACTCTTGCCCTGGATGTTCATTCCCGCGCTCCCGTTCCCTTTCTGGCCTGGCCCTGACCCTTGTGGCAGGACGGGCGTCCCGCCATGACCAGGATCAAGTGCCGGCCCTGTTTGAGGCTATTTTCCCGGGAACGGGCCGCGGTTCAAGCCGAAAAGGATGGGTCTTTTGGAGGAGGCACGCTGCCGGCCGCGCGGGCGGTGCGCCCCCTCTCCCCGTCCTTACGGGGAGAGGGTTGGGGTGAGGGGCTGCATCTGCAAAGACGGTGAGAAATGAGTTCGCGGAGAGTCCCCCTCACCCGGAATCCGCGCTTTCAGCGCGCATTCCGGCCTCTCCCCGCAGGCGGGGAGAGGCGAAGAGGCTCTCAGCTCTCCATCGCATTCAGCTTCTGCAATCTCTCCTGCATGACCTTTTTCAGATCATAGCCCGGGCGACGGAAGCTCGCATCGCGCGTGACGAGGAAATCGCGCTGGGACTTGCGCAGGCCATCCGCCGAGCGCTTGCTCGCGGATTTCAGCACCCGCTCGTAGGCCTCGGCGATCTGGCGGTCGAGTACGCCGAGCTGCGGATCGGCGCAGATCACCTTCTCGACCTCGCGCTTGGCGGAGGCGCAGTCGAACGACGGTTCGCTGGGAACGGCGTTCAGCACACTGCGCGGCTCGCCGCCGAATTTTGCGATCTCGGCGATCATCGCGCGGCGGCCGTTGAGCGCGTTCTCATTGGCGGGATCGAGCCGCAACCCCGCCTCGTAGTCGGCCAGCGCCTTCTTGCGCTCGCCCATCTTCTTGTAGAGCACGGCGCGGTTGTTGTAGGTCTTGGCAAAATTCGGATCGAGTTTCAGCGCGTCGTTGTAGTCCGACAGCGCAGCACCGAGCTCGCCCTTGAACTGGTAGGAGTCGCCGCGGTTGGTCAGGAAGTTCACCCGCTGCTCGAGACGGATCGCCTGATCGTAATCGGCGATCGCCTTGTCGTACTCCTTCATCGCGGCATAGGTGAGACCGCGGTTGTCGAAATACTCCGGCACCTTTGGATCGAGCCGGATCGCCTCGCTGTCGTCTGCGATCGCCTTGTCGAGCTCGCCGAGCTTCTTGTAGGCGGCGCCGCGGTTGGTGTAACTGCGCGCCCGGCTCGGATCGAGGCGCAGCGCCTCGCTGAGGTCAGCGACGGCCTTGTCGTAGTCGCCGCGCAGATAGAAGGTCGCGCCGCGGTCGGACCAGGCCTGGGCGAAATCCGCCTTCAGCTTGATGGCCTGATCGTAGTCTGCAATGGCGCGGTCGAAACGATGCTGGTTAGTGTAGACGACGCCGCGCGACTCGTAAGCCTCCGCATCCTGCGGATCGAGCTCGATCGCCTTGGTGAGATCCGCCGCGGCGCGATTGAGGTCGCCGCCGGCCTCGCGCAAGAGGTTGCCGCGCACGCGCCAGGCCTTTGCGTTCTTGCCGTCGAGCGCGATGGCGCGGTCCAGATCGCGCAGCGCCTGCGATTGGCCTCCGGAGGTTCGCGCATTGGCTTCGGCGCGAGCGACGAGCGCCATGGAGCGTTCAGACGCCGGATTTGTTGTCTGGTCGATGATGGCGCTGCACGCGGAGATCAGGTCCGCAGGAGTAGCCTTGCTGCCCGGCACGCAATCGGTGCCGGCGGAGGCTGGAGCGACGAGCGCTAGGCTCATTGCCGCGCCGAGGAAGAACGCGCGCAGCGAAATTTTGGCAAACGAGGGCATTTGCGCGGAAAAAGGCGTGCCGCACATGGCATAGGGCTCCGTGACGTCGGGTTCTCACCGTTGTCGCGGCTGGCAAGGAATGGGTTCAATGAGGGCCGTCAGGGGAGCACTGCCGCTTCTCTCCCTCGCCCCGCTTGCGGGGAGAGGCGAAGGGCTCAATATCCGTCCACCCCGTTCAGCCGCTGCAACCGCTCCTGCATCGCCTTCTTCAGGTCGTACCCAGGCCGGCCGTACCCGGCATTTCGGCGGGCAATAAAGTCATCGTGCTCGCGCTGGAGCGCCTTGGCCTCGCCCGCATTGCGCGCCTCGCGGATCACGCGGGCATTTGATGCAAAGATCTCCCGGTCGAGATCGGCGAGCTCGCGATTGCCGCAGATCGCCCTTTCCACGGCACGACGCGCCCGCGCGCAGTTGAAGCTGGGCTTGCCGGCGACCGCCATCTGCGCCCCGATCCGCTCGAGCTCGCGCGCCATCGCCTTGTGATTGGCCTTGGCCTTCTCGTGGTTGGGATCGATTCTGAGCGCCGCGCCGAAATCCTGCACCGCCTTGGGCTTGTCGCCCTTCTTCAGCCAGAGCTCGCCGCGCGCGTTGAAGATGTCCGCGAGGGCGGGATCGAGCAGGAGTGCACGGCTGTCGTCGGCGATCGCGCGGTCGACCTGGTCGTGACGCGCATAAAGCGCGCCGCGCGCGATCAGCGCCTTGATCAAATCTTCCTTCGCCGTCTTCTCATTGTCGATCACGGCCGCGCAGGCCGTGACGGCCTTGTCCATCTCGTCGGCCGCGGTCGCCGCGAGGCATGGCGCGACGTCGACCTGCGGCACCGCGACCGGCTCGCCGCCCGTCGCGGCATGGGCCGCGGCGAGCGAGAGCGCGCAGAGCAGCCCGGCGCCTGACAGTTGAATGAGAAAAGAACGCATGCTCGCTGCAGTCGGAAAGTCTTGCCTTCAGCCTTATCGTCAGCCTTGTGGTCGGCCTCACCTTCAATCTTGCCTTGCCGCCCCACTATCCATCATTACGGCCGGATTGGTGCTAGCTTGTGGTGTCGCTCAAATCGGTTTCGGGGATCATCGTGTCGACATTCGAATGGATCATCGTGCTTCTGCTGGGCGCTGTTGGCTTATCGGCGCTGGCGCGGCGGATCAAGGTCCCCTACCCGACCTTCCTCGCCATCGGCGGCGCGCTGATCGCCTTCGTGCCGTCGAGCCCGTCCTGGACGCTGGAGCCGGACCTGGCTTTGGCGCTTTTTGTCGCACCGGTGCTGCTCGATGCCGCCTTCGACACCTCGCTGCGCGATCTGCGCAACAATTGGGTTCCGGTCTCGACCCTGGTCGTCGCCGCGGTCGGCCTCACCACGGTTGGTGTGGCCTATGTCGCGCACCGGCTGATGCCCGACATGCCCTGGGCCGCTGCGGTCGCGCTTGGAGCCATCGTGGCGCCGCCGGATGCCGCGGCCGCGGTCGCGATCCTGAGCCAGGTGAAGCTGCCCTACCGCATGGTGAAGGTTTTGGAGGGCGAGAGCCTGCTCAACGACGCGACCGCGCTGCTGATCTATCGCATCGCAGTCGGTGCGATCGCCACCGAGCACCTGACGTGGAGCCAGGTCGCGCCGACCATGGCACTGGCGCTTGTCGGCAGCGTCATCGCCGGCCTGCTCGCAGGGCGCATCATTCCGCTGTTCATGGAGCGGGTGACGGAGGCGCCGAGTGCCATCATCGTGCAGTTCGCCACTACCTTCCTGGTCTGGATCGCCGCCGAGCATCTCGGCCTCTCCGGCATCCTTACCATCGTGGTCTACGCCATCACGGTCGCGCGCACGGCGCCGGCGCGCATCCCGGCGCGGCTGCGGGTGCCGTCCTATGCGGTCTGGGAGACGACGGTGTTCGTGCTCAACGTGCTCGCCTTCATGCTGATCGGCATGCAGATGCGGCCGATCTGGACGCGGCTCGATGCCGACGTGCGTTGGGAATATTGCGTCGCCGCCGCCTGGATCCTGCTCACCGTGGTCGTGGTCCGGCTGTTATGGGTGACGTTCTACCGCACGACGCTGCGCGTGCTGGTCGCCCACGGCATCTATCATCCGAAGGATCCAAAACAGGTCGCCTCGGCCAAGGGCGGCCTCATCATTTCCTGGTGCGGCATGCGCGGCCTCGTTACGCTCGCCACCGCCTTCGCCCTGCCGGAGAACTTTCCTTACCGCGACTTCATCGTCTTCATCGCTTTTGCGGTGGTGCTGGGTTCGCTGGTGATCCAGGGCTTGACGCTGCGGCCGCTCATCCTGGCCTTCGGCCTCAAGGACGATGATCCGGTCGGCACCGAAGTCGCGCGCGGGCGCGCCATCGCCTATCGCGCCGCGCTCGATGCCATCGAGAGCGATCCATCGGAGGAAGCGGAGATCCTCAGGCTCGAATATCGCGCCATCCTGATGCAGGCCGAGACCGATCCGAACGGCGGCATCGCCAATGGCGAATTGCCCGCCGATCCCCTGCGCCGCCGCGCCATCGAGGCCGCGCGCAAATCGATCTTCGATCTGCGCGCCACCGAGGTGATCGGCGACGACGCCTTTCACAAACTCGAGGAAGAGCTCGATCGCGCCGAATTGAGCGCGGGGGGATAGGTCAAAAATCTCGTCGTCGTCCCGGCGAAGGCCGGGACCCATACCCCAGGGAGAAGTTGTGACGCAAGACTGGTAACTCCGAGTCGTCGCCAAACACAATCCAGTGGTTATGGGTCCCGGCCTTCGCCGGGACGACGGCGGGGATTGAACCAAACCGCTCCTTCCCAGACTCATTCCAGATGACGACCCTGATCGATGACCGTCGTGTCCGCGCGCGAGATGCGTCGCCTGCACGATATTTTTATCTCCACATGGCGCTGGCTTGCGCCGCCACCGCGTTTCTGGGCTTTGCACCGACTTATTGGGTGCCACTCGCCAACCGAACGTTCTCTGCAAGCCCCGTGATTCATTTTCACGGACTGTTGTTCTTCACCTGGTCGCTCTATTTCGTGCTTCAGACCTGGCTCGCAGCGTCCGGCCGCGTGGTCAACCACCGCTCGCTTGGCATCGCCGGTGTGTCGCTGGCGACCGCGATGACGATCTTCGGCTTTCTCGCCTCCGTCCATGTGATGCAGCATTCCGCCGCGCTCGGGCAGAAGGAGGCCGGCATCGCATTCTCGATCGTGCCCATGAGCGGGATCGCGTTCTTCGCAATGGCGTTCGTGCTCGCGATCATGAACACGCGCAGGCCCGAGATCCACAAGCGCCTGATGCTGCTCGCTGCGGTCTCGATTCTGGATGCCGCGATCGCGCGCTGGTTCCTCACCTTCCTCGCCCCTCCCGGACCGCCGGGCCCGCCGCCGGTGCCCGTCACGATCGCGCCGGCTGTCGTCGCCTCGCTTCTGCTCGTCGTCGCCATGGTGCGCGACTGGCGCACCGAGGGCCGCGTCCACCCGGTCTACATCTACGGCACGCTCGCGCTGCTGGCGGTGAAGGTGCTGAACTGGCCGGTCAGCGAGACGGCGGCCTGGCACGCGTTCGCGGGTGGGATTCTGGCGCTGGCGCAGTAAGCAACCCAACACTCCGTGTCGTCCCGGACAAGCGCAGCCCCAGACAACGCGCAGCGTTGACTGGAGCGGAGCGCCGATCCGGGACCCATAACCACAGGCAGATGTGGTTACGATGACTCGGAGTTACCGTTTAGCAAAACAACTCCGGCCTGGGAGTATGGGTCCCGGATCGGCGCGCGCTTTGGGCGCGCTTGTCCGGGACGACGGCGGAGGTTGAGGCTACGCCCCCGCCTTGCAGGTGATCCCGCCGTCCACCACCAGCTCGATTCCCGTCACATATTTCGACTCGTCCGATGCCAGGAACAGCGCGGCGTTGGCGACGTCGAAGGCATCGCCCATGTGGCCCATCGGCACTTGCGCGTCGCGCGCGCGCCACATCGCCTCGACGTCGCCCTTGGCATAGCTCGCGGCCAGGCCGGCAGAGTGCTCGACCATCGGCGTCTTCATCAGGCCGGGCAGGATCGCGTTGACCCGCACATGATGGCGCGCGAACTCGATCGCAGTGGTGCGCGTCATCTGGTTCATTGCCGCCTTCGAGGTGCCGTAGGTGACGTAGGAGATGCCCATGTGGCGGATCGAGGCGATCGAGGAGATGTTGATGATCGAGCCGCCGCCCTGCTTCACCATGACGGGAATGACGTGCTTCATGGCGAAATAGGCGCTCTTGAGGTTGACGCTGAAGACGCGATCCCAGCTCTCCTCGGTCACCTCGACCACGCTGCCCATCTCGGCGATGCCGACATTGTTGTCGAGCACGTCGATGCGGCCATGGGCCTTCAGGCACGCCGCCACCATCGCCTCGATCTCGGCAGGCCGCGAGACGTCGGCCGTGAACGCCGTCGCCTTGCCGCCTTCGTCATTGATGATCTTCGCGGTCTCTTCGGCGGCCGCGCCGTTGCGATCGACGCAAAACACCTGCGCGCCCTCGCGCGCAAAGGTCACCGCGGTCGCCTTGCCGTTGCCCCAGCCGGGTCCAATCGAGCCGGCGCCCACCACCATCGCAACCTTGCCCTTGAGCCGATCCATCGCGTTTCTCCTTTGTTGTTCTTGTAGCCCGGATGGAGCGCAGCGTAATCCGGGATCACCGTCCCCGGATTGCGCTGCGCTCCATCCGGGCTACGGATCGTTGCAAATCTTCATCGTGGTGACGTTAGCACCGATCGCATGCCCCACAATCTCCGACAACGTCCGGCACTTGCCGTCATGACAGAGCCGCCACTCCCCCGCCGCACCGGAATTGCCCAGCACGACCTCCCGCATCGGCGCGCGGTCCGGCCGCCATTGAAACCAGCCGCCAATCAGCCGCGCTTCGGGTGGCGGCTCCATGCCGGGGCCGGTGCCCTTGACGCGGGCCTGCACCAATTCGAGACCGGCGGGCGTGACGCGCCAATCTTCCTGCCATTCGACCTTCGCGATCGAATGGGTCCAGGCCAACGTGAAGGCGGACAGCGCCAGCGCCTTCACACCGCCTGCCGTTGCGAAGCAGAGGCTCACACCGCCTCGACCGTTACAGGCGGACGCTGCCGCCATTGCCACAGCACGAGCGCCGCGGAGAGCACGAAGCCGGCGGTATCGCTGAACGGGAAATCGCCGAGCAGGCAGAACGCGGCGCCGAGCGCGACCAGCCGCTCGATCAGCGTCAGCCGCGTGAACAGGAAGCCGATCGCGACCATGCCGAACAGCGCGATCGCCACCAGCGCCTTCAAGCTCGCGAGCGCGACCGCGCCGTAGAAGCCGAGCTTGGCGGCCATGGGATCGCCGGCTTGCAGCATCAACGCCGGCGAATAGACGAAGATGAAGGGGATGACGTAGCCGGCGAGCGCGATGCGCATCGCCTCCCAGCCGATCTTGTCCGGATTCTCCTTCGCGATCGGCGCCGCCGCAAGCGCAGCCAGCGCCACCGGCGGCGAGAGGTCGGCCATGATGCCGTAGTAGAACGCGAACATGTGGCTCGCGATCAGGGGCACGCCGAGTTTCGCAAGCGCCGGCGCGGCGAGCGCGGCGGTGATGATGTAGGTCGGGATGGTCGGGATGCCGGTGCCGAGCAGGATCGACAGCAGCATGGTCATGATCAGCGCCAGGAACAGGCTCTTTTCGCCGAGGCCAATCACCCAGCCGCCGAAGATGGTGCCGACACCAGTCTGCGACATCATGCCGATGATGACGCCGACGATGGCGCAGGCCATGCCGACGGTGATGGCGGATTTGGCGCTCTCAGCAAGCGCATCGCGGCAGGCACGCAACGCCGCAAAGCCGCCGCGCACGAAGGCGGTGATCACGATCAGCCCGACCACGACACAAGCAACCGGCACGATCTGAAGCCCATCACGCGACAGCGCGGCGACGACCAGCGCGAGGCCGATCCAGAAGATGTAGCGGATGACCGTCGCGGACACGCCGGCCGTGATGCTGGTGCCAAGGATCAGTGCCACCGTCAGCGCAAGGCCCATGCTGCCGGCATAAAGCGGCGTAAAACCTTCGAACAGCATGTAGACGAGGGCGGCGAGCGGCAGCACGAGGTACCAGCGCGTCACCAGCGCCTTCCAGGCGCTCGGGATCTCCGAGCGCTTCATGCCGACGAGCCCGTACTTGCCTGCTTCCAGATGCACCATCCAGAAGGCGGAGGCGAAATAGAGGATCGCAGGAATCGCCGCCGCCTTGACGATCTCCGAGTATTGAACGCCGAGCGTCTCGGCCATGATGAAGGCGACCGCGCCCATCACCGGGGGCATGATCTGCCCGCCCATCGAGGCCGTCGCTTCGACGCCGGCCGCAAACGCGCGGCGGTAACCGAACCTGATCATCAGCGGGATCGTGAACTGGCCGACGGTGACGACATTGGCAACGCCCGAGCCGGAAATCGTGCCCATCATGCCCGAGGCGAACACCGCGACCTTGGCAGGACCGCCACGGGTGCGGCCGAACAGGCCGAGCGAGACGTCGGTGAACAGCTGGATCATGCCGGCGCGCTCCAGGAACGAGCCGAACAGGATGAACAGGAAGATGTAGGTCGCCGAGACGTAGATCGGCACGCCATAAAAGCCCTCGGTGCCGAACGACAGATGCGTGACGATCTGATCGAAATCATAGCCGCGATGGTTGAGCGGCGACGGCAGGTATTGGCCGAAGAACCAGTAGACGAGACACGCGCCGCACATCAGCGGCAGTGCCGCGCCCATCAGCCGCCGCGTGCCCTCGAAGATCAGCACGGCGAGCAGCGTGCCGACCACGAGATCAAGCCGCGTGGGATCGCCGTCGCGGGCGATCAGATCGGCATAGAAGATCCACTGATAGAGGCCGCAGAAGAAACCCGCGCCGCCGATCACCCATCCGAGCGCACGGCCGAAATTGCCTTTCGCCGTGAAATTGGCGATCAGGCCGAAGGTGAGCAGAACCAGGAAGCCGACATGGACGCCGCGCACCACCTGGCTCGGCAAATAGTTGAAGGCGGCGACATAGAGCTGGAAGGTCGCAAACGCGATGCCAATCCAGTAGGCGAGATGGCCCCACCAGCCCGGACCAAAGCCTTCCGGAAAGCCGTGCTCGAAATTGTCGAACTCGACCTTGATGGGCGCAGCTTCGGTGCCCTCTGTCTGCAACATTGATGTTTTCCCGCGCCCTGATGGGGCGTTCTTACAGCATTCGCGCTGTGCCCTGAATACGTCATGCCCGGGCTTGACCCGGGCATCCATCGAAAGACGATATCCTTTTAGGATGGATGGCCGGGTCAAGCCCGGCCATGACAAGCGTCTTACTTGATCAACCCCTTTTCCTTGTAATAGCGGATCGCGCCGGGGTGCAGCGGAACCGGGCTCCCTGCCGCAGCAGTCTCGAGCTTGATCTCCTTGCCGGCCGCATGCGCGTTGGCGAGCTCGGGGAGCGACTCGTAGACCAGTTTTGTCATCTGATAGGCGAGATCGTCAGATACCGCGGAACTCGTGACGAGATAATTGACCACGGCAGCCGTCGGCACGTCCTTGTCCTGCCCGGTATAGGTGTTGGCCGGAATGATCGCGGAGATAAAGGGCGGGCCGATCTTGTCGACGGTCTCCTTCGGCACCGACACCACCGTGATCGGGCTCGAGGTCGACAGGTCCTTCAGCGAGGCGACGCCGAGGCCCGCCGATTGCAGCGTGGCGGCGAGCTGGCGGTTCTTCATGAGATCGACGGATTCGGCGAAGGGCAGATATTCGACCTTGCCGAGATCCTTGTAGCTCATGCCGGCGGCCGCGAGGATCGCGCGCGAATTCAGCTCCGTGCCCGACTTCGGCGCCCCGACCGACAGGCTCTTGCCCTTGAGGTCGGCGAGCGTCTTGATACCGGACTCAGTGGTCGCGACGATCTGGATGTAGTTCGGATAGATCGCTCCAATCGTGCGGAGCTTGTCGAGCTTGGTCTTGAAGCCCGCCTCCTCCTCGCCATTCCAGGCCGCTTTCAGCGAGTCACCCAGCGTGAACGCCAGTTCGCCGCGGCCCTGCTGCAGCAGGATGAGATTCTCGACCGACGCCTTGGTGGCCTGCACCTGCGTCTTCACGTTCGGAATCTTGTCGCCGTAGATCTTCCCGATCGCGACCCCGAGCGGATAGTAGACGCCGGAGGTGCCGCCGGTCAGCACGTTGATGAAGGATTGCGCATGTGCGCAAAGTGCCGACGCCGCCAGAGCAAGAGCCGCGGCCACGCCGAAGAACGTCCGTTTCATGGTTGTTGTACTCCCCAAACCGGCGGCGAAATTGGCTGGATGAGGGCAGCGGGTCAACCCATCCAAAAGGCAAAACAGGACTGCGGTAAATGGCCGTTCCGGCTGGATTTTTGGGAACCGGATGGTGCGGCGAGGTGGCGCAGCCGGGCGGATTTAATTGAGTTCAATCACTCGCGCCGCAGGCTCCGTCACCTCTCCCGCTTGCGAGAGCTTTGCGCAATCGGTTGCGCAGGAGTGAGGCGCGATTTCAAGGATTTTTTTTGCGGCCTCGGGCGGGGCGCGAACGGTGGATCGGGCCGTTTTCGCGGCTGAATCGATGGCCGTGGGCGATGGCGGTCACGCCATCCCCCTTGTCGGACGCAGCACCGCCCATCGTTTGAGGTTCATGGCGAGGCAAAGCAGACGCAGATGCGTCTGGTTGCGCGCCAAGCCCAGATAGCGAGCGCGTGCCCAGCCATAGACGACCTTGAGGCGCGCGAAGACCTGCTCGACCGGCGCGCGGCGCCGCCCCACAGCGTCGTTGAAGCGCTTCTGCCGGTCGGTCAGCGGATGATGTTTATTGGGCCGGAACATCAGTCGCGGCTTGATACCCCGCGCAGCGAGCCCAGCGCGGCGCTCGTGCTTGTCATAGGCCTGGTCGGCATAGACCGCCTTCTCGTCACCGCTGATCAACTCGTCGGCCGGCACCGTGTCGTTGACCGCCGCATCGGTCAGCTTGCTGCGGCGGATAATCGCCGAGCCCTGATCGATCCCGACATGGGCCTTGTAGCCGAAGTATCGCTTGCCGCCCTTCTTAGTCCATCGCGCATCCGCATCGCGCTCGCTGTTGACCAGTTTGCTCGGCGCCCGACCGTCCGGACCGGGCGGCTGCAGATCCTTCGGCGGCTTCGGCGGCTTCACCGCCGCCGGGATCAGGCTCGCGTCGATCAAGGTACCCCGGCGCAGCACCAGCCCGCGCGCCTCGATCTGGCGCAGGATCTCATCGAATAATGTCTCGTCCAGACCGGCCCGCTGCAACGTCTCTCGGAAGCGCCAGATCGTGGCGTGGTCGGGCGTCGCATCGCCCAGGACAAAGCCACAGAAGTCGCGGAACGAAGCACGGTCATCCAGCGCCTCTTCAAGCTCCGGATCGGACAGTCCATACCATTGCTGCAGCAGCAGCGCCTTGAACATCATCAGCCGCGGATAAGCCGGCGCCCCGCGCTCCGGTTCCGGCAGGCCGCGCAGCACGCGCTCCACTGCTGCCCAATCGACCAGTTCGCCAATCCGCCTTAGCACCGGATTGGCTTTCCCCCGCCGCGACACCAGCGCGTCCGCAAAGCTCGGTTGCCCCGCCTGCCGATATGCCATTCCCGTCCCCTCCAACCGGTCTAGGGAATCGCAGATTCGCCGATTATGCAAAGTTCTCGCTTGCGGGAGAGGTCGCGCCGATGGCGCGGGTGAGGGCTTTCTCCCCTTAGGGATTGTCCCATTGCAGAAGCACCCTCTCCCCAACCCTCCCCCGCAGGCGGGGGAGGGAGCGCACCGTCGCCGGAAAGGACTCACTGGAACGTCATGTCCAGGCATTTGGAGATGTCGGAGCCGAGGCCGGAGGAGATGATGATGCAGCCGCGCACCTTTTGCGCGCTGACGTCGGTGGCCCAGACCGAATAGCCGCCGGGGCCGAAGAACGAGTTGGTGTTCGGCGGCTCGGTCTCGGTGGCGTCGAAATCGTATTTGCCGTCGGTCTCGAAGATGCGCGGCTTCTTGGTGCAGCCGCCGTCGGTCTGCACGTTGATGACTTCCTTGTTGTCGCGGGTCAGCGCCAGCGAGACCTGGCAGCGGAAATATTCCGAGGTCTTGGTGTTGAAGAGATAGGTGTAGGACTTGCAGGTGGCGGTGTTCAGCTTACCGGGGGCAAGGCCGCGGCTGCACGAAATGCGCTGGTTGTGGCTGAGCTGGTAGTCATCGGCCCGCGCGGCCGGCGCCAGCGCCGTCAACGACAATGCAGCAGCCCAACAAAGTTTGATCACATGGCGCATCCGAATCATCCCCTACCCATCATTTTGTCGAGTTGCGTTCTAGACGGAAAGCGGAACATAGTCGCGAGGGGACGAAGGGAAAATCACAAACTGCTGGGTAGGACGTGATGCGCTGCGGCGCTTTCGCAAATTGACCCGGAAATGCCGTTCGTGATTTGTTCAAGCCGGCACCCCAGCGACGGGGAGGATGGATGATGGCATTTTCAACCAAGACATTTGCGCTTGCTTCAGCAGCACTCGTCACCGTGCTCGGCGCGTTTGCCGTGCCCGCATTGGCGCAAGTCCCGGCAACGCCGTGGGAGCTCAAGCCCGACATGGGCTACGCCTATGACAGAGACGGCAAGACCTATTCCTACAAGATGGGCACCAGCAACGCCGGCGAGCTGCTCAAGGGCGCCAAGAAAGTGCCGAAGGGCACGCTGTTCTTCATCGGCCACAACGGCCAGCTCTACATGCGCACCGGTCCGTATCTCGAAGGCGACGGCAAGTTCAAGTTCGGGCCGGATCAGTAGGACAAGGCCGCGCGCCCATACTCGGTGTCATCACCCGCGAAGGCGGGTGATCCAGTATTCCAGAGACAGCGATGGGATACGGAGACGCCGCGGCGTACTGGATGCCCCGCCTCCGCGGGGCATGACAGAGTCGAGAAACTGTAGGGTGGGCAAAGGCGCGGCAGCGCCGTGCCCACCATCGATCAGCACATTCCGATCGAGAATGGTGGGCACGCTTCCGCCTTCGGCTCTTCGAGCTACGGCGGACAAGTCGCTTTGCCCACCCTACGGCAGCTTCGCCGGGACGACACCTGATATCTGAAACACCCCCGCCAGCTCCCTTGCGCCGGCTTTGCTGCCGTTCGAATCCATGCGCTCATCCGTCACGGCCAGCAGCTTCGCCACCGTGTTGTGGCGGATTGCGACCGGGTTGCGCTCGTAGCCGCCGCGCTGGAAGAAGTTCGAGGTCGGCACCTGCTCGCGCATCGCCTGCGGCATCGTCACCATGTCGAGGCCGGTGCCGTCGCCGGTGAGGTTCATCATCTCGAGCTCGGCCGCGGTGAGCGGACGGGCGTAGCCCTTGGCGCGCGCGAACAGCACCGAGGTCAGCAGCTTGTGGGTCTGGAGCATCGGACCGACGTCGACGTCGAGCACCATCGCATGCATGGCCCAGCCCTGCGCGGTGTTGCCGATCTTCTCGTGCTCCGACCAGGTGTCGGGCACCGACTTCGCATGCGCGACCATTTTCTTCAGCACTGCGAGCTTGTGCTCGAGCGACTGGCGCGCCGGCCCTGAGCTGCGCGCCACCCTGTCCGAAAGCGCACGGACGAATTCATGGCCCTGCTCGGCCAGCAGCTCGACGCTGTTGGTGGTCAGGAGCTGATTGTAGCCCATCGCAGTCGAGATCGCGCGCTTGCCGCCGTGCTCGATTCCCGCCTGCACGTCGTAACTGCCGGTACCGCCGGTCTCGAACGAATAGACCCGCACCGCCTGCTCGCGCGTCAGCCCCGAGGCGAGCGCGTAGCGCGCATAGGCGCGCTTGAACTCGACCTCGCTGGTCGGGCGCTGCGGCGTGAACTGGTACAGCTCCTGCGCCGCGCGCACGAAATCAGCAACCACCGGAATGGGCTTTCGGGGCGGACGCTCCGGCGCTTCCTCCGGCTCCGGGTTCACCGGCCGCTTCGGCCCGGTATAAAGCGGCGGATGCTCCAGCACGTAATCATCGAGGGTCACCTGCTGCCCGCTGCGCCGCTTGGCGTTGCGGGTTTTCCGCTTCTCGGAGATCTGACTCCAATAGGCGCCCGCCTCGGCGTCGAAGGCGGCGCGCGCCGCCTGGTATTCCGCGAGCTTGCGGCGATATTCGAGCACGGCCGGCGAGGCCCCGCCTTGTGCAAAAAACTGCGACAACAGCTGAGCATTGGCGTTGCTGACAGCGGGCGGCAGCGCGTCGGCGCCACCGCCGCGCGCGGCGGGCGCGAGCAGCACGAGCGCGAATGGAACCAGCGTCAGGGCGCGTCGAATCGGTGTGTGATGCATGCTGCCCTCTTAGCAGGCATCCGGTAACCGTCACGTTAACGCGCCGTTTACCATCGTCACTTCCAGGCGAACACCGGCTGTTCCAGCTCGGTCACGCGGGTGTGCCGCCCCGCCAGCACCTCTCGGAACTGGTAGATCAGCGCCGCCGTCGGCGCGTGGATCAGGCTCATCTGATGATGGAAGCGGATCACGCGGCGCGCGCTTTCGGGGATCGCGATGAAATCGAAAGCGTCGTCGCGCTCGATCGTGGCGAGCGCGATGCGATGGACGGACGCGACCTCGTCCGGGTTCGGCCTGATCGCGGCGCTCTCGGCGGCCCAGACCACGACCGGCGTGATCAGATAGCCGGAGCGTGTCGGATAGTCGTCGAGTGTGCCGAGCACGTCGGCGCCGGTGAGGCGAAGCCCAAGCTCCTCGTCGAGCTCGCGCAGCGCCGCCTCGACCGGCGTCTCGCCGGCATCGCAGCGCCCGCCCGGCAAGGCCCATTGGCCGCGATGGGCGCGTAAGTGCGATGCGCGCAGCGTGAGCAGCAGCGCAGTGTCGTCGCCCTCGCCTGCTGCGGTCAGCGCAACCGCCACCGCGGCACGCTTCAATGCCGGCCGCGCTTCTTCCTCAGGCAGCCGCGCAAAGGCCGCGCAGGCGGCGGCGATATTCCGCCGTGTGGCATCGTCGAACGGTCTCATGATGCTTGACTACACCACGTCCGGCCTCGATGAAATGAGATCGAAGGTCCGCACCTGAATGGACGACGACATGACCAACAAGGCCGCCGCAAGGCTGAAATCAGACGGATGGACGGTCCTCGAGACCACGGGCTTCATGCACCTGATCGGCCCGTTGTGGGAGCGCAAGATCGACGGCCATTACGAGTTCGCCCTCGCCACCGAAGACAAGCACCACAACCGCCGCGGCATGGTCCAGGGCGGCGTGATGATGACCTTCGCCGACCGTACTTGCGGCATGACCGCCCGCTACCTCTCCGGCAAGGAGTTCATGGCGACGGTGCAGCTCGACACCCATTTCGTCGAGGCCGGCCAGATCGGCGACATCCTGATCTCCCGCCCGCGCGTGGTGCGTTCGACCCGCAGCCTCATCTTCATGAGCACCGAGGTGACGGTGGATGATCGCTGCATCGTGATGGCCAATGGCGTGTTCAAGATTTTGAAGGGGCCGGGGTAGGGCGCGTCTCGTCGGACCGCCGCTGCGCACCACACCCACCGCTGTCATTCCCCGCGAAAGCGGGGAATCCAGTACGCCGCGGCGGCTCGATCAATTACAGGCGTCTCGGCGTACTGGATCGCCCGATCAAGTCGGGCGATGACACCGATTGTGAGGCATGAGCGTACCCCACACCGTCATTGCGAGTGCGGCGAAGCAATCCAGAATGTTTCCGCGGACGCAGCTCTGGATTGCTTCGCTGCGCTCGCAATGACTGACGTAGCTGGCTATGCTGGCACCAACGCAAGCGTTGAGGAAGCAACCATGCAATACCGCCAGCTCGGCCGCAGCGGCCTGAAAGTGTCGCCGATTTGTCTCGGCACCATGATGTTCGGCGGGCCGACGGATGAAGCCGCGTCCAAGCAGATCATCGCGAAAGCGTTCGATGCCGGGATCAACTTCATCGACACGGCGGACGCCTATTCGAAGGGCGCGTCCGAAGAGGTCGTGGGCCGCGCCATTGCCGGCAATCGTCACGCCTGGGTGCTCGCCACGAAGCTCGCTAACCCCATGAACAACGAAATGGGCGACGATCCCAATCGCGGCGGCCTGTCGCGGCGCTGGGTGCTGCAGGCCGCCGACGAGAGCCTGAAGCGGCTCGGTACCGACCACATCGACATTTACTATCTGCACAAGGAAGACCATGCGACCCCGCTGGAGGAGACGGTACGCGCGATGGGCGACCTGATCCGCGCGGGCAAGGTGCGCTATTTCGGCGTCTCGAACTACCGCGCCTGGCGCGTCGCCGAGATCTGCAACATCTGCGACCGGCTCGGCATCGACCGGCCCGCGGTGAGCCAGCCCTATTACAACGCGATGAACCGCATGCCTGAGGTCGAGCACTTCCCGGCCTGCGCCTATTACGGCCTCGGCATCGTGCCCTACAGCCCGCTCGCGCGCGGCGTTCTCACCGGCAAGTACCAGCCCGATGCTAAGCCAGACAAGGAGACGCGCGCGGGCCGCAACGACACCCGCATGATGCAGACCGAATGGCGGCCGGAATCGCTCCAGCTCGCGCAGGAGATCAAAGCCCACGCCGAGAAGAGGGGCATCACCGCCGGCCAGTTCGCGGTCGCCTGGGTGCTGAACTCCGCCTTCGTAACCTCCATCATCGCCGGTCCCCGCACCGAGCAGCAATGGGACGACTATATCCGCGCGCTCGACTATCGCTTCACCGCGGAGGACGAGGCGCTGATCGACCGGCTGGTCGTGCCGGGCCATCCCTCGACGCCCGGGTACAACGATCCGGCCTATCCGATCGAGGGACGCCGCGCGCGGACGGCTTGAACTCCGGAGACGACCATGGCGCTTGAAGACCGCTACGGCCTGCCGCTCTCCACCACATCCGATGCGGCGGCATCCGCCTATCGCGAGGGCGTCGACCTTATGCTCGCGGGCTGGACCGGCACGGTGGAGGCGCTGGAAGGCGCGATTGCGGCCGACCCGGATTTTGCGCTGGCGCATATCGCCCGCGCCCGCGTGCATGCCTTCTATCAGCAGGGCGATCTCGCGCGCAGCAAGGCGGCGGTCGCGCGCGAACGCGTTGCGAAGCACGGCACGGAGCGCGAGCGCTCCCATGTCGAGACGCTGGCGCTGGCGATCGAGGGTCGGCTGCCCGAGGCGATCGCAGCGATGCGCAAGCACATCGAGACATGGCCGCGCGATGCATTGGTGCTGTCGCTGCCGCTCGGCGCGTTCGGTCTGTTCGCCTTCTCCGGCATGGCCGATCACGATCGCGCCCGGTATGAGCTCTGCGAGCGCGTCGCGCAGCACTATGGCGAGGATTGGTGGTTTCTCACCATGTATGGCTGGGCGATGACGGAGAACGGCGATGTCGCCCGCGGCCGCAGCGTCACCGAACGCGGCTTCAATCTGCGTCGCGCCAACGCCCATGCCGCGCATGCCGTGCTGCATGCGATGTTCGAGGACGGCGCGATCGACGACGCCGATCGCCTCGTCGACGACTGGATCCCCACTTACGACCGCGCCGGAATTTTGCACGGCCACATCCGCTGGCACCAGGCTCTCGGCTCGCTGGAGCACGGCGATGCAGCGAGGGCGCTGTCGATCTATGCCGACGTGCTTCAGCCGTCAGTCACGCAGGCGCCTCCACTCAACGCCGTCACCGATGGCGCCTCGCTGCTGTGGCGCCTGTCGGCCTACGGCCACACCGTGCCCGAGGCGCTCTGGCGCGATGCCGACGCGACCGCGCAAAAACTATTCCCGAAATCCGGCCTGCCGTTCGCCGACGTCCACATGGCGCTGTTCGCCGCCGCAACGCAGAACCACAAGGCGCTTGCCGCGCGCCTTGCGGTGATCGAGCAGCGGCTCGCGGACGGCAAGCTGCCGGCCGGCCCGGTGGTGCCCGCGATCTGCCGCGCGCTTCTGGCCTTTGCGAATGAGAATTACGCGGCCTGCGTGCAGACGCTCGCGCCGGTTCTCGCTGACGTCGTGCGCATCGGTGGCAGTCACGCCCAGCGCGAATTGATCGAGGATACCTACATCGTCGCCCTCATGCGCAGCGGCGAGCTGCCCCGCGCCCGTACCCTGCTCGAGGCTCGCCTGCACCGCCGCCCGTCCCTGCGCGATAGGCGCTGGCAGGCGGCGATGGGCTAGCCCTGCCACGAAAAAAACACCGGCCTGACGGCAAGTGCCACCGGATGGATTTGGGGCGATCTCGCGAATCGCCGTTGGGGTGGGCGCGGTGGTATTCCAGTCGGGTTCGGCAAGACAAACGGGATCGCAACCAATTTGCGGTACGATGGTTGTCGGATGGAACTTTCCCGTGGTTCCCTGGCATGTGAGCCTTCCGATGCGCCTCCGCCGACCCGCCCTCGGTGCCGCTCTCATTGCCCTGGCAAGCCCTTGTTTTGCCGAGACTTCCGCCCCCGTCCCGGTCAACAATCCGCTGGCGCAGCAAAATTCCTTTATCGACCTGCTGGCGCTGATGTCGGGCAAGTGCAAGACGCTCAAGGTCGCCGGGCGCACCTATGGCTGCAAGACGGTGGCCTACGCCCATGGCGACAAGGGCCGAGTCAATTTCGCGGTCGCGGTCGACGATCCCGCCGACGCAAATCACGTGGTGTCGTTCTCCGGCGAGAACGGCAAGCGCGCCGACGACAATTCCTACGAGTTGCCGATCGATCGCATGCTGCTCAACTCCAAGGACCGTCCGAAGGTCGATGGCCTGCCGGTGCCGGCCGAGCAGACCTCCACCGGAGTCTGCCGCCAGACCGGCAATTTCGCCGCCAGGAAGGTGAACGACGTCACCTGCTCCGCCACCGACAGCGAAGGCCGCAAATACGAGCTCTTGTTCGTCTCCGACGGCACGCCGGTCAACGTGCGCCGCATCCGGCAGTCGGCGCCGTCGATCCAGGATCCGTTCAAGTAGCGGTACCTCCGCTGGCGTCAGCGTGTATAGTCGACCCATGATGCGCGATCGTCTGTTTCTGCTGCGTCCCGATTTCCAGGACCCGGCCTTTCCGGGCCGCCGCTTCTATTGCTGGCATTGCGCGCTGATCGAGGGCGTGCTGGCCTCTTTCCCGCGGCTCGCCGAACAGCTCGACGTCGAGCGGATCGCGTGGCCGCGCCCGCGGCAGGCCGTGATCGCGCTGGTCGGCGCAGAGAATCAATCGCTTCCGCTGCTTGTGCTGGCCGATGGGGCAACTTCGCCGCACCAGACCGGCAGCCACCATGGTCGCGCCTTCATCGCCGATAAGGACGCGATCCTTGCCGCGCTCTCCGAGCGCCACGGCTTTCCCGATCCGCATCCGTGAGGGACGTCCCGAGCTGGTCGCCTCATTCGCGGCGGAGTGATGGCGACGGTGCGATCACCCCTCCATGCGACAATAAATCTCACGACATGCGATCATTCGCGCGAACCGGACGTCGCATGCTGCGTCGTTTCGACGCCTGCGCTGGCCGGAACGCGCCGGATGTTCATCTGTTGTCACACGACGTTCAACTGGAGTGACGACATGAAGTATCTCTTTGTCGCGATAGCCATCGGTGCCGCGGCGCTCGCCGGCGGATCGGCGGCGAACGCGGCCAATAGTTCGAGCGCGAAGCAGAACGCGCAAGGCAGCCGATCGACCGACATCAGCGCGCAGTACAGGCACCATTATTATGGCCATCGGCACCATCATCACTGGCGCCACCACTACGGCCATTATCGCCCGTATTACCGCAGCTACGGCTATTACCCGCGGCACCACGGCTATTATGGCGGCGGCCCGTACGGATATTACGGCGGCGGTCCCGGCGTGACATTCAGCTTCGGCGGCGGACGCTGGTGAGACAAAAGGCCCGCAGAGATGCGGGCCTTCTTTCTTAGCTCCGCAAGATCGTCCTCGCCGTCTCCAGGCCGCTCGCCAGCGCCGCTTCGACCGTGCCCATGTCGCGGCCGCGATAAAGCGCTTCGCCGGACAACAGCACCAAGCCGTCGGCGCGCGCGAGAATCGTCTGCGCCTCTCGCGTCCGCGGCGTCGCCCAGGAATAGGCGCCGCGGGCAAAGGGGTCGTGCGCCCAATTGGTTGCAGCCGCCGCCACGAGATCGCGCGCGATATCATTGCGTGACCGCTTGAAGATGGCGGCGAGCGAATCGAGCCCGGCCTCGATCAGTCCTTGCGGCTCGAGATGCGACAGCTCCGCCGTTCGCGGGCCGCCGAACCAGCCGGTGAGCAGCGGATGCTGGTCCGGATGTCGCGTCCACCACACCGGAATCGCTTCGTTCGACAGCAGGAAGGTCATGTCGGCGAGGTCTTCCTGTCGGGCGCGCCACCAGGGCCGCGCGAAGCGGAGCAGGATCTTGATGACGTTGCCGAAGCCGATATCGTCGGCGGCCGCAAGCCTCGCGCTGACGTGTGCTGGCAGCGCGATCTCGCGCAGCAGCGGCAGCGGCACGGTGAGGATGACGCGGTCGCCCGCAAGCCCATCGCCGCCGACGCAGCGAACCACCACAGCGCCGCCTTCTTCCACTATCGCCGACACGGCGCAACCGAGTCGGATCGCAACGCCGCAGGCGCGGCACTCGGCCGCCAGAAAATCGATCAGCGCGCCATAGCCACCATTGATGCGCGCCTGCGGAGAGTGGCGGCCATCCATCCACTCCTCGCGCAGCGCCAGCGTCGAGGCGCGCGCGGGGTCCGCCGCATCATAGCCCTCGACCATTCGCCCGATGGAATGGCGCAGCCGCGCATAGTCCTCTCCGGCAAAATGACGGCGCAGGAAGTCGGCGACGGCGAGATCGTCCTTCAAGTCCCGCAGTGCGGCTTGCAGCTCCGCCTCATGCGGATCGTGGCGGTCCTCACGCGAGAGGCTTGCGCCGTCAAAGCTCCATTGCGTGCCTCCGATCGCCTGAAGCGACAGCCCGGCCTCGCGCAGCAAAGCCCGCGTGACCGGCGCCTCGCCATGGACGAACTCGGCGCCGCCATCGGCGGGGTAGCCGAACTGCGCCGCCGGCAGCGGATGGATGCGCCCGCCGCAGCGCTTGCGCGCCTCCAGGATGGTCACGCGTCTACCCGCACGCGCCAGCTCCCGCGCCGCCATCAGTCCGGCGGCGCCGGCACCGACGATGACGATGTGCTCCGATGGTCCCGACATGCCGGCGCGCTACTTTACCACGGCCTGCGGATCGTTCTTGATCAGATAGCGCAGCAGCAGGACGCCGCCGCCGAGCTCCCGTGTGCTCTCCAGCGTCATCGCCGTGATCGGCGCGCGCTTGTCGCTGTCTGCTGCCGTCGAATCGAACACGAAGGGTGCGCCGCTCGCGCCATCGACCGCGGGGCTGAGGATCAGGTTGAATTCGTCGATGAGGCCGGCGCGCAGGAACGCGCCATTGGCAACGCCGCCGCCCTCCACCAGCAGACGCTTCACGCCGAGCTCACGGCTGAGAATGTCCAGCGTCAGCGCCAGATCGATCTCGGACTCGCCGGCGAAAATATAGGACACGCCTTCGCCGCGCAGCCCTGCGAGATGCGAATCCGGCACACTCTCGGTCAGCACGACGACAATTGGATCGCCGCCGATATCGGAGCGGCCCCAGCCGATCTTGCCCTGCGCGTCGAGCACGACGCCATAGGTTTTCGCATCGCGTCGCGCGAACCAGTTCTCGCGCGGAAATTTCTCGCTCGTCCCGATCGGGTACGACTTGCCCTTGGCGAATTCCGAGCCGGTGACGCGGCCGATCACCCAGGCATCGCCGCCGAGCTCGTCATGGATCTTCTCGAACCAGTCCGTGCCCGCACCCTTCGGACGCCAGCGGCTGGGATGCGTACGGCCGTCCAGGCTGGAGTGCATCAGGCAGATGACATAAGGCTTCATGTGATTCTCCGGTCTCAGGCCGCCGATCCGCCGCCCTTGGCGCGATCGTTCACGATCACGGCGAGCGGATTGAGCTTTGGCGGCGCGACCAGCTTGAGCGTGTTGGTGTCGTGGTGATTGAACGGCGCGCTGCGCACGAACAACTCGGTCTGGATCAGATAGGTCCAGCTGCCGTCGTCGTTGAAGCTGATGTCGCAGCGATAGGAATCGGTACGGAAGGCCTGTTCCAGGAAATCGGTCGAGCAGATCCCATAAGCGGTATCGCCGCGCTTCGCCGTGACGGAGATCTTCCTGTCGTCCGGCCCGGCCTTGCCCGAGGCGAGCAGCACCTGCCCGCGCGGGATCGCCAGCGTCTGCATGATCAACCCGGTCGCGGGCTCCCACAGCCAGTAGCCGACCTGGTCGTGGAAGGTGATGTCCTCCTCGGGCGTGTTGATGTGGATGTGATAGCGCAGCCCGTAGAACAGCTGCGGCCCGTTGGCCTGCGGATCGATCGGGTCCATGCGGATGCGCTCGATGAAGGTGCGCCGCTCCGGCCCCTCCGCCTTCGGATTGACGTCGATGCCCTTGTCCGCCTGCCAGCTGCCGGCGAGACGGCGGAGCGGGCCGAGATTGGCAAGGCCGTCGGGCGAGACGTCCTCGGGCTCGGTGAAGATGTCGGCAGGAAGGGGAAGCATGCATGTCCTCGCGCAGATTGCGAGGGCAGCAATAGCACGGAGGCGAGACCGCGGCTCGTGCTCAAGTCTCACAATTGCGAATGGACATAGGCGCCACGCGCAGACGGCTGTGGGAAGGAGCTCGCCAAGGGAGCGAAGCCGGGACCGTCAATTCCATCCCCGAGGGGGATGATAGCACGCGCGAATTTAAGATCCGCGCCCTGCCTTCTCCTCACGCCGCCGCCCGCCGCCTCCGCCGCGTGGCGGGAGCTTGCCACGACAGGCCGGCGAGCGGCACGGGCTTGCTGAAGTAGTAGCCTTGGCCGAGCGGAATTCCGAGCGAATGGAGCTGTCTGAGCTGTTCGGAGGTCTCGACACCCTCGGCGACGATCGAGAGCTTCAGGGTCTCGGCAAGCTGCACGATGGATTTCAGCACGGCGACGGTCTCGCGGCGGTCAATCCTGTCGATGAAGGATTTGTCGATCTTGACCTTGTCGAACGGAAAGGCCGTCAGATAGGACAATGACGAGTAACCGACCCCGAAATCGTCAAGCGCAATGGAGACGCCGAGCGCCTTGAGGCGCTGGAGCGTCTTGAGATTTTCCTGGGTATCGGCGAGGAAAACGCTCTCGGTGATCTCGAGCTCGAGCCGGGTTTGCGGAAGTCCACTCTGCGCCAATGCGAACGTCACGGTGTCGACGAGGTTGGTGCTGGCGAACTGCAGGGCGGACAGGTTGACCGCGACCTTGACGTCGTCCGGCATGGTCATCGCATCCCGGCACGCCTTGGTCAGCACCTGATTGCCGAGTTCAACGATTAGTCCCCCCGCCTCTGCAACCGCAATGAACTCGGCGGGGGAAATGAAGCCCCTGGTGCCGTGATGCCAACGCGCAAGAGCCTCGACCGATTTCACACGGCCGGTGCCGAGCTCGGTCACAGGCTGATAGAACACTTCGATTTCCTCGCGCCAGATCGCCTCACGAAGCTCGATCTCGAGCACGTTGCGCTGATCCGCTTCGGCCTTGAGCTCCACCGAGTAGGTATGGAAGCAGTTCCGGCCGGCGTTCTTCGACTTGTAGAGCGCAAGGTCGGCGTTACGAAGGATCTCATCGACGCGGCTGCCATGCTCGGGAGCCACGGCGATGCCGATGCTGCAGCCGATCACGATGGGATGATCGTCGATCTGATAAGGCTCGGCAATGGCCTGAACCAGCCGCGCAGCGAGGCTGGCGGCGCCGTCCTGCATCGCGCCCCGGCCCGGCGCAACGATCACGGCAAACTCGTCGCCGCCGATCCGCGCCGCCGTGTCGGCGTCACGGATCTGCGCCTTGATCCGGCCCGCGACCTGCTTCAGCAAGGCATCGCCACATTGGTGACCGAGCACGTCGTTGACGGACTTGAACTTGTCGAGATCCAGCAGGAGTACGGCGAAGGGAGCTTCCGAGGCGCCGGACGTCGCGAGTGCTTCGTCGATGCGCTCCTTGAACAGATTGCGATTGGCCAATCCGGTCAGACTGTCGTAATGCGCGAGCCTTTCGATCCGGTCCTCGGATGCCTTGCGTTCGGTGATGTCTTCATGGGTGGCGACCCAGCCACCGCGCTCGCGCCGTCCGTAAGAGATATAGACAACCCGCCCATCCGGAAACTGCACGGTGTTCGAGATCTGCTCCGACTTGGCGAGCCGATTCTTCAGATCGACCAGGTAAGCCTCGACGTCGAGAACGGCGGTCTGTTTTGCAAACACGTCGCGGAAGTCCATGCCGATCCGAATCTCCTCCGGCACGAGACCATAGAGTTCGAGCCATTGTTGATTGAATGCGATCAGGCGGTCGCTGCCGTCGAACATGCTCAAGCCCTGGGGAAGGTTTCTGAGCGCGTCTTCGAACTTGCTGGCGAATTCGCGCAGCTCGCGCTGGGCGCGATCCAGCGCCTGTCGGCGCCGCCAGTGGAACATGGTCGCAGTCAAGATGATGAACGTGAGCAGCAGTGCGCCACCGAGATAGACCTTCTGCCTGGTATCCGCGCGCGAATAGATCTCGCGCTCCGAGATTCCTACGGTGAAGATGAGTGGAAAGAGCCGCGATCTGCGCGCGGTCACCAGCCGATCATCGCGGTTGGGATGGTTCTCGTTCCAATATTGGGCGTAGAAGCCGTCCCGCAGCTCGCCTTCGACGCGATTCGGCGCACGCTGCCCCAACACCGCGTCCTGGTTGATGCCCCGCGCGGCGAGCACGACCTGGTTTGCATTTCTGAGGACCAGCGTTCCTCCAGCGCCGAGCTTTGCGGTGTCGTAGAATCGACCGACGACATCGACGCTGATCGAGCCGACGACCACGCCCACGGGATTCCTGGCAAGATCGAAGAGCTTTCTTGCGAGCTGTATGGTCCATTTGTTGGATGCGCGGCCCAGAACCGGTTTCGCCACGTAGAGGCGATCGTCGGCCTGCGACATGGTTTGAATGAAGTGCTCGCGATCGCCGAGATAGAGCGGCGGACCGGAATAGCCTACCGTCGTATCCGTCATGTAGCCATCCGACCCGATCAGGGCGAACTGGACCACGTCGCCGGTGGCGATGCGGGTCTTCTCGGACCAGAACTTCAGGCTGAAGGTCAACGGATCCTGGGCGTAGAGCGCTCGCACCACCAGCAACGACTGGTCCACGCGTTCGAAGATGCGCTCGGTGTTCTCCTCGAACAATTCGGCGACGCTGTTGCCGTGCGACCGCGCCTGCTGGACCGCATCGGTCCGTTCCGATGACGTGATCGCGAAATAACCGATCCAGACCAGGGGCAGGAAGAACAATGCGATCTGCAGCGGAGCATTCCGCAGGATCGTTCTTCCGGCTTTGCGGACGGAACTTGCGGGAATCACGACACGCGCCCTCGCCTCAGCCGCCAGGGCAGAACTGCGCTCGCCGCCAGTGATGGCATCGCCTGTCTCCGCCTCGATTGAGACCGCCGCGGCCGAAAGCGGCGCGGGTGCTGTTCATAGCCCGAAGCTAGGCGGGACAGCCTTAAGTTTCTGTTTGGATAATGCTCAATTCTTTAGCTTACAACATCCGTATGACCACGGAGGTCGGCTGTTTTTGAGCAACCACGCGGTATTGGCAGGGCGATACCTTTGGTCGTCTGTACCGGCCGCTCACACCGCGCGCGCAAGAACGATCGTGCCGGACAGGATGAGGACCGCGCCTGCCGCATAACTCAATCGTCGGCCGAACGGCAGCAGTTTCTCGGCGGCGACATAGAGCGCGATGCCGATGATCCAAGCCATATTCATCACGCCGCCGACGAACAGCAATACCATCAGAAACCAGCAGCAGCCGACGCAGTAGCTGCCATGGCGAAGTCCCATGCGGAATGCTCCGCGCGTGCCGGGCCGCCAATGCCGGCTGAGAAACAGCAGCGGACTCTCGCAGTAGCGCAAGCAGGCATGTTTGAACGACGTGAACTGATAGAGGCCGGCGGCAAGCAGGATGATGCCGCCCCAAACCGCGCTGGTGCTGGCCATCGCCATCGACAACAACCCGAAGCGTTCGAGCGCCCATTGCGCCAGGACCGCAACGACACTGAACCCGGCCCATGTCACGAGATAACCGGCGAGAAAGATCCAGGCATCGATTGCCGCCCGGGACGCAGTCTCCTGCTTGCGCTTGACGGTCGCATACAAGAGAACGGTCGGCGCCGCGCTCGGCGCCATCATCGCGATCATCATCACCCACCACATCACGAACAACAGCGCGGCATAGAGCGGCGTCCACGGCATTGGCGCCATGTCCGGCATGTCGGCCATCATCTCGGTGTCCATGCCGGCGCCGCCGGCGAGATAGGCCCAGGCGAGCGCCACCACCGCGGCGGTCCCGATCGCGACGATCAGCCGGTCGCGGTGGAGCAGGTGTTCCAGCATCAAGCGCCCCTGCATGGACTTGCCCAGGACAGCGATGAGGAGCTGACACCGAGATATTGTCTCGATGTCAGCGCCGCATCATGCCGCAACGCCCTCGGGCGTCTGCACGACATTGGCGAGCGAGCTGTGCGTGCCCTTGGTCTCGAACGGGATCGCACCGGTCGAGCGGATGTTGGCGGACGCGACCTCGGCAGCCCTGTGCTCGAACCCCTCGGGCATCACCACCTGGATGCGGTGCGGTTGACCCGTCACCGGATTCTTGATCGGCTCGACGTCGGTCTCGAGCACGCCCGTGACGACGAGTTTTGCGACGCGTCCGTCCTTGTCGAAGGAAAATTCGAAGGGCGCAAAAATCGGATCGTGGATCTTGGTGACGATCAGGCTGAAGATGTGGAATAGCGTGCCCTCGGCCGAATGCTTGCCCGACAGAATGTTGAACAGCGCCTGCTGCTGCTCCGGTGTGGCGCGTTCGTCGACGATGGGCTGCATCTTGCCGTTGCCTTCATGCAGCGCGCCGGGGAAATCTACGACCACAGCGAAACAGAGGCCATCGAGCTTAACACCCTCAAAATGTCCCGCGGTGATCCGCATGCCGACCATGCCCTTGCAGTATCCGTGGGTGGGGGGAGCATTGAAATCGCAGGGGCAGCCAAACGCGCAGTTGCAATTCTTCATCCATTCGCCTTCGAGACGCCAGTCCGATGCAGCCATGGCACATCTCCCAATGTGAGCGGGGAACGCGGCAGCCGTAGAGGATTTTGTTCAGCGTTATGTCGAGGCAATGCGAAAAAGTGCGAGCGGGATCGAGTCCGATCAGAAGGCCGGCATCGCGGAAAAGTCTTTGGCCAGCTGCCATTCACTGTCCCTATGGCTAAGAGCATATCAGCGGCAGCCGGGCGCGTACAGCGAACGGATGCGGCATAGCAGCCGGGCTTTCAGGACGTCCGAAATCAGAGGAATGGAAAATAAAGCTGCGGACTCCTATACGATTGAAATATCTATATAATTCCAACCAGCCGCTTTCCCGCTCATGGCCGCAGCGACGGCGAGTGCTTTCCATGAAGGCGGGATTGGCCTCGTCTTGCCATCACACCGAACCGTCCCTCGCAAAAAAGTCCGTGCAGCGGCGGCGTGCATGGATAGCGCTAGCGTAGCGCGTGCGTTGCGGCCGCCGCGCCTGAGATCACACGGATCAGGTGAGCGCGGCGCGCTTAGAATGTCCAACTCAGTTGCGGCATTCGAGGGCAAGGCCTATGCTGAAGGCCGGCAATCACGCAGCCGCCCATCGTGCGGCGGGGGCAGCCTCACGGTGGATGGTTGCATCCATCCGAAAGGCGAAGCCATGTCCATCGCCCCCACACTGCATCGGTATCTGGCTGCCGAGAACATCCAGTATGCCGAGATCCCGCACGATCTCACCATGTCATCCACGCGCACGGCGCAGGCTTGCCACGTCTCGGGCGATCGTCTCGCCAAGGCCGTCGTGCTGCGGCACGACGGCGGCTATATGCTCGCGGTCGTGCCGGCATCGCACCATCTCAACCTGCCGGACTTGAAGGAGAGGCTTGGCGAGGATCTCGCCATGGCCAACGAAACCGAGATCAACCAGCTGTTCATGGACTGCGCGCACGGAGCCATTCCGGCGGTCGGTCGGTGTTACGGGCTCGATCTCATCGTCGATGACAGCATCCGGGCCCAGCCCGAGGTCTATATCGAAGCCGGTGATCACGAGACGCTGCTCCAGCTCACCCATGCGCAGTTCGAGCGCCTGACGGCCAGTGCACCGCATGGACGCTTCAGCATGCATGACTGACGCGGCGTGGCGGCAAGATAATCCCGGTACGCACCGTCACGGCGTGCGTGCGGCCGCGTCCGGTTCGATGTATAGTCAATTCAGCGGGGGCTGCGTTCGCAACGGAGGTCCTCCATGAAAGTCAGAGACGTGATGCACAAGGGCGTCGATTGGGTCAGCCCCGACACCCCGATCATCGAGATCGCGAAGTTGATGCAAGGGCACGACATCGGCTGCATTCCGATCGGCGAAGGCGACCATTTGGTCGGGATGGTGACCGATCGCGACATCGTCTGCAAAGGTCTTGCGAGCAGGGACTTCAACGCCGCGCGCATGACGGCGCGGGACGTGATGACCGAAGGTATCCATTGCTGCCGGGAAGACGATGATCTGGCGAAAGCCGTGCATCACATGGAGACGCTGAAGGTCCGCAGGCTACCCGTGATCAACAAGAGCAAGCGGATGGTCGGCATGATCAGTCTCGGTGATATCGGCCAATCCGCCACCCCTGATCTGTTGACGCAATGCGTCAAGAGCGTGTCGGCCCATCATCATTGAGGGCAACGCCGGCTCGATTCCGAACCTTCGTCGGATCGCTCGCAGATCCCGCGCGCGCCGAGTTCTCTCGAGCCTGCATTGAGCGCACTGTTCACCGCAGTTCGGCTTCGCCGCACTCGGCGGCGAGCGCTGCGGCGCGTCATCGCCGCAGTCCGCGTCGTAGCGTCGCATCATTCGGAACATTCTTGCCAAACCCCTGCGCAAGACTTTGACTTGTTCCAATAAAAAAGCAGCTGATCCGCAAGGGATCGCTATTCCAAAGGGGAGGAGGCAACCATGACCAAATCAAAGAAGGGCAGCACTTCGAGTCGCCGCGGCTTTCTCAAGGTCGCTGCTGCGGGGGCCGCCGCGACGGTAGCCGCGCCGAGCGTCGTCAGCGCCCAGGGGCCGATCAGCATGCGCTGGCAGAGCACCTGGCCGTCAAAGGACATTTTCCACGAATACGCCCTCGACTACGCCAAGAAGGTCAACGACATGACCGGCGGCGATCTCAAGATCGAAGTGCTGCCGGCAGGCGCTGTCGTGCCCGCCTTCGGCCTGCTCGATGCCGTGTCCAAGGGCGTGCTCGACGGCGGCCATGGCGTGCTGGTCTATCACTACGGCAAGCAGACGGCGCTGGCGCTCTGGGGCTCGGGACCGGGCTTTGCGATGGACGCTAACATGCTGCTGGCCTGGCACCGCTATGGCGGCGGCAAGGAGCTCCTGGAAAAGCTCTACGCGTCGATCAACGCCAACGTTGTCTCGTTCCCCTACGGTCCGATGCCGACCCAGCCCTTCGGCTGGTTCAAGAAGCCGGTCGCAAAGGTAGAGGACGTCAAGGGCCTGAAATTCCGCACCGTCGGCATCTCGATCGACGTGTATTCGGGAATGGGTGCAGCCGTCAACGCGCTGCCCGGCGGCGAAATCGTAGCTGCCATGGACCGCGGCCTCCTGGACGCGGCCGAGTTCAACAACGCCACCTCCGACCGCGTGCTCGGCTTCCCCGACGTCTCGAAGGTCTGCATGCTGCAGAGCTTCCACCAGAACGCCGAGCAGCTCGAGATCATGTTCAACAAGGACAAGTACAACGCGCTGCCGGACAAGATGAAGGCGATCATCGCCAATGCGGTGGACGCGGCTTCGGCCGACATGTCGTGGAAGGCGATCGACCGCTACTCCAAGGACTATGTCGAGCTGCAGACCAAGGACAACGTCAAGTTCTACAAGACCCCCGACGCCATCCTGAAGCGGCAACTCGAGATCTATGACGATGTGGCGAAGAAGAAGGCGGCGGAGAACCCGTTGTTCAAGGAGATCGTGCAGTCGCAGATCGAGTTCGCCAAACGTGCCACGCAGTGGGAGCAGGATACCGTAGTGAACCGCCGCATGGCCTACGATCATTATTTCGGGCCGAACGCTGCGGCCAAGAAGATCTGATGACGAAATAAAGCTGGCAAGGCGCCGTCCGGACCACCCGCCGGACGGTGCCTTGTGCTATGTTGGGGGTCATATTTAATGCCGAACCTTATCACATGAGTGTACGGCGCTTACTGCACACGATCGACGGCATCTCCACCTGGGTCGGCAAGGCGACAGCCTGGCTGATGATCCTGCTGATGAGCGTGGTCTGCATCGAAGTGTTCAAGCGCTACGCCGTGAACATGCCGACGGCGTGGATCTTCGACGCCGAGAACATGATGTACGGGTCGCTGTTCATGCTGGCCGGCGCCTATACGCTGGCGCAGAACGCCCATGTCCGCGGCGACTTCCTGTACTCCTCGATGCGTCCGCGCACGCAGGCCGCGCTCGACCTCGTTCTCTACTTCGTCTTCTTCATCCCGGGCATCGCCGCGCTGATCTATGCCGGCTACTTCTACGCCGCGGATTCCTGGGCCATCAACGAGCATTCCAACGTCACGGCCGAGGGGCCGCCGGTCTACCATTTCAAGACCGTCATCCCGATCGCGGGCGCGCTGATCATGCTGCAGGGAATCGCCGAGATCATCCGCTGCATCGTGTGCCTGAAGACCGGCGAATGGCCGAGCCGACTTGCCGACGTCGCCGAGACCGACGTCATCGAGGAGCAGCTCGCGCACTCTGAATTCGTGGACGAGGAATCACGCAAGCTCGCCATCGAGGGCGCGCAGCGCATCGATGAAATGGCGCGGCAGCGCGGCATGGGCGGGGACCTGAACACATGAGCGATCCGGCACTCGGCCTGTTGATGCTGACGCTCATCGTCGTCGTCATCATGATGGGCTTTGCCACGGCGTTTACGCTTATGGGCCTTGGCATGTTCTTCGGCTTCATCGCCTTCTACGACCCGTCGCAGAACTGGACGCACAACAAGGTCTTCGAGCTGATGGTCCAGCGCAGCTACGGCGCGATGACCAACGACGTATTGATCTCCATCCCGTTGTTCGTGCTGATGGGCTACGTGATGGAGCGCGGCGCGCTGGTCGACAAGATGTTCTATTCGATCCAGCTCGCCTTCCGCCGCCTGCCCGCCTCGCTCGCGGTCACGACCCTGATCGTGTGCACGTTCTGGGGCATCGCCTCCGGGCTCGTCGGCGCGGTGGTGGTGCTGATGGGCGTGATCGCCTTCAACCCGATGCTGCGCGCCGGTTATGACGTGAAGCTCGCCTCCGGCGTCATCACCGCGGGAGGCACGCTCGGCATCCTGATCCCGCCTTCGGTGATGATCATCGTCTATGCCGCGGTCGCCGGCCAGTCCGTGGTCAAGCTCTATGCGGCGGCGATGCTTCCCGGCTTCTTCCTGGCCTTCCTCTACCTCGTCTATGTCGTGGCCTGGGCGATGATCAACCCGAAGATCGCCCCGGCGCTGCCGGAGGAACAGACCCGCGTCAAGGTGCCGGAATGGATCAGGAATTTCGCGACGCTGTATTCGCCGAACCTGTTCGTCGGCCTGTTCAAGGCGCTGCTCTCGCCCGCAAAGGCGAAGATGCTCCAGATCGACGGCAAGCCGATGGGCTATGGCACGATCGTGCAACACTTCCTCATTTCGCTGGTGCCGTTCCTGATGACCGCAGCCGCGCTCGGCACGGTCTGGTGGTACGTCGTGATCCACCAGCAGCCCGGCGCCGCGAGCGAAGCCGTCGAAGGCCTGCAGCAGCTCGGAAGCCCGGTCGAGCCGAAGGAGCTGTCGCCCGCCGAAAAGGGACCGGACACCCAGTTCTACATCTGGTTCGCGATATCAGCCGCCGTGCTGGCGGCGTGGACGGCGCGCTCCTACTTGCGCATGGACGGCGAGCGCTTCGAAGTGTTGAAGCTCTTGACGTCGTCGGTGATGCCGCTCGGCATCCTCACCGTCGTGGTGCTGGGGGTGATCCTGTTCGGCATCACGACCGCGACCGAGTCCGCCGGCGTCGGCGCCGCCGGCGCCTTCATCCTCGCTATCCACGCCCGGACGCTCGACTGGAAGCGCACCAAGGAAGCAGTGTTCCTGACTGCAAAGACGACCGCGATGGTGTGCTGGCTGTTCGTCGGCTCGGCGCTGTTCTCGGCGGTATTCGCCATTCTCGGCGGTCAGGCGCTGCTGGAAAGCTGGGTGCTGTCGCTCAACATGACGCCCGTGCAGTTCATGATCTTGTCGCAGGCGATCATCTTCGTGCTGGGCTGGCCGCTCGAATGGACCGAGATTATCATCATCTTCGTGCCGATCTTCCTGCCGATGCTGAAGCACTTCAACATCGATCCGATCCTTTGGGGCACGCTGGTGTTCGTGAACTTGCAGGCCGCGTTCCTGTCACCGCCGGTCGCGATGTCGGCGTTCTATCTCAAGGGCGTTGCCCCGAAGCACGTTACGCTGAACCAGATCTTCGCCGGCATGATGCCCTACATGCTGATCGTGATCCTGTGCATGGTGATCATGTATCTCTGGCCGGGCATGACGCTGTGGCTGCCGAACTATCTGTACGCGAGTTGAGGCGCAGCGGGGAGTACCGGGCGCTGGTCAAACGGAAATGGTGCCCAGGGAGGGAATCATACGCAACCACCGACACGACGAACCGCTGTTTTTCCTTAGTATGGTGGCGTGAGCGCTTGGCTTTGGTGGCGGAGGTCCGCTACACCCTTGTCGTAGTAGCGGCGCCTTCTTCTAGAATATTCGAAGTACTGCCATCGCCCCCGACCATCCGGCAGATTCCCCGGGTTCCGGATTGACGCCGGGCTGATAATTCCATAAGTCTGGATATATGGAAATCGAAGAAGCCGTTCTGGCCCTCTCTGCGCTGTCTCAGTCGACCCGACTGGAGGCCTTCCAGACGCTGGTCAGGCACGAACCCGGCGGCCTTGCGGCAGGCGACCTCGCCCGCCTGCTGGAAGTCCCGCAGAACACGCTCTCGGCGCATCTGTCGATTCTGACTCGCGCGCGCCTTGTGACATCGGAACGGCGCAGCCGCTCGATCATCTACCGCGCCAATCTCACTGAGTTTCGAGATGTCGCAGTTTTCCTGCTTCGGGATTGCTGCGGCGGGCGGCCAGACGTTTGCGAGCCGGTCGTTCAAACCCTGCAATCCTGCTGCTCCCCAAAACGAAAGGAGCGAAGCCGTGCCTGACCACGTCTACAATGTTCTGTTCCTGTGCACCGGCAACTCGGCGCGCTCGATCCTCGCGGAGTCGATTCTTCGGAAGGACGGAGCCGGCCGTTTCCAGGCCTTCTCCGCCGGCAGCACGCCGAAAGGCGCGATACACCCGCTGGCGCTGCGCACACTCGAGAGCATGGACTATCCCGTCGACGGGATGCGCTCCAAAAGCTGGTTGGAATTCGCCGCTCCCGATGCGCCGGTGATGGATTTCGTCTTCACGGTCTGCGACAACGCCGCCGGTGAGGCCTGCCCCGTCTGGCCGGGTCAGCCGATGACGGCGCACTGGGGCATTGAGGATCCCGCCGGGGTCGAAGGCACGGAGCTGGAACAACAGGCAGCGTTCATCACCGCTTTCCGCTACCTGAGGAATCGGATTGATACCTTCGTAAGCCTCCCGCTGAGGAGCATCGACAAGCTCTCGCTCGGGACCAAGCTGCGCGAGATTGGCCGCTCCGAGGGTGCGACGCGTCCAACGCCGAAGGCCGGCTGATGGACACGTTCGATCTTTCGCGGCGCCTGGCGGCCGAAGCGCTCGGCACAGGCATTCTCGTCGCTGCCGTGGTCGGCTCCGGCATCATGGCCGAGACGCTGACCAAGGACGTCGCTCTTGCGCTTCTCTGCAATACCTTGCCGACCGGTGCGATCTTGGTTGTACTGATCACCGTCCTGGGACCGATCTCCGGAGCGCATTTTAATCCGGCGGTCACGCTGGTGTTCACGGGCAAGCGCGAGCTGCCGGCCCAGGAAGCCCTGCTCTACGTTGTTGCGCAGATCGCCGGCGGCATAGCCGGCACGATGGCGGCTCACCTGATGTTCGCCCTTCCCCTGATCGACTTCTCGATGAAGGTGCGTACTGGCGGCGCGCAATGGTTCGCGGAGGCCGTCGCCGCCTTCGGCCTGGTGGCCACCATCCTCGCCGGCATCCGCTTCCAACGTACGGCCGTCCCCTGGCTCGTCGGCCTCTACATCACCGCAGCGTACTGGTTCACGGCCTCGACCTCGTTCGCCAATCCGGCGGTGGCGATCGCTCGTTCCTTGACGAACACCTTTTCGGGTATTCGCCCGGTGGACCTGCCGGGTTTCATTCTCGCTGAGCTGGCCGGCGCCTTCGCCGGCATGCTTTTGATGAACTGGATGCTGGGGCGGCCGAAGGCGCGCGGCCCGGTGCCGATCGCGGAGACCCAAAGATGACTGTCACGATCTATCACAACCCCGACTGCGGCACATCCCGCAACACGCTGGCCATGATCCGGCAAAGCGGCGAAGAGCCGACTGTCATCGAGTACCTGAAGACTCCGCCGAGCCACGACAAGCTGGTGGAATTGATCGCGGCCATGGGAAGCCCCGTCCGTGACCTGCTGCGGAAGAAAGGTACTCCCTACGCAGAACTTGGGCTCGACGATCCGAAGTGGACCGATGACGATCTGCTCGACTTCATGGTGAAGCATCCGATCCTGATCAACCGGCCGATCGTCGTCACGCCGAAAGGAGTAAAACTTTGCCGGCCGTCCGAAGCCGTGCTGGAGATCCTGCCTAATGGCAAAATCGGTCGGTTCGTGAAGGAAGACGGTGAAGTGATAGATGCCTGAGCTGCCCGACCTGCCGAACCTCTCTTCGTCCGCCGTATCGCTTCCCGATCTGCATCGTCTGAGGCCCGCACAGTCCGCGCATAAACCGCGGATCTTGCTGTTGTACGGATCTCTGCGTCAGCGCTCGTTCAGCCGCTTCGCCGCCGAAGAAGCTGCCCGCCTGCTGGAGGCGTTCGGCGCGGAATGCCGGATCTTCAACCCGTCTGGTTTGCCGCTGCCGGACGATGCGCCGGCGGATCACCCCAAAGTGGCCGAATTGCGCGATCTGTCGGCTTGGTCCGAAGGACAGGTCTGGAGCAGTCCGGAACGCCATGGCAGCATCACGGGCATCATGAAGACTCAGATCGACTGGATCCCCCTGTCGATTGGGGCGGTGCGCCCGACCCAAGGCAAGACACTCGCCCTCATGCAGGTGAGCGGCGGCTCGCAGTCCTTCAATGCGGTCAACCAGCTTCGCGTCCTCGGCCGCTGGATGCGCATGATCACGATCCCGAACCAGTCTTCCGTGGCGAAGGCCTACGAACAGTTTGACGATGCGGGACGCATGAAACCGTCGGCCTACTACGACCGCATCGTCGACGTGATGGAAGAACTGATGAAGTTCACGCTGCTGACGCGCGATTGCTCCTCCTACCTCACAGACCGGTACAGCGAACGCAAGGAAGAAGCGGCTAAACTGCAGGAACGGCTCGCGTTGAATAGAGCTTTGTGAAGCGGGCGGCCCGACGCTGGGTCGGGGCCGCTGTCCTCATGCTCTGTAGTCGAGCGGGCGGGAGAAAAAATAGCGATTCCTATCAATCGCGCACACCCTTGATTGATGGCTGAATCGTAAGGCGGTAGGCAACAAGCGCGTTGCCATCGAATTTCTCCAGCAGCTCCCCACAGGCCGGGCAGTGATATTCGCCTTTGCTGCCTCGCTGCGTCTCAAGCTCAATGCGCCGGAAGCCGGCCCCGCACTCAGAGCACGTCACATCGGTCTTTTTCATGCACCACCCGTAGAATCACGGTCGCACCTTTAACACAGCCTAGGGCGGAACTTGGGATATACGGAGGTTTATTCGGAGAAGGAGATTCCAAAATCAACTTAGGACACTAGCGCTAGATAGGACACTAGGCACATGGAGAATGGCAACAAGGAATGTTTCCTGAACTCAGCAGCAATATGAGGTGGCCCCAACCACGGCGGTCGGGGCCGCAAGCCTCAGACCCTGTAGTCGAGCGACTTGAAGCTGAGATGCTTCACGCCCTCCGGCGCATCCGCGAGCTTCCGGATGTTCGCCCAGGTCTGCTTATAGTTCGGGATGATGAATTCGTTCACCCCGGGTGAAACCACGTTCCCCTGCACGCCGGTCGCTTGCGCGAAGAGCATGAACGTCTGCTTCGGCTTGGCGGTCGGCGTCGGATAGACCATGGCCTGGGTCGATCCGTTGTCGTTGTAAACCTCGACCAGATCGCCTTGCTTGAGCCGCAGCTCGTCCATGTCCTGTGGGTTCATCTGGAGGTAGGGATAAGGCATCCGATCCGTGACGAACTCGTTGTCCTGGTCGAGGTAGGAGCTCTGCCAGGTGACGTTGGCGCGGCCGTTATTGATGAGGAACGGGAATTTCTTCATCTCGGCTTCCTTGCCGGGCGCCTGCAAGCCGCGCCACTGCGTCTCCATGAACCTGGCCTTGCCGTCCTTGCTGTTGAACTTGCCGTCGGCGTAAAGCCGCTTGGTGCCGAGGATCCGCTCGGTGCCGGTCGTTGCCGGCGACACCGCCGCTGTTGTTGCGGCGCCCTTTTTCTGGACGGGCTCCTTCCCGCGCGTTCCTTCGATCGCCGGCCCCTTCAGGACCTCCCCCGTCGTCGTGCCGGTCGACGTGCCAGCGGCGACAGGCCCTGTGGTCTCGAGCCCGGTCGCGGGCTCCTGGAAGCCGTTCGTACCCATGGCCCGCAGCCGGGCATAGGTGACGAACTCGCCGCCCTTCTCATGCTGATGATAGCCGTCCATGAAGGCATCTTCTTCGGTCTGCCAGTCGAAGCCCTTGAAGTGATCGGCCAGATCGGCCTTACCCTGTTCGCGCAACACCCGCTCCATGTGATTGGCGATGCGCGCGGCGATCAGGCAATCGGGCATCGCCTGCCCCGGCGGGTCCATGTATTTCTCGGTCAGCCGCATGCGGCGTTCGCCGTTCATCGAAGTGAGATTGGCCTCCCCCGATGTCGCTGCCGGCAGCCAGACATGGCTCGCCTCGCCGATCTTGGTCGGCACGATATCGACGTCAACCGCGAAGAGCCCGCCTTTCTTGATCGCGTCGACGATCGCGCTGATCATCGCGGGACGGTCGCCATAAGGCGCCGTCATCATGGCATCCTTCACCATGTCGGTGCGCTTCTTGTAGGCCTGCTTGAACTTGAATGCGTTCAGCGTGGTCTTGTAGTGGTCGCATCCCCAGATGTGATGGACGCCGCCCTTGCCTTCGATCAGAAGCTGATCGACATACGCGGCGGGCCGTCCCACATGCGCATCGGACGGCCGCGAGTAGCCTTCCTGGTGCCCGCCCATGCGCACGCAACCACCGCCTGGCCGACCGATATTGCCGGTTGCGAGCGCGACATTCACCAGGGCGCCGTTGGTGCGGTAATTGTCGTTGCCCCAGATCAGGCCCTTCTCATACGCAAACATCGTTCGCCGACGCGCATTAGCTGCCTTGGGCTGGGCGATCCACTCGGCGGATTTGCGGATTTCATCGGCGGTAAGCCCCGTGATCGTCGCGGCCTCTTCCAGGCTGATCTTGTTGGCGGCCTTCGTCTGGTCGAAGTTGGTCGTCGACGCGTCGATGAAGGCCTTGTCGAGCCATCCCTTGTCCGCGATGTGGGTCATCCAGGCATTGAACAAGGCGAGGTCGGTGCCGGAATTGATCGCCAGGTGCATGACGTTGTCTTTGCCGGCTTCGACCTCGCAGGCGTTGACCGTCACCGTGCGACGCGGATCGACAATGATCACCTTGGCGCGCTCGACGGGCTCGGAACCAAACTCGGCCTTCTTCTTGTCGAGCGAAGTGCCGCGCAGGTTCGGGATCCAGTGATTCAGGAAGTAATTGGTCTGGGTCTCGAGCGCATTGGTGCCGACCGCGACGATCGTGTCGGCGAGCTCGGCATCTTCGTAGCAATTGTTGAGCTCTCCCACGCCCATGTCGCGGGTGGCGTGGACTTCCGAGTTGTACGCCGGACGGTTGTGAATCCGGATGTTTTTCACCTTCATGGCGCCGAAGTAGAGCTTGCCGGTGCCCCAGGTGTTCTCATATCCACCTCCGGCGCCGCCATGGTCGAACGCCGAGACGAACACGCCGTCTTCACCCATGTCGTTCATGACTGCGACCGTCACGCGCGCAACGAGGTCGAGCGCATCTTCCCAGCTTGTGGGCTGCATCTGTCCATAGCGCCAGACCATCGGATCCGTCAGGCGCTGCAACTGCGTATTGCGCTGTTGGGAGTAGCTCATCTCCGCCATGCGCGCGCCGCGGATCGAGCCCAAGCCCGAATTCACGACGCAGTCTTTGTCGGGTTTGATGACGATGTGCACATCCTGCCCGTTCTGGCGCACGATGTTGTACATCGAAGGTGAGTACCAGGCGACGGTCTCCGCGCTCTGCTGCTTACTCAGATCGGCACCGAACTTGTTCTGATCGGGTGCCGTGCCGCCCTGTTTGCTGGTGGACCAGGTGTATGCCTTGTAGCCGCATCCGACGATGCAGTAGTGGCACGTCACGTTGGATTCCTTGGCGTCCGCGGGGATGATCGGGAGCCGGTCGATTTGACGCTTGTAGGTCATGATCGTTCCTCCCCCCCTTAGAGCACGTTGGAAAGGCGGCCGTAGAGCAGTTCGTCCACGCCTTCGGCGTAGATGTCGCCCTTGTCGTCGACGCGCAGCACGTATTGCGGGAGATTCTGCGTGGCCTGGCCCCAGATCTGCTGGCCGCCCGCCTCGCAGTCGAACCGGGAATAATGACCGGGACAGTTCATGGTCCGGTCGGCCGCGCTGTAGTTGAGGGTGAAGCCCTTGTGCGGACAGGTCGTCGTGAAGCCGACGATATCACCTTCGGCACCGACCCCACCCGGCACTTGCTTGCCGAGCTTCAAGAGCACGCCGGGAGCGTTGGCGTCCGGATAAGAAACGTTCAGGGGCTCGTTGAGCTTGAGGTCCTTGACGTTGGCCAGACGATTGACCGGATAGTCCACTCTCGCCGCTGCGGGCGCAGCCTGGGCGGAGGAAGTCGTTATTGAGCTGACGGCAACTCCAGCGGCGGCAAACCCCGCCCCGCTCATGAAACGACGGCGGCCGACGTCGACCATATGATCGCAGCGCGACATGGTGATGCTCCTCGGGTTCGCCAGTACGCCTACTGACGGGTGTTTCCTCGAGATCGGACCGATACGCCTACCGGCCGGAGCGCTCGCTTCTGTCGCAGGCCCGTCACATCGAAGGGCTACGATGTGTCGAGACGTCTCGACATATTCAATAGTCGAAACGTGCTGGCTTGTCACCTTCTCTGTGGGGTAAACATGACGCACCTAGACGACCCGCGCGGAGACTACGGAATGCGGAAATCGATGCTGGCCGTTGCCAGCCACGCCAGCACCCGGCCAGTCCAGGGCGAGCTGACCGAGCCCCATGCGATTTCCGCTCTCGCTGCGCTTGCTCAGCCCACGCGCTTGGCGATCTTCAGGTTGCTCATCAAACACGAGCCGGTCGGCATAACCGCTGGCGTGATCGCCGATACGATTGGCGCGCCGCACAATACGCTTTCCTCCCACCTGGCCATCTTGGTGCGGGCGGGCCTGCTTCGCAGCACCCGTGAGGGACGGACGATCATCTACCGCTCGAACGTGGAAGGCATGCGGGACTTGATAGGGTTTCTGATCAGCGAGTGCTGCGACGGGCACCCGGAGCTCTGTAACCTCGTTGTGGAGGACGCGAGCAGGGCGTGCTGCCTACCCGCGAGCAACAGATCTAAGCCGCGTCCGAAAGCATCAAAACGGAAGGCCTAATAAGCCTGCTCGCGGCAACAAATGAGCCGACCCGAAGAGGCGACAAAGCTAAACTTGTCAACCGCTGTGCCCCACAAGATCGTGCTCTAGCGTGGAAAATCGTAGTTTGGTGCCCAGGGGCGGAATCGAACCACCGACACTGCGATTTTCAGTCGCATGCTCTACCAACTGAGCTACCTGGGCGTGCTCCAAGAGAGGGGCCAAAGCCCATCGAGCGGGCGGTTTATAGTGGGCTAGAAGCGGCCTGTCCACCCGGCTTCGCCTGAAGGCTGCGCCGGGCGCGCCCCGGCTGTGTACAAGGTGGGGCGGAGTCGCCGCGGCTGGCACGTGGCGCTTCCCGATCCGAACAAATCATTGATATCGCTTGCTATTCTACGTCATCGGTGTCGTCGTCGCGGCCGGGGATGACGTAGGAGCCTTTCAGCCAGCGGTTCAAATCGACGTCGCGGCAGCGCGAGGAGCAGAACGGGCGGGTGGCCTCTGACTGCGGCTTGCCGCAGATCGGGCAGGTCTTGAGGGGGGCGGCGGGTGTTTTGACGTGATCGTTCATGGTCGGGGCAGCTTACACGAGGTGAGGCAGTTCAAGCGCCTGCCGGCAAACGAGTTCCTCGGGCGAGGGCGCAGGCGCCCTGGGCCCGCGGGCCAATTCTACTGTGCATGGGGTTGTTTTCGCGTCTTTTGTCGGCGGCGCTGTGGTGCTCACACCGCGGTGCCGTTGAGCCAGCCGAAGCGGGTCGGAAAGCCCTCGCCGCCGAGCAGGGCCGTGGTCTCGTACAGCGGCAGGCCGACCACATTGGTGTAGGAGCCGACCATCTTGACCACGAACGAGCCGGCGATGCCTTGCACGGCATAGCCGCCGGCTTTGCCGCGCCATTCGCCGGAGCCGATATAGGCCTGGATGTCGTCTTCCGAGAGGCGCTTGAATCGGACGCGGGTCTCGACCAGGCGCTGGCGGAAGGCCTCGCGTGGCGTCACGAGGCAGATCGCGGTGTAGACCCGGTGGTTGCGGCCCGACAGCAGCCGCAGGCACTGCGCGGCTTCGTCGACGAGGTTGGCCTTGGGCAGGATGCGGCGGCCGACCGCCACCACCGTGTCGGCAGAGAGGATGAAGGCGCCGCGCAGCTCGTCATCCAGCTGCACCGATTTCAACGCCGCATCGGCCTTGGCCCGGGCGAGGCGGTTGGCGCAGGCGCGCGGCAGCTCGCCCCGCTTCGGCGTCTCGTCGACGTCGGCCGGCCGGAGCGCATCCGGCTCGATGCCGGCCTGGTTGAGCAGCGACAGGCGTCGCGGCGAACCGGAGGCAAGTACGAATTTGGGGCGGCCGAGCATCAGGTGATTTGGGGGATGAAGCAGGAGTGAATTGCGCGCGGAACCTATCGGAAGGGGGCCGGTTTCACAACCCGGGAACCGGAGGTTTGCTGATTCGAAGTTGCCAACACGCGTGTGCCTGCGCTCTGTGACGCGGGTGTTACGGTCGCCGCGTGCTACCCGCTCGCCGCCCCCGCCTTTGCGAACCGCCGACGGATGCGCATCAAGAGCTGATCGCAGACCTCGCGATAGGCGGCAAGCTTCTGGTCACGGCTGCCTTCGATGGTGGTGGGATCCTGCGTCGGCCAGTATTCGACGTCGGCGGCGAGCGTGCGGGTCAGCTCCAGCGCCCTGTGGTGCGCCTCCGGCGACAGCGTGATGATGAGGTCGAAGTTCAATCCCTCCCAGTCCTCCAGCTCCTCGAAGGTCTGCGGCCTATGGGCGGAGATGTCCTGGCCGAGCTCGGCCATCACGGACACCGCAAACGGATCGAGGTCGCCCTTCCTGGTGCCGGCCGACCTCACGTAGAGGCCCTGCGGAAACATGTGCTGCAACAGGCTCTCGGCCATCGGCGAGCGCACGCTGTTCATCGCGCAGGCGAACAGCACCGATTGCGGATCGCGTGCGCGTGGCGGACCCGCCATCGCGCTTAGCCTCTTTCGATAGAGGGCATGGCCTTTTCGGAAAACCGCTGCACACTTTTCCGGGCCATGCCCTAGCCCTTCCAGTGCAGGACGGTAATGAGCGTGAACAGCCGCCGCGAGGTCTCGAAGTCGACCCGCACCTTGCCCTTCAGCCGCTCCTGGAGCGTGCGCGATCCCTCGTCATGGATGCCGCGGCGGCCCATGTCGATGGCCTCGATCTTGTCCGGCGTCGCGGTCCGGATCGCCTGATAGTAGCTGTCGCAGATCATGAAATAGTCCTTCACGATCCGCCGGAACGGCGTCAGCGACAACAGATGCGCGACGACAGGCGTGCCGTCCTCGCGGCGGATGTCGAACATCAACCGGTTGCCGGTGATGCCGATATGCAGCGTGAACGGGCCCTGCCCGTCGGCGCCGTCGGGCGCGAACAGATTCTGCTCGATCAGGTCGTAGATCGCGATCGCGCGCTCATGCTCGATGTCCGGTCCGGAACGGCCGATCGAGTCCTCGTCGAGCGTGACGCCGACGATGCGATTGTTGGAGTCGTCCTGTTCGGGCGGCTTTGTCATGACAGATTGAGGCGCAATCCAATCGAGCGCGAATGGGCGTCCAGCCCCTCCGCCTGTCCGAGCGTCATCGCGGCCGGGCCCAGCGCACGCAGCTGATCCGGGCCACATTTCAGGATCGAGGTGCGCTTCATGAAGTCGTGCACCGACAGCCCTGAGGAGAATCGCGCCGAACGCGCAGTCGGCAGCACGTGGTTGGAGCCACCGACATAGTCGCCGATCGCCTCCGGCGTATGCGCCCCCAGGAACACCGCACCGGCGTTGCGGATCTTTGCGGCGAGCGCATCGGGATCAACAGTCATGATCTCGAGATGCTCGGCGGCGATCGCGTCCGCGAGCGGGATGGCGTCAGCAAGATCCTTGACCATGATGATGGCACCGAAATCGGCCCACGAGCTGCCTGCGATCGCGGCGCGCGGCAGCGTCTTCAGCTGTGCCGTGACCGCCTTCTCGACGTCGGCCGCAAGTCGAGCGGAATCGGTGATCAGGATCGATTGCGCGCTGGCATCGTGCTCGGCCTGCGCCAGCAAGTCAGCGGCGATCCAGTCGGCATTGCCGGTGTCGTCGGCGATCACCAGCACCTCGGAGGGGCCGGCGATCATGTCGATGCCGACCTTGCCGAACACCAGCCGCTTGGCCGCAGCGACATAGGCGTTGCCCGGGCCGACGATCTTGGCGACCGGCGCGATCGTCGCGGTGCCGTGCGCGAGCGCGGCCACGGCCTGGGCGCCGCCAACCCGGTAGATCTCGGTGACCCCGCCGAGCGATGCCGCCGCCAGCACCAGCGGATTGAGCTTGCCGTCGGGCGAGGGCACCACCATGACGAGACGCGCAACGCCGGCGACCTTCGCCGGCACGGCATTCATCAACACCGAGGACGGATAGGCCGCGGTGCCGCCGGGCACGTAGAGGCCGGCGGATTCGATCGCGGTGTAACGCCAACCGAGTTCGACGCCGAGCGGGTCGGTGAAGCGTTCGTCCGCCGGGAGTTGGCGGCGGTGATAGGTCTCGATGCGGTCGCGCGCGAGCTTCAGCGCGTCCAGCGTCGCGGCATCGCAGGCCTTTGTCGCGGCTTCGATCTCGGCGGCGGTGACGCGCAGCCCCGATGCATTCAGCGTCAGCCGGTCGAACTTTGCCGTGGCCTCGAGCAGGGCCGCATCGCCCCGCCTGGCGACATCGTCGACGATCGCGCGCGCGGCGGCCTCGACGTCGGCCGAGACCTCGCGCTTGGCGGCGAGGAAGGCCACGAATCGCTGGTCAAAATCGGCGCTGCTGCGGTCGAGACGAACGGGCATTTTGGCTCGGCTTCTGGCTGATCTTTTGGGGCGGATTGGCTCACCCGACCCCTGCTCAATGGCGCGGCCGGGAAGCGCCGTCAACCCTTGGGCCGGGCCGTTCCCCTCCGGCGTCGTCCTGGCGACGGCCAGGACCCATTACCACCACCGGATGTGTGGAGGCGCAATTGGGCCACATCTCGTTTCAACAACGAAGCCTTCGGGTTATGGGTCCTGGCTTTCGCCAGGACGACAGCGGAATGCGTGGCCTTGGCATGCCACCTCACCCCTCCCCCGCGATCCCTGGTCCCGTTCCCAGCGCGTCAGCCCCGAGGTCGGTCAGCTCGCATTCCAGGCATTCGACGTCGAGGCGGATGGCGCCGCCCTGGGCGAACAAAAGCAGGGCGCTGCCACCGGGCTCCTCGTTGCGGCCATCCTGGGGGTGAAACTCGATGCCGATGAGGTCCAGGATCTCGTCCGGCGCGGCGAGGTCGATGTTGCGCGATTTGCAGGCAAGCACGCGGTCGAAGCGCAGCGCGGCGACCAGCCGGCGCGGCTCGGCCGCGCCTTCCAGCGTCTGCTCCCAGTCCAGCCGGCTCATGCCGATGACAAGCCGTTTCTCGCTCTGCCGCCAGATGATGTCGGAGGCCTGGACACGGGCGTCCTGGACATGGGTCGAGATCACCGCGAGATCGTCGACATCGAGTGCGATCAGTTTGAGTTGGGGGCACATCGCCGGCGCTTCTCCTCAGGGCGGGCAGGACTCAACGCGCGCGGGCGCCGAAATTTCCGCGGCAAGCTAACTTTCCCGTACACTTGAGGCTATTGATATCCTCCCATCTCCAGCACGTTCCGCAGATACTCCTCCCGGGCGACGCACACCCTCACCCGTCTCGCCGCCGCGCCATAGCCGATGCGAAGCATCGGCGTTCTAAGGACGGCGGCCGAAGGCCGCCTATGCCACCCTCTCCCGCAAGGGGCCCGCAAGGGGAGAGAGTAATCGTGCAGCTCACTCCTTGAAGAACGCCAGGAGGTCCGCGTTGATGGTCTCGGCGTGCGTGGTCGGCATGCCGTGCGGGAAGCCCTTGTACGTTTTCAGGATGCCCTTCTTCAGCAGCTTGGCCGACAGCGGCGCGGAATCGGCGTAAGGCACGATCTGATCGTCATCGCCGTGCATCACCAGCACCGGCACCGTGATCTTCTTCAAATCCTCGGTGAAGTCGGTCTGCGAGAACGCGACGATGCCGTCGTAATGCGCTTTCGCGCCGCCCATCATGCCCTGGCGCCACCAGTTCTGGATCACCGCCTCCGACGGCTTGGCACCGGGACGGTTGTAGCCATAGAAAGGACCCGCGGGGAGGTCGCGATAGAATTGCGTACGGCTAGCGGCGAGTTGCGCCTGGAGACCGTCGAACACGCTCTTCGGCAGGCCGCCGGGATTGGCAGGGGTCTGCACCATCAGCGGCGGCACAGCGGACAGGATCGCCGCCTTCGCGACGCGGCTTTCGCCGTGACGCGCGATGTAGTGCACGACCTCGCCGCCGCCGGTGGAGTGGCCGACATGAATGGCGTTCTTGAGGTCGAGATGCGCGGTGAGCGCGGCAAGGTCGTCGGCGTAGTGATCCATGTCGTGGCCGTCGGCGACCTGCGTCGAGCGACCGTGGCCGCGGCGGTCATGGGCGATGACCCGGTAGCCGTGCGTGACGAAGAACAACATCTGCGCGTCCCAGTCGTCGGCCGAGAGCGGCCAGCCATGGCTGAACACGATCGGCTGGCCCGAGCCCCAATCCTTGTAGAAAATCTCGACGCCGTCTTTGGTGGTGATGGTGGGCATGGATTGCTCTCTTTCGGTGAAAATCATCTGCTCGACGCGCGAACAAGCACGCGCCGATGATCCGCAGATAGTTGCGCGAGACCCCGAATGCGATGCATCGCGTCAACTGGGAACGTTGAGAATCGTGTGATCAGGCAAACGCCATCGGCCTGAAGCGGCGCCAGGCACCGATGGTGAGCAGCACGAAGAACACCAGCACGATGCCCTGCACCACGGCGAAGACCGCACCCGACGGCGGCGCCGGCGGCACGGCGGGTGCAAGCGCGGCGAGCGCCGGCACCTTCAGGAACGACTGGATCACCAGCACGAACACATTGAAATAGAGCGAGACCATCGCGGTCACGATGTAGACCGGGCGCCAGACGCCTTGGAGCTTCATGCCGTAGAGCGCGATGCAGGCGATCGCGAGCAGCACCAGCGAGATGATACCGATGATGTGCGAGGGCAGCAGCTCTTTGAACGGAAACAGGAAGCCGGTTGCGCTGGTGAGGATCGTGAACAGCAGGAAGATCGCGGTGAGGCCCGGCATCGACTTCGAGCCGAGCAGGCCGAACATCACGACGAGGCCGGCGGCGATGGCGATCAGGCTGATGATGACATGGATCAGCGTAAGCGCGGGCAGGCTCAACCCAAGCACCATGGCATCTCTCCTACTCTCCGCACTGAGACGATCAGAGTAGTATTACGGTCCTCATGGGATTGTCACCTGCGTTGGTGTCCCACATGCGCGCGCAGCCATGCGTCATCGTGCGAATTGACAAACGCATGCTCGGATTTTTTGCAGCGCTGTCACGAACGACGGCAGTTTGTAGCCTGGATGGAGCGCAGCGAAATCCGGGGATCTCGCTTGTAGATGCTGCTGTCCCGGATTACGCTTCGCTCCATCCGGGCTACGAGCTTTCAATCGATCGTTGCAACATCGGCCCGCGATCGGCGGGCCGATGCGACGCGTTTCACACTTCCTTGGTGTCGAAGATCAGCAGGTCGGCGCCGCCGCTGGCGAATTTCGGCACGTCAGCGCCGGTCGCCTTGCCTTCCGGGCTGCTGAATGCGGCCTGGATGTCGGCCACGCTGTCAAAGGTGAGAATGGCGACGAGATGAATTCCGGAAGGCCCAGTGGGGGAGCTGACCGGTCCCTTGCTGACGGCGTATTTCTTCAGGCCGGGAAGTTTCTTGGCGAGTGGAATGTGCGTCTCGGCATAGTACTTGTCGAAGGCAGCAGCATCCTTGGGCGTTTTGTAGAGCACGACGATTTCAGCCATTTAGTCCTCCCAATGAATCTTTTGTTCGTTCCACGAGCAATACGCCTCGCGACGAGGGGATAGTCTGCACCAAGCGGCGCGAAGGCAAGCCACATTCCGCTTGCCATCCGCTTGTCTTCTGCTTGCCTAAAGCGCCGGTTTTGCGGCGTCGCCAAGATAGCCGTGCAGGGAGGCCACGACCTGCGCGCCTTCGCCGATAGCGCCGCCGACGCGCTTGACCGAGCCGGAGCGGACGTCGCCGACGGCATAGACGCCGGGCACCGAGGTCTCGAGCGGCGCCACCAGCCGGCCCTGGTTCTGCTCGGATTGCGCGCCTGTCACGACGAAGCCGCCGCGATCGAGCGTGACGCCGCAGCCGTCGAGCCAGGAGGTTGCGGGATCGGCGCCGACGAACAAAAAGAGATTGCGGATATCGGCAGAGTCCTCGTCGCTGGACAAGCGGCTCTTCCAGCGGATGCGCCGCAGCAGCGCGGCCTCGTCGCCTTCGAGCGCCGTGATCTCGGTGTTGAACATCAATTCGATGTTCGGCGTCGCTTCGATGCGCTCGATGAGATAGCGCGACATGCTGGCGCCCAAGCCACCGCCACGGATGATCATCAAGACTTTCTTCGCATGACCCGACAGGAACACGGCGGCCTGGCCGGCCGAATTGCCGGCACCGACCAGCGCCACCTCCTCGCCGGCGCAGAGCCGCGCCTCGACCGGCGAGGCCCAGTACCAGACGCCGCGTCCCTCGAACTTGTCGAGGTTGTCGATCTCCGGCCGGCGATAACGCGCTCCGCTCGCGACCACCACCGCGCGTGAGCGCAAGGGATCGGCGCCGTCGAGTGCCACCGAAAATGCGCCGTCCTTGCGCGTGCAGTCGAGCGACTTCACCGTCACAGGAATCATGATGTCGGCGCCGAACTTCTGGGCCTGGGTGAAGGCGCGCGCGGTCAATGCTTGGCCGGAAATGCCGGTCGGAAAGCCCAGATAGTTTTCGATGCGCGCGCTGGCGCCGGCCTGGCCGCCGAAGGCGCGGGTGTCGAGCACGGCGACGGACAGCCCTTCGGACGCCGCATACACCGCAGTGGCGAGCCCGGCCGGTCCGCAGCCGACGACTGCAACGTCGTAGATCCGATCACCCTTCGCCCCGCCGATCATGCCGATGGCGCGCGCAAGCTCGGTTTCATTGGGGTTGCGCAGCACAGCGCCGCTCGCGGCGACGACCAGCGGCCAGTCCTCCGGCTTGGGCGAATAGCGTGCGATCAATTCGGCCGCATCGCGATCATTTTCGGGATCGAGCAGATGATGCGGCTGGCCGTTGCGGGTGAGAAAGCCCTGCAGGCGCACCACGCCAGCCGAATGCGACGGACCGATCAGCACGGGACCGCCGATGCCGCCCTGGATCAGATTGACCCGGCGCAGGATCAACGCGCGCATGATGCGCTCGCCAAGCTCGGCCTCGGCAACCAGCAGCGCGCGCAGCCGGTCCGGCGCCAGCAGCAGCGTCTCGACATCGCCCTCGGCGCGGCCATCGACCAGCGCCGGCTGTCCCGAGAGCTGGCTGAGCTCGGCCAGAAATTGCCCCGGCCCCTGGTCGATCACCGGGGTGACATGGCCAAGGCCATCGCGCTGGGTGATGGCGACATGGCCCTTCAGCACGACGAACATGCCGGGTCCCGGCTTGCCAGTCTCGAACAGGAACTCGCCGTCGGCATAGCGGCGGACCTCGCCGAAATGCCTGATACGTTCGATCTCGGCAGGCGTCAGCGCCGGAAAGGTCTGCTCGGGGCGGGTGAACCGCGACATCAGCGCGTCGCGATCGGTTCGTTGCTGTCCGTCCTGCCCCATTGCCACTGTCGTGCACTCCAAAATGTTAGTCGTCGGCCTTGCCGGCGGGCCCCTCATTTAGGGACTCATCGTCGTTGTGCGAGGGCTCGGCCATTGCGGCGCGTTCGCGCGCCTGCACCTTCCGCCGCTTCAGGTTTTCGCGCAGGGCGGATTTCAGCCGGTCGTGCCGCCCATCATGGCCGCGTGCTGCGGCTTTATCGGTCTCGTCGATCATCATCCGGGCTCGTCAAGAAGGGGCCGCGTCGCGCTTCAGCATGCCCAAGGAATACGACAGCTCAAGAGGCCCGCGCGATCCGATCGTGCGAACTTCAAAATGGGGCGAATCCGACCGCACAGCCAACTGGCCAATTGGCTGGGGGACATCACTGGGACCAAAATCGTCCAAAATCGGTCATTTCGGGGCAAAAAGGTCGTCTCCGCCGGGGGACGGGGCCGATTTTCTCGATTTGGCGGGGCCGGCAAGCTTGCACATGAGGGGGCCTTGTGGCATCCATCGCCCCGCTTGGCGGGCCCAGTCGCGGCCCGATTCTGTGCCAGCATTTGCTGCCGTAGCTCAGTGGTAGAGCACTCCCTTGGTAAGGGAGAGGTCGACAGTTCAATCCTGTCCGGCAGCACCAGTGTTCCACACATGACAAGGCGTTCTCGCGGCGTGAAGTGCCCGAGTTTTGCTCTATTCCGTGCCCCTCTTCGGTGAAGAGGGCGCAGGGAAGGCCGGGTGCCGGCTGGCACCCATGGTCCGCTGCGCGAAGAATTTGCACACGCAAATGCGCAGGCGGAGAACAGGTGGGCCGGAAAACACCCGGCCTTCCCTGCGCGATGGTTTGACGGCTTATGCCTGCTCTCCCCGGAGCCGAGTTCCTTCTGGCCTCCGTCACCTCGCGAATTGACGATGCCTCGAGACCCGGTTGAGCCCAGAAGCATCTCCGCAAGGCTTGACCGTAGCAACGACGGTCAGGACCACACGGTTTAGCCGTACGCAGCGATCCGGCTTCGCCCAAAGGCTTCGCCGGACACGAGCACCGTCCGTCCGCACGCAGCACGACCTCACGAGGTTCATCTCGCCCTGGCCCCACCTTCGCGTGCCCGACGCTGCCGCGTCCACCGCACCCCGGCCCACGTTTCGTTACGACGTACGATCGTCCCTCTCCCTGGGCCGGGATGGCAGGGAGAATGCCGCAATTCCGAATTTCGGTAAAGTGGAATATTTTTGCGGTGGGGGATTGACGGGATTTTTCGTGGAGGCGGGTGTGTTGCCCGACGGGTCGACGGGCGCCGGCGACGACGTCCCTCCCCTTGTCCGGCGATAGCAGAGAGGCCACATGTCCGTACACGGCTGGCTTCCTTGTGGTCGGGCCGGAGACGACCAAAAATCGTTCTTGGCGGCTCGACGCGACTGCGCGAGTCACTTAAACGCCGCACCGGAAATGGTACGTACTTTTACCTGCGATTAGGAACTTTACAGGAACGTGAGCCGTTCGCTATGATCGTTTCGGTAAGGGGAGTGGCTCGATGACTGATGATCTTAAGGAACTGATTGAGCGGGCTCGCCACATCGAGATGACGCCGGATCAATTGGGCGAGCAGCGACGCAGCTTCGCGTACGGCAACACCCACATCGAAAACGAGCGGATCACTCGGGAGATGGTTGCCGCGCTCGACAAGAAGCTGCATTCGGGCGAGTAGCCGAAGCGTGGCAGATGACCGGCATAGCGTTGCCGAGACAGCGCCACTTCTCAGCGATCCAGATGAAATTGCGCGGCGCGAGGCAGAAAATGGCATCCGCCAGTTCGACCTCGCGCTGGAGATGATCAGGTCATTTGTCAAAGAACCGGAGCGCCCCTTCCGTCTACGGTCCAGCTTGATCCTTAAGTTGCATCAGGCTGCGTTGAACGGCATCCATCCCTTGGCGGGGACATGGCGAAACACGAACGTGACAATCCACGGCAGCAAGCATCAACCGCCGGAAGCTCCGTTCGTGTCTGAAGAAATCGAGCACCTTTGCGACTACGTGAATGACAACTGGTCGATGAGTGCCGTACATCTCGCGGCTTATGTTTTGTGGCGGCTCAACTGGATCCATCCCTTTGCCGATGGCAACGGCCGCACGGCTCGCGCGGTGTCGTACGTCGTAATGAGTATCAAACTGGACAGCTTGCTACCCGGCGCACCGACAATTCCCGAACAGATCGCTGGAAACAAAAAGCCCTACTACGATGCGCTTGAAACGGCCGATCAGCGCCTCACTGAGGGCGCAACAGACGTGACTGCATTGGAAAACATGCTGGACGGGATGCTAGCGAAGCAGCTCGTTAACGCAGCCAAGCAAGCGAAGGGCGAGGCACAAAACCCTTCGAGCCGCACCTATCACTGACCCGCAAGAGTGCTTGACGTGGACAAACCGCGGCGTGCCAAGTGCTCACATGAGAATGAGACCAATACACACGAGCAACGACGAGGCCGAAAAGCTCGATTGGGCGAGATTTTCTCTGCTACCGTCAATCCAGCACGAGCACAGCTCGTAGGATGGGTTGAGCTCTTGCGAAACCCATCACATCGAGCGGCCCAAGATGATGGGTACCGCTTTGCCCCCCGTCCTACGCGTACTCGGATGAGTAGAGCGAAGCGAAATCCATCAAGGCCTGGTTCGGTGCCGAAGCGTGATGGGTTTCGCAAGGGCTCTACCCATCCTACGCGCTGGCAGCACCATTCTCTTCAAGAAAACAACAGGTTATCCCGCCTATTGAGTGGCTGCTCACTCCTGCGACCGATGGGGGAGCGCCCCGGGGAGCCGATGCAAACTGCTCGCGAGATCACGCGTTGCGTCCTCGCTTATTGGGCGCACATCGTCGTTGGGCGACAGTCCTTGAACCGCGCTGTCACCACCAAGCAGTAGTCCTTCATCGATCCTTGCCGGCTCTTGATACTGTGGGTGGGCCAACAATACTTTGAGCACAAATCCAAGAAGCTCTGACGCCAACATGCGCTCTTTCGAGTTTCTCGCGTCTTCAGGCTCGATTGCCTTCTTGGATTGTTTCTTTCGCAGTCCGTGAACGATGGCAGACCGAGCCTCGTAGAGACGCTTCACCTCCATAAAAACATCGCGAGCTTGAAAGGCTGGGTCACCCTGCAGCGCAGCGAGAGCAGCCGCTCGAAGCCGCAACTTGTATGACAGCGACTGGTTGTCCTTGTCGCCAAGAAGAAGCTCAAGCCCAATCGTTCCGTCCAGAATTGAATCACCCTCATCGGATCGCGTAAGGCATCCATTTAGCCGGCTAATCGCAAGTCTAACCGCTTCGCTCTGATTGTCGGCGATATGTTTATAGACGGCTCGCAATCCAGCCAGTTGGTCTTTCGTTACAAAAACACTCGCTTCTGTCCAACCGTAGTTGTCATATTCAGCTGGGTAGCGACGCAACGTCGTCCCGTAAACAGGAGTCAGATCACAGAAATATTCGAGCGCCCAATCCTTTGGAAGCCACAGAAATTGGGCATAGCCGGTCTTGATACCCGCAACGATCCGAAGAGCCCCGAAGAAACTGTCGATAGCATCGATCACGTTAGAGGACGATTGCTTAAGAGATGCCGAAACGTCATCAATGGTATCGGCCTCTAGATTCCAACCGGTTGATACGAACGCGTGCGTTGCTGCGCCAACGACCATTCTGACTGCCCCGGAGCCCAGAGTGCTCATCCGAGCTCTTGCAAGCTGCAGCTTCTTGGGCAACCGTGTGATGTAGGTTGTATCTGTCAAACGAAAATGATCGACGTCAAAATGAGTCAGAGCGATAGGTACAACCAATCGAAGATTGAGAGATTTAAACACGGTGCCCGAAATGAGCGGCCAAATTAATGCGTCCCTGCGCCTATCATTGACAGGAGTATCAAGCCCATACAGATGTATGTAGCGCTCGACGGCGTCAGCGACCAATTCGTCGACTGGCCTATTCGACAGCGCACCTAAATTGAGGCGCTTTCCAATCTTATGCGTTCGAAGGAACGACGCCAGCTCGGTGCCCTTTGGCAGGTTCGGCGCGGGCGTTCCTGGAAGAGCGCCGAAAATACCGAGAAGACCGTGAGGACGTATCGTTGCAACGTAGTGACGTGGAGTTTTGTCGTCGTAAAAACCTGCCTCGCGAAAGGCTGGGAAGCCACTGCCCATTGATGACATGAGTGGGTAGTCATGATGTGCCCCGACATACTGGCCAGGCTGCTTGACCCTTGCTTTAACTGCTTCATGCAATTCATCGAAGGCGCCGGCGAACAATTCATGATATCGGCGTAATTCGTCTCGCCACTTAATTGCTCTCGCGCGTTCTGCTGACGCTTCGGCTTCCGAGTTCATGCGGTGTCCACAATCGCAAATGGCAACATACCTAGCATGAATTGTTTTATTGGAAAACTGTTCGTGCGGGGAGGACAGGCACCTCCCCGCAAAGCGAATCGCTGAGGGCAGCCGTAGGATGGGTAGAGCGAAGCGAAACCCATCAAACCCTTCGCGACGAGACATGATGGGTTTCGCAAGTGCTCTACCCATCCTACGCTGCGCTTACTATCGATTGTGGTCACCAACCTGCTGCACCGCGAACCGATCGTCCGCCCGGCGCAGTCGTCGGCACAGCTCGCGATTGATGTTCTGCAGGACGATCACATAGGCGTGGATATCGGCCTTGTAGCAGGCGTAGAGATTTTGGGCGGTCAGCTCGTACAGCACGGTCGGGCTCTCCGCGACCACCGTGGCGGAGCGATTTTGCATTTCGATCAGCGTCATCTCACCGAAGAAATCACCACGCTCCAGAACGGAAATCGGGATGACGCTCCCCGCATTCGCCCGCTTGCGCACCGCCAGCCGGCCGGATTTGACGATGAACATCGAGCGCCCCGGCTCGCCTTCCGCCACGACGGTCGCGCCGGCATCGAAGCGGCGCTCCACCAGCATCGACGTCAGGAGGTCGAGACTTGGGTCCGGGAGACCACCGAAGAACGGCGTCGCGAGCAGGAAGGCTTTCAGATCGGGAGCGCTGACAACCATCACGCAAGGATACGCCCCGTCGCCAAATGCGGCAAGCAGGGCTCGCAGGATGGGGTGAGCGACTTGTCCGCCGTAGCTCAGGAAGCGAAGGCGGAAAGCGAAACCCATCCAGGCCCTTCGATGACGAAACATGATGGGTTTCGCAAGTGCCCTACCCATCCTACGCAAGCCAATTTCTGACACGATCAACTTGTCAAATCGGCTAGGCGTCATCATCATCCGGTCGAAATACGAACGGCATCGCCACGAGTTCCCAAGACAGCATCCGGCCAATCGAGCATGACACTCTTAGAGTTCGAGATGAAGCGGTGCGAGAAGGTGGTCGCCGAATTCGTCGAGAAGCGGCGGCCGCCGCCGCATCTCCGCGCCAAGGTTGACCTTGCATTCCGCATCGCCGGCCAGAGCGTCGAGCTATTCGAGCTCCGCCCTCATTTTCAGGACAAGGACAGGGTGCTCGAACATCCGATTGCGAAAGCGACCTACAACAAGAGCAAGAAGATCTGGAAGGTGTTTTGGCAAAGAGCCGACATGAAATGGCACGGTTACCAACCGTACCCGGAAGCGGCATCGATCGAAGAATTCCTCGAGGTCGTTCGCGAAGACACCCACTGCTGCTTCTTCGGATAGCCAGAGCTCGGAGGATGGGCCAAGCGACTGCCGAAGCTCAGGAAGCGAAACCCATCGAGGCCTTCCGAAGCCGAGACATGATGGGTTTCGCAAGGGCTCGCCCCATCCGACGCGCTAACATTCTCACCACTGGCCCCTATATGTGAGGCCCCGGCGCGCATCGCGCCCCCTGACCGGTACCCCGCACATGATCCCCTTCTCCATCCTCGACCTCGCGCCCATCCGCCAAGGTGGCGACGCCGCGCAGGCGTTTCGCAATTCGCTCGATCTCGCGCAGCATGCGGAGGCCTGGGGCTACAAGCGGTTCTGGCTGGCCGAGCATCACAACATGACGGGGATCGCCAGCGCGGCGACGTCGGTGGTGATCGCCCATGTCGCGGGCGGGACCAAGACGATCCGGGTCGGCTCCGGCGGGATCATGCTGCCGAACCATTCGCCGCTGGTCATCGCCGAGCAATTCGGCACGCTGGAGTCGCTTTATCCCGGGCGGATCGATCTCGGGCTCGGGCGCGCGCCGGGCACCGACCAGTTCACAGCAAAGGCGCTGCGGCGCGATCTCGCGACGAGCTCCGAGAACTTTCCGCACGACGTGCTGGAACTGCAGGCGCTGCTCGGCGATGTGCAGCCGAACCAGACGATCCGCGCCGTGCCCGGCATGGGGACCAAGGTGCCGCTGTGGATCCTGGGATCGAGCACGTTTGGCGCGCAGCTGGCGGCGATGCTCGGCCTGCCGTTCGCGTTTGCGTCGCATTTCGCGCCGCAAATGATGATGCCGGCGCTGCGCGAATATCGCGCGCGCTTCGAGCCATCGGCGCAGCTCGACAAGCCCTATGCGATGATCGGCGTCAATGTGTTCGCCGCCGAGAGCGATAAGGAGGCGCAGCGCATGTTCTCATCGCTTCAGCAGCAATTCATCAATCTACGCCGTGGTACGCCGGGGCCGCTCCCGCCACCGGTCGATGACATGGACGCGCTGTGGTCGCCGGCGGAGAAGGCCGGCGTTGCGCAAGCGCTGTCGTGCTCCGCGGTCGGCTCGCCCGCGGTGGTCGAGGAGAAGCTGAAGGCGCTGATCGCCGAGACCGGTGCGGACGAGCTGATGACCACCGGGCAGATCTACGACCACGCCACCCGGCTGCGCTCGTTCGAGATCGCGGCGGAGGTGCGGGACGGGCTGGCGAGGCGGCAGGAGGCGTGAGCGCTGGAGGCCTGTCAGATCAGGCCTGGCTGCTGCAACGACGAAGGTGCGCTCCCTCCCCCGCTTGCGGGAGAGGGTCGGGGAGAGGGTGTTTCCGCAATGGGACAATCCCCAAGAGGAGAAAACCCTCACCCGGCGCTTCGCGCCGACCTCTCCCGCAAGCGGGAGAGGTGAACGAGCCGCCGCAGTAATCGATGCAGTCGAAAGCCATCCCACTTTAGGGGGCGGCGCAGGTGAAGTTCTCAGCCTTCTCGATGCTGCCACTGCCGAGATAGCGGGCCTGGCGAGGATAGGGGCACAAGGGCCGACTGCGTTCCGGCCAGGGCGTCGTCGCCCCCGCGCGCGCCTCGATGCTGTCAGGCGCGCGGCCCTGCTCGACCCAGGTCACCAGTGGGGTCAGAACGTCAAAGCTGTCGGTGGCAGGGCCGCCCGAACAATGGTTCATGCCGGGCACGAGGAAGAGGCGAGCGAATTCGACCGTCTCCTTCTCCCCGCCCGCAGCATTCGTGAGCCGCTTGTACCAGTCCAGAGTATCCAGCGCAGAGAACGTCGGATCGCTGATGCCGTGATAGAGCAGCAGCTTGCCGCGCCTTTGACGGAAACCGGAGAGATCGACTGAATTTGCGGAGATCGTCTGCACGGAGGTCTCAGGCATCGCCGCGCTCGTGCCGAAAATTCTCGCATGGGCGGCTGTGACATCCACGGTGCGGTAAAAGTCGTAGACGGCCTCCGCTTCATTGGCCAGGGACGAATGAGGCGGGGTCATGTAGAGATAGGCCAGGGTCGCGCCAAAGGACACGTTGAAGGCGTTGACGCGGCTGTCGGGTGCCGTGCCGAGAATCCAGCGCCGCCATCCAGCCGTGGCGATTCCCGAGTCATAGGGATATGGCGCATAGATCCGACGGCCCTGCGCCGTGGTCGGCCCCTGGAAATGGTTTTCGAGAGCTGCCACCTGGGCGGCGGAGAGACAGCTTGCCGTCTTCTCGGCGGTACACTGCAGCGTGCGCGGCGAAAAACGACAGGCAGGCACATTGTCGATGATACCGTCGGCAAGACCATCGCCTTCATCACAGGACTGAACGATCGCCCTGGAGAGCAATTCCATGTCCGCCTGGGACAGGGCCTGCGCCAGAATGGGCCGGCCGTCCGAAGCTTTCGGCGAGATCGCCGCAAAGCCTTGCGTCGAAGCGGCCCCCGCAAGACCCTTCTCCGGCATTCGAAAGGCCGGTGCGCCGGCGGCAATGCCATCGAAGTGATCCGGGAAGCGCTGCGTGATCGCCATTCCGTGCCGCCCGCCGTTGGAGCAGCCCAGGAAATAGGAGTAGCTTGGCAGGCGGCCGTAATAGGCCCGGATGAATTGCCTGGCCTGCCGCGTCACGACGTCGTCGGCGCGATAGCCGAAATCGATGCGCGCCTGCGGGTCGAGGCCGAAGCTGGCGCCGCCGAGGGGACCCGGTGCATTGCTGTGTCCGGCATCTGTCGTGACCGTCGCGTATCCCTGATTGAGCGCGCTCGGCTGTCCGCCGCCGGGCTGCGCATCTCCGCTGCCGAGAACACCGTCAGTGCCTCCCTGCCCCTGGAACACGAAGCGACCGTTCCACGCCTCCGGCAATCTGAGATGCAGACCGATGGCGAACTTCTGACCGTCGGTGCCGGTTCGCTCGTCCAGATAAGCGGTCACTTCACAATGGGCGGCCAGTCCGTCAGCCGCCGGGCGCGGCTGCGCCTCGCTGACACGTGTCGTCGGACTGGCCCCGGCTTGAAGCCGATCGCATGTGGTCACTGGCGAGAAGCTGTCGTTGCCGGCTGCCGCGGTTGCGATAGAGACGGCGCAGCCCACGAAAGCAAGCGCCGCACTCAGCCAGGAACGGTGATGCAGCCTTCGCAGTGCCGAGACAATCAACATGCGGCCCCCCGATCGTGAACGCCCCGGTTAATCCGGAAAGCCGAACAGCTTCGCCGGATTGTGCACCAGGATCTTCTCCAGCTCCGCCTGGTCCGGCGCATAGCGGTACATCAGCTCGAGCAGATCGGCGTCATTCGGCGGCTGCTTCACGGAGACCGGGTGCGGCCAGTCGCTGGCCCAGACGCAGCGGTCGCTTGCGGCCTCGATATAGGCGCGCGCGATCGGGATCACGTCGTCGTAGGGAGCCCCAGTTTTCGAGGTCTTCTCGCCGAGCGACAGCATGACCCAGAAATTGCCCTTGCCGAGCAGCTCCAGCATCTTGCGCAAATTCGGATCGTCCTTGCCGGCTGCGGGATCGGGGCGCGCCATGTGGTCGATCAGCACAGGCACGTCGAGATTCTCGTACTTGGCGACGCTGGACATGATGCCGTCCTTCTCGGGCTGGATCTTGACGTACCAGCCGAGCTCGCGGATGCGGGCGATGGCGCGGGCGAAATCGGCATCCGACAGCACGGCGCCGAGCTCCTGGCGGAAGCTGAAGCGCGCGCCGCGCACGCCGGCATCATGCAGCTTGGCCAGATAAGAGTCGCTCGCCTCCGCGAACACCAGCGCGTTGGCGCAGCCGCGATAGTTCGGACCCATCGCAGCGAGGCCGTCGAGCACGACGGCATGGTCAGCGCCGTAAGTGGTGGTCTGCACGATGATGCCGCGCTCGATGCCGAGCGCCTTGTGCATGCGCAGCGCCGCTTCCCAGGTCGCGGTCGGCATCCGATAGGCAGCGCCGGGACGTTCCGGATATTTGTCGATCGGCCCGAGCACGTGAAACTGACTGTCCACGGTCTTCGGCGGCGGCGCCTTCACCGGGCGGCGCGGATTGGGATCGAACGGCAGATAGGTCGGCATGCGCAAGACTCCTTCAGTCGATCACGGCGGTGAAGTCGCACTGCACCAGCGCGCCGCCGTCCATGTTGTCCATCGGCAGCGCGTGGCGCGCCGGTCGCGAATGCTCGTCCGGAAACATCTTGAGCCACTCGACATTGACGGGACCGCGTTGCGAGCGGTCCTTCAGCCACACCGTCATCTTGATGATGTCGTCCGTGGTGCCGCCGGCCGCTTCCACCGTCGCCTTCATGTGCGCGAACATGTTGGCGCATTGCGCGTCCAGGCTCTCGGGCATGACGCCAGCCGCATCGCGGCCGAGGATGACGCCAGACATCACGAGATTGCCGATGCGGCTGGCGTTCGGAATCGGATTGGCGTGCTTGAAGCCGCCGATATGGATGCTCTTGCGCCGCGTGTGACCACTCATGATGCGCTCCCTTCTTGTTGTTGGTTCAGACGAACTGGCACGACACCGAGCCGAAGGTGCCGTAATCGGCATGGAAGGTGTCGCCGCGGCGGATGTCGACCGGCCGCGTGAACGAGCCCGCCAGCACGATTTCGCCGGCGGCAAGATGTTCGTCATGCGGCGCGAGGCGGTTGGCGAGCCAGGCAATGCCGTTGGCGGGATGATTGAGCACGCCGGCGGCGAGCCCGGTCTCCTCGACCTCGCCGTTGCGGAACAGGAGCGCGCCAATCCAGCGCAGGTCCGCATCGAGAGGGCGGAACGGCCGGCCGCCGAGCACCAGCGCGGCGTTGGCCGCATTGTCCGAGATCGTGTCCATCACCTTGCGGGTCTTGCCGGTCTCGGGATCGACGCGGTGCATGCGCGTCTCCAGGATCTCGAGCGCGGGCGTCACATAGTCGGTGGCGTTGAGCACGTCGAAGATGGTGCAATCGGGCCCGCGCAGCGGCGCCTTCAGCACGAAAGCGAGCTCGACCTCGATGCGCGGTGCGTGGAAGCGGTCGAACGGAATCGGCGTGGCGTCGGCATAGAACATGTCGGCGAACAGCACGCCGTAATCGGGCTCATTGATGCCGACCGCGTTCTGCATCGCCTTCGAGGTCAGGCCGATCTTGTGGCCCTTGATGACGCGGCCGCGGCCGAGCTGAAGTTTCGTCCAGGCGCGCTGGACCGCGTAGGCATCCTCGATGCTGAAGTCCGGATATTCTTTCGTGAACATCGGGATCAGCGCCTTGGTGCGCTCGGCTTCATCGAGGCGCGCGGCGAGGCGTTCGATCGACGCAGCATCCAGCATGACTTAGCTCTCCGCGATGACCGTGTTGCGCAGCACGCCGATGCGGCTCGACTCGACCTCGACGACGTCGCCCACCTTCAACCAGCGCGGCGGATCGAAGCGGGCGCCCGCCCCGGTCGGCGTGCCGGTCACGATCATGTCGCCGGGCTTCAGCGTCGCAAAGGTGGAGAGATAGGAGATCAGGAAGTCGAACGGGAACATCAGCCGCTCGGTGGTGTCCTGCTGCCGCACCTCGCCGTTGACGCGCGTGATGATGTCGTGCGGCCCGCGCGGGTCGAGCTCGTCGGCGGTGACGATCCACGGGCCGATGCTGCCGGAGCGGTCGAAATTCTTGCCCTGCGTGACGTTGAACTTGCCGTGGCGCAGCCAGTCGCGGATCGTGCCCTCGTTGCACAGCGTCATGCCGAAGATGTGGCCCCAGGCCTTGTCGCGCGGGATGTGACGGCCGCCCTGCCCGATCACGATGACGAGTTCGCCTTCATAGTCGAGCTGGTCGGAGACCTCAGGCTTCTCGATCGGCTGGCCGGAGCCAGTCATCGAGGACATGCTGCGCACGAACAGGCTGGGATATTTGGGCAGGTCCGAATTGTCCTTGTACTCGGCGTTGCGCTCGGCGTAGTTGACGCCGATGCACCAGAGCTTTTCCGGCGCCAGCACCGGCGGCAGCAGGACCAGTTTTTCCAGCACGTAGTCTGGCTTTTGCCCGGCGACCGCCTCCTGCGCATCGGCAAGCGCGCTGGCAGCGATCAGCGCTTTCACGTCGGAGAAGTCACGGCCGATCCGCTTGGTCAGATCGACGACACCGCCTTCGACGGCCGCGCCGTAGCGTGGCTCTCCGTCCACGAGATAGCTTACGAGTCGCATCGTCGTTCTCCAATGATGTCGCGGGCGCGGCCGGGGCCAGCGCGCTTAGTCGGTCGATTTGGGAGTCTGGAAGACGGTGTTCAGCGTCACGATCTCGCCGAGCCGGGCATAGCGCGGCCCGCCGATGCGCGCGATCGGATCGAGCGCCTTTGTCTCGACCTTGCCGTCCTTCACGAGGCCGTCGCGAATGTGGAACATGACGACCTCGCCGACGATGAGCCGGCTGCGAGCCTCGCCGAATTCCAGACACTGGCGGAAGCGGCACTCCATTGCAACCGGCGCGGCGGCGAGCCGACGCACCTTGATGAGCTCGCAGGGCAGCGTCTCGAGCCCGAGATGGTCGACCTCGCTGATTTCAGGCGGATGCTCGACCGAGCTATCGTGCACCGCGGACGTCAGCGGGGTATCGGCGATGTGGATCACATATTCCTCGGTATCGAGGATGTTGTGTGCGGTGTCCTTGTAATCGGCGCCCTTGCGGCCGACGCTGATGGCGAGCATCGGCGGCTTCTGCGAGACGAAGGTGAAGGCGCTGAACGGCGCGAGGTTGAGCACGCCGGAGCGCGACAGGCTCGTCACCCAGGCGATCGGGCGCGGCACCACGATGCCGGTCATCAGGCGGTAGATGCGCTCGGCGCCGAGCTCGGTGGGATCGATCCGCATCGATCAATCCGCCCTGATGTTGGCCTTGCGCACCACCGGAATCCACTTGGCGTCCTCGCGCGCGAGATAGGCCTTGAACTCATCAGGCGCCATCACTGTAGCTTCCCCGCCGAGCTTCTCGAACTTGTCGACCACGGCCGGATCCTTGAGGATCGCGACCAGCGTCTGGTGCAGCTTGTCGACGATCGGTGCCGGCGTGCCCGCAGGCGCGAACAGGCCGGTGAAGGTCTGGCCGTCAAAGTCCTTGTAGCCGAGCTCGGCAAAGGTCGGCACGTCAGGCAGCGACTTCAGCCGGTGCGAGCTGGTGACGGCGAGCGCGCGGAACAGGCCGGCCTTGATGTGCTGCAGGCTGACCGTGAGCTGGTCGAACGCGAACTGCACCTGGCCGCCGAGCAGGTCGTTGATCGCCGGCGCGTTGCCGCGATAGTGCGCGGTGACCCATTGCAGCTCGAGGTTGGACTGCATCAGCTCGCTGAGCAGATGGTTGGTGGTGCCAGGCCCCGGCGAGGCCATGGTCAGCTTGCCGGGCTCGCGCTTGGCGAGATCGATGAATTCCTTGAACGTATTGGCCTGCACGGACGGATGCACCTCGAGCACCAGCGGCGTCATCGAAATGGTCGAGATCGGCAGGAAGTCCTTTTTCCAATTATAGGCCTCGCGCTTGTTGATCTCGGTCGCGAACAGCACCGGGCCATTGGCGCCGACGAACAGCGTGTAGCCGTCGGGCGCGGATTTCGCGAAGGCTTCGCCCGCGATCATGCCGCCGGCGCCGGCCTTGTTCTCGATGATGAAGGGCTGGCCGAGCTTTTCCTGGAGCTTGTCGGCGATGATGCGCGCCGCACTGTCGACATTGCCGCCGGCCGGATAGGGCACGATCAGCTTGACGTTGCGCGCCGGCCATTCCTGGCTTGATGCGGGCCCTGCCAGCATCGCAACTGCAGCAGCGATGGCAATCCAGATTAATCTCATGTTAACCTCCCGGCGGCGCTTCAATTCACTCCGGATGCCGCGACGTTGCGCATGGCAATTCGAAAAGCATCTCAATCGGAGCGAAATCTCCAGATGCGCGCTTGTCCTGTCGAGTGAATTGTGGCGTTCTTGTCCATATTATGGACAGGACGAGTTTGGCCCGCAACGTCGGGGAACCGCGACAGGGCGCGCAGGCAATCCGGCGCGCGCTCGCGGTGCTGCGCATTCTGGCCGCAGGCCGCGAAGACGGTGTGCCATTGGCCGAGGTGGTACGGGCGACCGGCCTCACCCGCCCGACCGTGCATCGCATCGTCCACGTGCTGATCGAGGAAGGCATCGTCGAGCGGCACGAGCGGACCGGCCGCTATGCGATCGGCAACCAGGTGCCGGAGCTGGCGCTCGCGCGGCCGCGGCCGTCGCGGCTGCTGATCGCCGCCAATCCATCGCTGCGGCGCGCCTCCGCTGAAATCGGCGACACGCTGTTCCTGACGGTGCGGACCGGCAACGACACGCTGTGCGTCGACCGCAGGATCGGCGTCTATCCGATTCAGGTGCTGTCGATCGAGGTCGGCGCGCGCCGGCCGCTCGGCGTCTCCAGCGCTGGCGTCGCCATCCTCGCCGCGATGCCGGCGCAGGACGCGCGCAAAATCGTCGCGGCCAACGAGAAGAGGTTCGAGGCCTACCAGACCGACGTCGCAACCGTGATGGGCGAGATCACCACGGCGCGGCGGCGCGGCTACTACATGCGGGAGATTGGCCTCGTGCAGGGCACGAAATCGATCTCGACCTGGATCAAGAGCCCGGACGGACAGCCGGCAGCTGCGATGACGGTCTCCGCCGTGCGGACGAGGCTCGGCCCCCGCCGCGAGCAGGAAGTCGCGGAGATTCTGCTGCGCGAGACTGGGATCATCGAGCAGGCCATTCGCGGCTAAGGCGCGGGCGGCGCGACTTCGCCTCTCCCCGCCTGCGGGGAGAGGCCGACGCGCGAAGCGCGGCGGGTGAGGGGGAGTCTCCGCGAATTCAACTGCCACCGTGAATGCGGAAGCAGCCCCTCACCCCAACCCTCTCCCCGTAAGAACGGGGCGAGGGAGCGCACTGCCGTTGCGGCCGCGGCTCGCATCACGCGTCGTCGCTGCATGCCGGCATCCATCACTGTCAATGGGCTGACGCCGCGCTTCGTTTTGTGGCACAAGGACCGCCATCGCCGACCCGACCAACGAGGCCACGCATGCCCGCGCCAAAACCGCCTGCCTTCGAGACCCTGAGCCTGCATGCGGGCCAGCATCCGGATCCCGTAACCGGCGCCCGCGCCGTGCCGATCTACCAGACCACGTCCTACGTGTTCCAGGATTCCGACCACGCCGCCGCGCTGTTCAACCTGGAGCGTGCCGGCCATATTTACACGCGCATCTCCAATCCGACCACCGGCGTGCTGGAGGAACGGCTGGCGGCGCTGGAAGGCGGCGTCGGCGCGATCTGCACCGCCAGCGGCATGGCCGCGCTGCATCTGGCCATCGCGACGCTTCTGAACGCCGGCGACCACATCGTGGCGTCGAGCTCGCTCTATGGCGGCACCATCAACCTCTTGGCACACACGCTGCCGCGCTTCGGCATCACCACCAGCTTCGTCAAGCCGCGCGATCTCGACGCGTTCCGCGCAGCGATCAGACCGAACACGAGGCTGGTGATCGGCGAGACCATCGGCAATCCCGGGCTGGAAGTGCTCGACATCCCTGAGGTCGCGGCGATCGCGCATGATGCGAAAATTCCGCTCTTGATCGACAACACCTTCGCCACGCCCTATCTCAGCCGCCCCGTCGAACTCGGGGCCGACATCGTCATGCATTCGGCGACCAAGTGGATCGGCGGCCACGGCATCGCGATCGGCGGCGCCATCGTCGACGGCGGCCGCTTCGACTGGCGTGGCTCCGGCAAATTCGGCGTGCTGACCGAGCCCTATGGCGGCTATCATGGCATCGTGTTTGACGAGCAGTTCGGCACCGCGGCCTTCATCATGCGCGCGCGCACCGAGGGCCTGCGCGATTTCGGCGCCTGCCTCTCCCCGACCAACGCGTTCCAGCTATTGCAGGGCGTGGAAACGCTCGGCGTGCGCATGGACCGGCATATGCAGAACACGCACCTCGTGCTGGATGCGCTGAAGGCCAGCAAGGCGGTCGACTGGGTGCTGCATCCCTCGCTGGAGGACCACCCTGACTATCAGCTTGCAAAGAGGCTCCTGCCGCGCGGCGCCGGCTCCATCGTCTCCTTCGGCATCAAGGGCGGGCGGCCCGCCGGGCGCAAGTTCATCGAGTCGCTGCGCATGATCAGCCATCTCGCCAATGTCGGCGACGCCAAGACCTTGGTGATCCACCCCGCCTCGACCACGCATCAGCAGATGGACGCCGAGCAGCTCAAGGCCGCCGGCATCGGCGAGGAGCTGGTGCGGCTGTCGGTCGGCATCGAGACGGCAAGCGACATCATCGACGATCTCAATCAAGCGCTGCGCATCTCGCAAAAGGTCTGACGCCATGAAGCTCTCCGTCAACGGCACTGAGGTGTTTGTCGCAACCGGCGGCCGCGACTTCGACAAGTCGCTGCCCGCGGTCGTCTTCATCCACGGCGCCGGCTTCGACCATTCGACGTGGGCGCTGCACACGCGCTGGTTCGCCCATCACGGCTTTTCGGTTCTGGCGCCTGATCTGCCCGGCCACGGCCGCTCGGCCGGGCCGTCGCTGTCGACCATCGCTGAGATGGCCGACTGGACGGCGGCGCTGCTGGATGCGGCTGGAGCCGCGAAGGCGCACCTGATCGGCCATTCCATGGGCTCGCTGATCTCGCTGGAGACCGCCGCACGCCACCCCGACAAGGTCTCCGCGCTGAGCCTGATCGGCACCGCCGCAACCATGACCGTCGGCCCGGATCTGCTGAAGGCCGCCGAAGCCGATGACCAGGACGCCGTCGACATGGTCTCGATCTGGGGACTCGGCTTCAAGGCCGAGCTCGGCGGCAGCCTCGCGCCGGGCCTTTGGATGCATGGCGGCGCACAGGCCGTGTTGAAGCATTGCGAGCCGGGCGTGCTGTTCAGGGATCTGTCGGCCTGCAATACCTATGCGAATGCGCTTCAAGCCGCCGCGAGCGTGAAGGTGCCGACCACGCTCATTCTCGGCGAGCGGGACATGATGACTCCGGCAAAAGCCGGCAAGGCGCTGGCGGCGGCGATCCCGCAGGCGAAGACCGTCATCGTGCCGGGCGCAGGGCACATGATCATGGCCGAGCGCCCGGATGAATTGCTGGCGGCGCTGCGGAACTGAAAAGGATCAATCGACGGCCTTGCGCGTTGCATCCCTGTGATTTCAAAGGGAACTCGACCCATGCCAAGACAGGAAATCATCCGCAAAGCCAAGCAGGACAAGCGCGCCGGCAAATCGGCAAGCACGCAGGCCGGCGAATTCGTCAAGGACGAAATCGACAAGATCAGGAAAGGCAAGCACGGCGCGCGGTCGACAAAGCAAGCCATCGCCATCGGCTTGTCCGAAGCGCGCCGCGCCGGCGTCGATCTGCCGCCGCCGCGCAAGGGGCGCACCAAGAAGTCGACGCGCCGCAGCGCCAAATATGCCTATGAGGCCGGTCAGGGCAAGCGCACCCCGAAGCGCCGGCCGCGCGTATCGCGCGCCGTCGAGAACGTCCTGAAGAAGGAGCCGCGCTCCACAGCGTCGCGCAGCGCGCTGTCGAAGCAGGCCAAGCGTGCCGCGAGCCGGCGAACCGCGGCGTCGCGTTCGGCCGCTGCGCGGAAAGCGAGCCACACCAAGGGCGCCAAGGCCCGCTCCGCTGCCGCCAAGAAGGCGGCACGCACCAGGACGCGCCGGCGCTGATCAGCTCAGACGCCGGCCGCGCTCGGAGAACACCGCGTGGGCGGCGCGCTCGGCCTCGCGCGCCGAACGGAACTGACGGCCTTCGAGACTGTCGAACAGGCGCTCCGAGGAGAAGAAGCGGAAGCCACGCGCGTCTCTGGTGATGATGCCGGCGGCGCGGTCTTGGATCTCGATGATGTAGGCGTTCGACTGAGTTTGGGACATGACTGCTCATTCGCCGAGGTTTCGGCGTTCCTGTCTTGCGATTTGCAATATTGGAAGCTGCTAGGAGGCGGTCAGCAACAACAACAGGCGCCGGTGGCTGCCGAGAAACAGCGACGCGTCATGCAAGCGTGCATGTCGCCTGGATTTCGCCGGTGATCGGTTCTCATATCGCGGCTTTAGCTCGAGGAGCAGTTTCGATGCTGCGAATATCGAGCGATTGCCGCGATTGGTCAATGAAATGGCTATCCATATTTGGCAGCGGCACGCCGGGGCGCTTCTCTCGCAGGAAGCGCTGACAGCCGGATTCATCTCGCGATGAGTTCAACACGTGCGCCCGGCCCAGCATGATAGGCTTCTCGCCGCTACGACGCAGAATTTGGGAGGTCCAGAGATGGCGGATGATCTGAAGGGGCGCACGGCGCTCGTCACCGGCGGCTCGCGCGGCATTGGCGCGGCCGTCTGTCGCGCGCTGGCCGAGGCCGGGGCCGCCGTGGCGATCAACTGCCGCGAGCAGATCGGTCAGGCCGAGCAGCTCGCAGGTGAGATCGGCAGGCAGGGCGGCCGCGCGATCGTGATCGCCGCCGACGTCTCGCAGCGCGAGGCCGTAGCCGGCATGGTCGAGCGCGCCACGGCCGGGCTTGGGCCGATCGACATCCTCGTCAACAATGCCGGCATCGCCATCACGCGCGGCGTCGATGATCTCACCGAAGACGATTTCGACCGGACCATCCTGGTCAATCTGAAATCCGTCTTCCTGTGCACGCAGGCGGTGCTGCCGTCGATGCGCGCGAGGAAGTGGGGGCGCATCGTCAACATCTCCTCGGGCGCCGCGCGCGGTGCCGGCGCCATCGGGCCGCACTACAATGCATCCAAGGCCGGTCTGGAAGGCCTCACGCGAGGTTATGCGGCGCGCCTCGTGAAGGAAGGCATCACCGTCAATGCGGTGGCGCCGTCATTGATCGAGACCGACATGATGAGCGGCCAGCAACAGCTCGTCAGCCGCATTCCGCTCGGCCGCTTCGGCACGGCGGAGGAGGTGGCGAAGGCGGTGATGCTGCTGGTCGATAATGCCTACATGACCGGGCAGACCATCGCGCTGAGCGGCGGCATGGCGTTTAATTGAGGGCACTTCGCCTCTCCCCGCTTGCGGGGAGAGGCCGGAATCCGCGCGTAGCGCGGATTCCGGGTGAGGGGGACTCTCCGCGAGTCCAACTATCACCATCGTTGCGGAAGCAGCCCCTCACCCCCAACCCTCTCCCCGTAAGAACGGGGAGAGGGGGAAGAAGCAGGAACGCCGTAGGGTGGGCAAAGCGGAGCGTGCCCACCATTTCTATCGCGGTGTTGGATAGGTGGTGGGCACGGCGCAAGTGCGCCTTTGCCCACCCTACGATTCCGGTGCTGCGGCATGGCGTTGGCGGCAGGCGCCCTCTTCACCTCGCCCCGCTTGCGGGGAGAGGTCGGATTGCGTCGAAGATGCAATCCGGGTGAGGGGGTACAGGTCTATCGACGATCTGATACGCGGAGAGAGCCCCTCACCCCGCCCTCTCCCCGCAAGAGCGGGGCGAGGGAGACGAGAGAGAACGGAGACTCACCACATCGTCGCGGCGGCGCGCGCGGGCCAGGCGCGATCATATTCTTCGCCGCCGACCTTGTTCTCGCTCATCTCGGCCAGGATCTGGCCGGGCGTCGGCAGGGTTTTCGGATCGACGCGCTTGTCTGGATTCCAGAGATCGGAGCGGACGATGGCGCGGGCGCACTGGAAATAGATCTCGTCCACGCTCATCACCATGACGCTGCGCGGCGCCTTGCCTTCGACCTTGAACGAGGCCAGCAGCTCGGGATCAATCGAGAGATGGGCGCGGCCGTTGGCACGAACCGCATTGCCGGAGCCGGGAATCAAGAACATCAGCGACACCCGGGGATCGCGCACGATGTTGCGCAGGGAGTCGACCCGGTTGTTGCCGCGGCGATCCGGCAGCATCAGCGTCTTGGGGTCATGGATGCGGACGAAGCCGGGCAGATCGCCGCGCGGCGAGCAGTCGATCCCCTCCGGCCCGATGGTGGCGAGCGCCGCGAACGGCGCCTTCTCGATGTAGATGCGGTAGAGCGGCGTGACATGGTCGGCGACTTTCACGGTCGAGGCATCGTTGGTGACACCATAGATGGCCTCCAGCTGTTCGACCGTTTCGATCACCGACATTCCACACTCCTGGTTGCGCTGGTTATTCCTGCCAGCCGTCGTTCCTGATCACCCGCAGGAGCTGGCGGCCATGATACTCCGCGCTGCCGGCGTTGAGGATGGTGACATCGGCCAGCGCCTGCGCATGATCGACGCTGCGCGACAGCCGTTCCGCGATGTTGCCGTCGCTATGTCGCGCCCGCGCGGCAAGCCGTTGCGCCAGCACGTCCGGCGGCGCCGTGATCGCGACCACCACGACATTGGCATAGGTTTGGCGCAACGCGCCGATCACCGTGCGCGAGACGTTGACGACGACCGTGCGTCCGGCACGGATATCGTCGTTGATCTCGAGCGGCAGCGCGTAGCAATGTCCGTGCGCCTCCCAGTGCACGGCGAAATCGCCACGCTGCTGCGCGCGGCGGAATTCGTCGGGGCCGAGCGCGACATTGTCTTCGTGACCGGAGGATTCCCGCGTCACGACGCGGCGTGGAAAGACGATATCGTGATCCTCACCACACGCCGCCTGCGCCAGGCGCAGCAGCGTATCCTTGCCGGCGCCGCTCGGACCAATCACGAGCACCAGCCGCCCGGGTCCGATCGCGCCCGCTGCATCCTGCGCCATGGCCGCGGTTTCGCTCATGCGACGCGGCTCCCTTCGCGCCAGACGCTGCGGACGACGGGAACGCTGCCGGCAACATGCACGCGGATCAGGTCGGCGCGCTTGCCGATCGCGACCTCGCCGCGATCGGTGAGTCCGACTGCATCGGCAGGCGCCTTGGTCACTGTGCGAATCGCCGACGGAAGGCTGATCGTGGGCACATGCTCGGGCAGCTGCAGCGCACCCATCAGCAGGCTCGATGGGATGTAATCCGACGACAGGATATCGAGCAGGCCTTCACGCGCGAGATCGACGGCGGCGATATTGCCGGAGTGCGAGCCGCCGCGCACGACGTTGGGCGCGCCCATCAGGATATCGATGCCAGCCTGGTGCAGACCGCGCGCGGCCTCCAGCGTGGTGGGGAACTCCGCCACGGCGACGCCGTCGCGCACGGCGTCCGCGACGTTCTCCTCGGTGGTGTCGTCATGGCTCGCCAGCGGAATCTTGTACTGATGCGCCAGCGCCACGATCTCGCGCATGTTGGTCGCTGCATATTGCTTCTGGTACTCGAAGCGCTTTGCGAACAGCTCGTCGAGCTCGGCGTCGGTCTTGCCGCCGCCCTTGCCGCGATAATAGTCGCGCAGCTTGACCTCGTCGCGGAACTGGCGCTGGCCGGGCGTGTGATCCATCAGCGACATCAGCTTGACATCGGGACGGTCGATCAGCTCCTTGGCCTCCTCGACCACGCTCGGCATCGGGATTTCGCAGCGCAGATGCAGGAAATGGTCGGCACGCAACAGGCTGGCATCGCGCGCAGTCGTGATTGCGGCGGCGAGCACGCCGGCGCGGCCGTCGACTTCCTCCGCGCCGTCCTCGCGCCAGACCCGGAGCGAATCGAACACGGTGGTGATGCCTGATGTGGCGAGCTGGCCGTCATAGGAGATGACGGCGGCGACCGGATTCCAGAACACTTTTGGCCGCGGCACGTAATGCGCTTCGAGATGGTCGGTGTGAAGCTCGATCAGGCCGGGCATGATGAGGTCGCCGCCGGCATCCTCGGCTCCGGCGGGCGCCCTGCCCTCGCCGATCTCGGCGATGCGTCCGCCCGCGAGAGCAAGCCAGCCCTGCTCGATCACCCGGTCGGCCAGCACGATCCTGGCGTTGGCGATGACGGTGTCCTTGGCGTTCATATCCATTCCCTTCAGGCCGCGGCGGCGAAGCTGGTGACATCGACGATGCGGTCGGCAATCAGATGACGGATTTCGTCGTCATGGACAATGGCGACCATGGCGACACCCTGGCGCTTCTTTTCAGTGACCAGCTCGACCACGACGGCGCGGTTGGCGGCATCGAGCGAGGCGGTCGGCTCGTCCAGCAGCAGGATCGGCAAATCCGAGATGAAGCCGCGCGCGATGTTGACGCGCTGCTGCTCGCCGCCGGAGAAGGTCGCAGGCGGAAGCTGCCAGAGCCGCTCGGAGATGTTGAGACGATGCAGCAGGCTGCCTGCGCGCTGCTGTGCTTCAGCGCGCGCCAGGCCGTTGACGATCAGCGGCTCTGCGACCACGTCAATGGTGGCAACCCGCGGCACCGCCCGCAGGAACTGGCTGACATAGCCGATGGTAGAGCGGCGAACGTTGAGCACCTGTCGCGGCTCGGCACTAGCGAGATCGATCAGCGCGCCGCGATGGCGGATACCGATGCGGCCGGAGTCGCAGCGATAATTGCCAAAAATCATTTTCAGGATCGACGATTTGCCGGCGCCTGATGGCCCCGACAGCACGACACATTCGCCCGGGGCGACGTGGAAGGTCACGCCGCGCACGACCGGCAGCTCGATGCCGCCTTGCAGGTGCATCGTAAAGGTCTTCTGGGCATCGGCAACGTCGATCATTGCGGTCATTGGGAGGCTCATGGCGGGAGAATCGAGGAGACGAGGAGTTGCGTATAGGGCTCGCGGGGATCGTCGAGCACCTGGTCGGTGAGACCGGTCTCGATAACGCGGCCGCCCTTCATCACCATTACGCGGTGCGACAACAGGCGCGCCACTGCGAGGTCGTGGGTGACGATGATGACGGCGAGGTGCAGCTCGGCGACCAGACTGCGCAGGAGGTCGAGCAGGCGCGCCTGCACGGAGACATCGAGCCCGCCGGTCGGCTCGTCCATGAACACCAGCCGCGGTTCGGTGACGAGGTTGCGGGCGATCTGGAGGCGCTGGCGCATGCCGCCGGAATAGGTGCGCGGCGCATCGTCGATGCGCGCGATATCGATCTCGACCCGCGTGAGCCAGTCCGACGCGGTATCGCGGATGCGGCCATAGTGATTCCAGCCGACCGCCATCAGCCGCTCGCCGACATTGGCGCCGGCCGAGACCGCCATGCGCAGGCCCTGCGCGGGATCCTGGTGCACATAGCCCCAGTCGGTGCGGAACAGGAAGCGCCGCTCGGCCTCGCCGAGCGTGGTGAGATCGCGAGTGATTCCGTCGCGCATCCGGTAGGAGACCTGGCCGGCGCTCGGCGCGAGCTGGCCCGACAGCATTTGCAGCAGCGTCGACTTGCCGGAGCCGGACTCGCCGACGATCGCCAGCACTTCGCCGGGATAGAGCGCGAAGGAAACGTCGCGGCAGGCGGCGATGCGGCCGAAGGACTTGCTCAGCGCCTCCGCGACCAGCAGCGGCTGGTCGTTTTCGAGCGTATCGAGGTCAGCCAAGTCTTGATCAACCATGTGAGCCCGCTTTCTCCTTGTACGGCGCGGCGCTCAGGCTGCCGTGATGGCCGGCGGCCTGCCGGCCCTCACAATAATCGGTATCCGAGCAGACGAACATGCGTCCGCCCCTGTCGTCGGTGACGATCTCGTCGAGATAAGAATTCTCCGCGCCGCACAGCGCGCAGGGCGCGTTGAAGCGGTAGGGCTCGAACGGGTGGTCCTCGAAATCGAGCGACACCACCTGCGTATAAGGCGGGATCGCATAGATGCGCTTCTCGCGGCCGGCGCCGAACAATTGCAGCGCCGGACAATTGTCCATCTTGGGATTGTCGAATTTCGGCGTCGGCGAGGGATCCATCACATAGCGCGCGTTCACCTTCACCGGATAGGCATAGGCGGTCGCGATATGGCCGAAGCGGGCGATGTCCTCATAGAGCTTCACATGCATCAGGCCGTATTCGGCGAGCGCATGCATGCGCCGCGTCTCGGTCTCGCGCGGCTCGAGGAAGCGCAGCGGCTCCGGGATCGGCACCTGATAGACCAGCACCTGGTTTTCATTCAGCGCCGTCTCCGGGATGCGGTGACGGGTCTGGATCACGGTCGCATCAATCGTCGCCGTCGTCGTGGCGACGCCCGCGGTCTTGGCGAAGAACTTGCGGATCGAGATCGCGTTGGTGGTATCGTCGGACCCCTGATCGATCACTTTCAGCACGTCCTCAGGTCCCAGGATCGCTGCCGTCACCTGCACGCCGCCTGTACCCCAGCCATAGGGCATCGGCATTTCGCGGCTGGCGAACGGCACCTGATAGCCGGGGATCGCGATCGCCTTGAGGATCGCGCGGCGGATCATCCGCTTGGTCTGCTCGTCGAGATAGGCGAAATTGTAGGCGGGCGCGTTCATTCCGCGGCCTCCTTCATGGCATCGGGCGCATTTGCATCCACGAACTCCTGGCGCAGCTTGCGGAGCAGGCCGAGCTCGGACTGGAAGTCGACATAGTGCGGCAGCTTGAGATGCTCGACGAAGCCGGTCGCCTGGACGTTGTCCGAATGTGACAGCACGAATTCTTCATCTTGCGCCGGGGCGAGCGCCTCCTCGCCAAGCTCGCGGGCACGCAATGCGCGGTCGACCAGCGCCATCGACATGGTCTTGCGCTCGCTCTGGCCGAAGGCGAGGCCATAGCCGCGGGTGAAGCACGGCGCTTCCGTCGCCGATCCCTTGAACTGGTTGACCATCTGGCACTCGGTCAGCTCGATCGAGCCGAGCGGCACGGCGAAGCCGACGTCTTCGGCAAAGAATTCGACCTCGACCTCGCCGAAGCGGATCTCGCCGGCGAAGGGATGGTTGCGGCCATAGCCGCGCTGGGTGGAATAGCCCATCGCCAACAGAAAGCCTTCGTCACCACGCGCGAGATTTTGCAGGCGCAGGTCGCGGTCTGCCGGAAAATTCAGCGGCTCGCGGGTGAGATCGCCGACGCCGGCGCCGTCTTCGGCATGCGGCGAAGACTCGATCAGTCCGTCCCGGCCGAGAATATCCGTCACGCGCGGCGTCGCCGCGGTCGAGGCTTCGGCTGTCGCCGGCGCCTCCGGCACAAAGCCTTCGGCGAGCGAGGGATCAAGCAGGCGGTGGGTATAATCGAAGGTCGGCCCGAGGATCTGGCCGCCCGGAATGTCCTTGAAGGTCGAGGACACCCGCCGCTGCACGCGCATGGCGCCGGTGTCGACCGGCTCGCTCGCGCCGAAGCGCGGCAGCGTGGCGCGGAAGGCGCGGACCAGGAAGATCGCCTCGATCAGGTCGCCGCGCGCCTGCTTGATCGCGAGCGCCGCCAGTTCGCGATCATAGAGCGAGCCTTCGCTCATGACGCGGTCGACGGCGAGGCCGAGCTGCTCCGAGATCTGGTCGAGCGTGACTTCCGGAACGCTTTGGTCACCGCGCCGCGCATTGGCGAGCAGGCGATGGGCGTTCTCGATGGCGCGTTCGCCGCCTTTGACTGCGACATACATGCTTCAACTTCCCTTGTTCGCGACGCGCGCGGTGCGCGGAATCGCGACCACGGCATCATCGGCGACCAGCACCACATCGAGGCCGCGCGGAAACAGCGGCTCGTTGAACCGCAGGCGCTCGAACAGGTCGAACGGCTTGATCGACGCCTGGAGCATCGCGGTGCCGTCGATGCCGGGCCCCCGCAGCTCGAAGCTGCGTCCTGAGCCCAGACTCTCGACCTGGAGGATCAATGTGGTCGAACGATCCGGATATTCGCTGGTGCCGAGCGCGAAGCGCTCGAGCGGCGGAAGCGCGGCGCCGTCGCCGATCAGCGCAAAGCTCGCAATCGACGTGTCCTGCACCACGGGCGCGCCGGTGTGGAACTTGAGCCATTTCACCACGTCGGAACTTTGCGCCATGCGCGAATCGAGCCAGAGCGGCGTGTCGTGGTCGAACAGCGTCAGCGCGATCGCAGCGGTGCCGCGCATCATCGTAAGGGGCGTTCCAGCTGTCGGCACGATGCGCTGGACCGAACCCGGCCGCGCCATCGCGTCCATCACCGAGCGGAAGGTCGATTGCGCCGACAACACCTTGTCGGCAAAACCCGGCGGCAGTTCCGCAATCGTGGTCATGATCTCACCCCTCACCGCGCACCATGGTGTAGAACTCAACCTTAGTCGCGGCAGTCTGCGCCGCCGCCTGCTGGCGCTTCGTCATAAGCTGCTCGCGCAACGGCGCGATCACGTCGCGCTCGACGGCTGCGCCGAAATCGCTGGACTGCACCAGCGCGTCGCACAGCGCGATCAGCCGCGCCTTCTCACCATCGCGGCCAAGGGTGTAGCCGAAGCCGACCTCGCCGCTCGCAAGCCGCACCGCAGCGCGCGACACCGTGGCTTCGCCGAGGTTGAACGGGGCACCGTCGCCGCCGACCCGGCCGCGCAGCATGACGAGACCGTTTTCGCCTTCGCGCAGATCCTGATGGGCCGGCAGGGCTAAGTTGCGGAGGCGAGCGGCGATCTCGCCCGCCTCCGCGTGCGCCAGCACGGCCATCGCGGCCTTGCGCTGGGCTTGCTGGTTGTTGCGTTGGGTCACCGGTTCACCGACCTTGCCGATTCTAAGTTGTCTATGATACTAGACAACTTCATAGTGGAGCGCCATGACTGTTTCGTGACAAAGGCGTGATTTCTGGGCTAGGCTGACCGGCGATATGAGCATGCAAGACACTGCATCGTCGGGCGTCGCGCTGTGGCGCCTCGTTGCCGACGGCATCGAGCGCGGCATTGCCGACGGCCGCTTTGCCGCCGGCGACAAATTACCGGGCGAGATGGAGATCGCCGAAACCTACCGCGTGAATCGCCACACCGTGCGGCGCGCGCTGGCCGCGCTTGCCGAGCGCGGCCTGGTGCGGGCCGAGCGCGGCAGCGGAACCTATGTCGAGGCGCAGAAGCTCGCCTATCCGCTGCGCTCGCGCACGCGCTTCTCCGAGATCGTCGGCGCCGGCGGCCGCGAGCCGCGCGGCCAGTTGATCGAGGCATCCGACGATGTTGCAACCCGCGAGCTGGCGCGCGAGCTCGGCCTGAAGACCGGCGCGCCGCTGGTGCGAATCGAGGCGATCCGCCTCGCTGACCGCACGCCGATCTGCGTCTCCACCACCTGGCTGTCGGCGGAATTGTTTCCCGGCGCCGGCGCCGTGTTCGCCGCGACACGCTCGATGACGAAATTGCTGGAGCACTACGGCATTCGCGACTACCGCCGCGGCGCGACCCGGATCACCGCCGGCATCGTCGACGCGACCGACGCCGCCCGGCTCGATCTTGCGCTGGGACGTCCGATCCTGGTGGTCGATGCGACCGACCACGCTCTCGACGGCAAGCCGCTGGTGACCAAGCACTCGCGCTTCGCCGCAGAGCGGGTGGAGTTTCTGGTGGAGTCGTAGGGGACGCCTCTTCACCCTCTCCCCTTGTGGGAGAGGGTGGCTCGCCGCGTAGCGGCGAGACGGGTGAGGGGTATCTTTCCGGACACGCCAATTTGAGTTCGTGGAGACATACCCCTCATCCGGCGCTTCGCGCCACCTTCTCCCACAGGGGGAGAAGGGAAGAGGAGTACGCACCCACGCTCAGGCCACCGCCCTTCGCCCAATAATCGCAAACCGCAGCTTGCCCGAGACGAAATCGATCGCGGCCACCGCAACCAGGATCATCAGGATCAGGAACGACACCTTCTGCCATTCCAGCACGCGGATCTGCTCGGCGAGCTGCAGGCCGATGCCGCCGGCGCCGACGATGCCGATGATGGTGGCCGAGCGGGTGTTGGATTCGATAAAATAGAGCACTTGGCCGGCGATCACGGGCAAAACCTGCGGCAGCAGGCCGAAGCGGATCTCGTGCAGCGCGCTGCCGCCGGAGGCGCGGATGCCTTCGACCTGCTTCTGGTCGGCGCCCTCGATCGCCTCCGAGAACAGTTTTCCAAAGGCACCGAAATCCGACACGGCGATGGCAAGCACGCCTGCGAACGGGCCCAGCCCGACCACATTGATCCACACCAGCGCCCAGATCAGCGTGTCGACGCCGCGGATCGAATCGAGGAAGCGGCGAACCGGGAAGCGCAGGATGATTGACGGTACCACGTTGCGCGCGGCGAGCAGGCTCACCGGCAGCGCGAACAGCGCCGCCAGCGTCGTGCCGAGCAGCGCGATCGAGAGCGTCTCGCCCAGCGCTTTCAGATAGACCGGCAGCGAGGAGCCGGGATCGGGCGGAATCATCATCAGGCTGATCCAGCCGAGCTGGCTGAGGCCGGCGAGGAACCGCGACGGCGAGAAGTCGAGATCGACCAGGCCGTAGGTGAGGATCGCGAACGCCGCGACGATCATCGCGGGCGTTGCAAGCCGCGCCGAGGCCGGCCGGTCGAATACATCGGGGTAGCGCGCGCGGATCTCTCGTGTGTCGACCTGCTGCGGCTTCGTCACGTCCGCGCCTCCTTGCCGAACAGGCGGCCGCGCAGCCAGCCGGTGGTGATGTCGATGATGAAGACGGTGACGATGATGGTGAGCAGGATCGCGCTGACGTCGGAGTAATAAAACTTGCGGATGGCGACGACGAGCTCCTGGCCGATGCCGCCGGCGCCGACAAAACCCATCACCGAGGCTTCGCGGACGTTGATTTCGAAGCGCAGCAGCGCGTAGCTGGCATAACCCGCGGTGACCTGCGGCACGACGGCGAAGCGCATGCAGGAGAGCCAGCTCGCACCGGTCGAGCGGATGCCTTCGACCGGCTTCATGTCGGCGTTCTCGACGATCTCCGAGAACAGTTTTCCAAGCGCGCCGGTGGAATGGATCGCGATCGCGAGCACGCCCGCCATCGGACCAAGGCCGAAGGCGATGACGAACACCAGTGCGAACACGATGCCGGGAACGGTGCGGGCGAATTCGAGCAGGCGGCGCACGACGAAGCGCAGCCAGGGCGCGGGCGAGGTGTTCTCCGCCGCGAAGAAGTTCAGGGCAAAGGCGAAGGTCGCGCCGATCAGCGTGCCGACATAGGAGATCAGCAGCGTCTCGCCCAGCATCCTCAGCCATTTGCGCCAGCCCCACAGCCACTCGCCAAAATCGGTCCAGACCCGTTGGCCGCTGTCGAGCGTGAGGATGCGGTCGAAATAGCTGATGAAGTTGCCGAAATACGTGAACAGCGTGCGCAAATTCACTTCGGCGCCGATCGCGGCAAGAACCAGCGCTGCGGCAAAGATACCGGCTCCCAACAGGAGGCGCCATCGCCTGCGCGCGACCGCCTGGCGATAGGCGGCGTTGAGCACGGCAAGCTGCTGCTCGGGGAGGATCGAAACCGCGACGGTCATCTTGTCAGGGAGAGTGGCCTGTAAAAAGAGAAAGAGCCGGGTCCGTCGACCCGGCTCGAGTAGCTCGTCCTAAGATCAGGACGCCTTCTTCTTACGCAGCGCATCGACGAACTTGATCAGCTCGATCGTGCCATCCCAGTCCTTGGTGGTGGCGGGATGAAAGCCTTTCTTCTGGCCATCGGAGAGACGGTCGAATGCTGCCTTGTCCTTGCTCGGAGCGTCGAAGAACGCCTTGGCGATGGCGGCCTTGGCATCTTCCGGGAGATCCGAGTTGTAGGCGTAGGGACCGTTGATGATCGGCGCCGACTTGTGGATGATACGGAAGTCGTCCTTCTTCATTGCCGAGCCATCGGCATTCTTCAGCATGCCCTTGGTCAGCATCTGCGCGAGCGTGGAATCATCGTCGCTGGTCCACTGGTTGGCGGCAACGTCGACCGTGCCCTGCGCCAGCGCCAGCATCGCGTTCTCGTGGCTACCGGTGAAGACGACCTTGCTGAAATAGCTATCGGCATCGTGGATGCCCATCTTGTCGAGCTCGAAGCGCGGCACATTGTTGCCGGAGGTCGAGTTCGGATCGACGAGGCCGAGATTCTTGCCCTTGAGGTCATCGACCTTCTTGGAGGCGCTGCTCGCCTTGACGAAGAACACCGAATAGTAGCCGGTCGAACCGTCGGCGTTGATGTCGTTGGCGAAGGCATCGGTCTTGACGCCGGTCAGACGTGCGCGCGCGAACGAGGCCGAGCCGTAGCTGGCAATATGGATGTTACCGGCGCGCTGGCCTTCGATGACCGCGGCGTAGTCGTTGGCGATGCGCAGCGTGACCTTCACGCCCAATTCCTTGGAGAGATAGCTCATGAACGGTGCCCAGCGCTCGGTGACGCCGGAGGCGTTCTCCGCCGGCACGACGGCGAAGGTCAATTCGGGATATTTGGCTTTCCAGTCGTCCGCGGAGGCGGAGGTCGTGAACGCAAGCGCGGCGGCGCCGGCGAGGATCAATCTGCGAGTGATCATGATACCCTCTTCATCGGTTGGGGTCGGTTGACGCAAAGACTTGAACTAAACAGGCGAGGCTCAGGCCGCCGCGGCCGTCCCGAGCGCCGGAACGCCCTCGGGCGCCGGGACAGGCATGCCGCCCATGACGTCGGCGGCTTCGAGATCGTAGAGCTCGCGCGCCACACGATCGGTCAGCGCGGACGGCGCGCCGTCGAACACCACGCGGCCCGCGGCCATGCCGATCAGGCGGTCGCAATAGCTGCGCGCCAGATCGAGCGAATGCAGATTGCAAAGCACCGTGATGCCGAAATGCTTGTTGATGCGCAGCAGCGCATCCATCACGATCTTGGTGTTGCGCGGATCGAGCGAGGCGATCGGCTCGTCGGCGAGGATGATATCGGGCTGCTGCACCAGGGCGCGGGCGATCGCGACGCGCTGCTGCTGGCCGCCGGAGAGTTGGTCGGCGCGCTGGGCGGCGAGCGCGGCGATGTCGAACTGCTCCAGTGCGGACATCGCCAGAGCCTTGTCCTGCTCGGGCCAGAGCTGCGACAGCGAGCGCCAGGTCGGCATCGTTGCGAGGCGGCCCATCAGGACGTTGGTGAGGACATCGAGCCGGCCGACTAGGTTGAACTGCTGGAAGATCATCGCCGAGCGCGCCCGCCACTGGCGCAACTCCTTGCCGCGCAGCGCGGTGACGTCGATGCCGTCGAACAGGATGCGCCCCTCGGTCGGCGTCACCAGGCGGTTGATGGTCCGCAGCAGGGTCGACTTGCCGGCGCCGGACCGTCCGATCACGCCGACGAAGCCGCCGGGGGAGACTTGAAACGAAGCGTCGTCCACCGCGGCTTTTGCGCCGAAGCGACACGTCAGACCTTCCACCACCAGCATGCAACGCTCCAGATTAACTGGAGCCCACCGCTAACGCCGGCGCTTAACACTTGTGTGACATCCGCGTTGCGGTGCGGCGATCCAACACACGTCATCCCCTGTCATCGCCGCGTCATGACATTGTCATCAAGCCGCTCGAAGAGGAACGCCCCGCCCTCGCGCTTCGGATACGACATGGCCGCCAAAGCTCTTTCGATTCAGCCGACCATCGATCCCTCGGCCAAGCTGCACGAGGCCAGGCTCGGCGCCTACACCGAGGTCGGCGCGCGCACGATCCTGCATGAAGTGACGATGGGCGATTACTCCTATGTCGTGAATGATGCCCAGATCACCTACACGACCATCGGAAAATTCTGCTCGATCGCGGCGATGACGCGGATCAATCCCGGCAATCACCCGATGCACCGCGCGACCCAGGCACACTTCACCTATCGTTCGAGCGCCTACTTCGAAGGCGAGAGCGACGATGTCGAGTTCTTCGACTGGCGGCGCCAGCATCACGTCCATATCGGTCACGACGTCTGGATCGGCCATGGCGCGATCGTGCTGCCGGGCCGCAACATCGGCACCGGCGCGGTGATCGCGGCCGGCGCGATCGTCACCAAGGACGTGCCGGCCTACACCATCGTCGCCGGCAATCCGGCGCGCATCGTGCGGCGGCGGTTCTCGGAGGAGATCGCCGGACGGCTCGCCAAGCTTGCCTGGTGGGACTGGGATCACGACAAATTGCGTGAAGCGCTGCCCGATTTCCGCAAGCTCGGGATTGAAGATTTCCTCGCGACATACGAAGCACGGGCGAGCTCTTTCACCGGTTCTCCTGCCAGCAAACGAAGCGCGGTCGCGTGACAGACATTTTCCTTGAAGGCGGCCGGGCCCTGATCGGCGCCGAGCTCGTCGAAACCTCACTGCTCGTGTCCGGATCTGATATCGCGCAGGTCGATGCCTCTCGCGGCCGCGCGCGGCTCGCCATCGACGCCCGCAACCTGCTGGTGTTGCCCGGCATCGTCGATCTGCATGGCGATGCCTTCGAGCGCCAGATGATGCCGCGCGCCGGCGTCGATTTTCCGATCGACGTCGCGCTCGCCGACAGCGACCGCCAAGCGATCAGCAACGGCATTACCACGGTGTTCCACGCCACGACCTGCTCGTGGGAGCCGGGCCTGCGCAGCGCCGACAATGCGCGCGGCCTGATGGAGGCGATCGAGCGGCAGCGTCCGCAATTCGCCGCCGACACCCGCTTCCACCTGCGGCACGAGACCTACAATCTCGATGCCGAGGTCGAGATCGGCCAGTGGCTCGCGGAAGGCCGCGTCGACCTGTTCGCCTTCAATGACCATATGGACGGCACCGTTGCCGATATGGCCAGGCCACGCAAGCGCAATCGCATGGTCGAGCGCACTGGCCTTTCGAGCGAGGAATTTGACCGGCTGGTCGAACGCGTGGTGGCGCGCGCCGCCGACGTTCCAGCCTCCGTGTCGCGGCTCGCCGCTACCGCCCGCGCCGCCGGTGTGCGGATGCTCTCGCATGACGACGCGACACCGGCGATGCGCCAGGAGTTTCGCGAGCTCGGTGCGTTGATCGCCGAGTTTCCGATCAACGAGGAAACGGCGCGGGCGGCAGCAAGCCACGGCGATGCCATCGTCTATGGCGCGCCGAACGTCGTGCGCGGCGGCAGCCACACCGGCTGGACCAGGGCATCCGACATGATCGCCAAGGGCCTCTGCTCGGTGCTGGCGTCGGACTATTACTATCCCGCACAGCTGCTGGCCGCATTCCGGCTCGCCGCCGACGGCGTGCTGGCGCTGGAGAAGGCCTGGGATTTGGTCTCTGCCGGGCCTGCCCGTGCAACCGGCCTTACCGATCGCGGCATCATCGCGCATGGACGCCGCGCCGACATGCTTTTGGTCGACGACAGCGTGAAGCTGCGGCCGCGGCTGATCGCGGTGATATCAGGCGGCAAGCTCGTGCATCTCACCGATGCAACGCGGCTGCTCGCCGCAGTGGCGATGCCACGCGAGACTGTCGTTGCGGCATGAATTGGCTATGCTGAGGCAATGACAGGTTTTCCCCGCTACGCGATCTATTTTGCCGCCGGCGCCGACAGCGCCGTCTCCCGCTTCGGCGTCGAGCTGCTCGGCTATGATGCCTATACCGGCGACGAGGTGCCGTTTCCGCGCGAGGCACTGCATGTCGCGGCCGACTGGCGCGACGTCACCGCCGATCCCCGCAAATACGGCTTTCACGGCACCCTGAAGGCGCCGATGACCCTGGCGGCCGGCAGGACCGAGGCCGAGCTCGCGGCGGCCTGTGCGGCATTCGCCAGCAAGCCGCGGCCGATCCCGGCGATCCGACCGGTCGTCGATTCCATCAGCGACTTCATTGCCGTCATTCCGGCCGAGCCGGTCGATGCGCTCCAGCAGCTCGCCGCCGATTGCGTTCGCGAGTTCGACTCGTTCCGCGCCGCGATGACGGCGGAAGACCGCGCGCGTCGCAGGCCCGAGAAGCTGAGCGAGCGGCAGCGCGACTATCTCGATCTCTGGGGCTATCCTTACGTCATGGAAGAATTCCGCTTCCACATGACGCTGACGGGACGGCTGGACGCCGAGCGCCGCGGGCCGATTCTGGAGATGCTGCGGACGCGATTTGCGTCGCTGAAGCTCGATACGCTGACGATCGATCGGATCGCGCTGTTCAAGCAGGATGATCCCAAGGCTCGCTTTCGCGTCATCGGCGAGTGGGCTTTGACGCGGTAGGCTTCACCGCCAGCTCGAGAGATTGAAGGTGAGCGCCACGACGCCAACCACGATGAGGCTGGCCGCCCAGATCAGATCCAGATTGAACCAGCTTCGCGAGACAAACCTCAATCCCAGATAGCGGTAGACCAGCCACGCCAGACATCCGCCCGCGCCGATCATGGCGGCAACGTGCACCAGAGACACCAGCACCGCCATCCCGAGACTTGCCTTCACAAGACTTGCCTTCATCAGCACGCCGGCGGCCTCATGGCCGGCATCGAGGTCGAAGGCTTGGCAGAGACCGAGATAGATCGGTACGAGCATCAAGGCGGCGCCGTGAGCAATGGCAACGGCAAATGACCAGAGCGCCAATTGCGTTGGCGGAATTCGGGCCAGCGTGCGCGGATGACGCCGCTCGATCAGCCGATAGACGCCAAAGCCGATGACGAGAAGGCTCGCACCGATCTGGATCGAACGCTGCCACTCGACTAGCACGAGCAGCAGCGCGAATGGCAGCAGCACGAGAAGCGTTGCCAGGAGATGCCCGGCCGCCAGAGCCAACAATGCACGGAAGAGCGCGCGCGGGCTCTTGTCCATGAGCCCGGCCGAAACGGCGAGCGGCCATCCCATCCCTGGATTGATCCCGTGATAGAGACCGCTCGCAACAAGCGCGAGCCAGAGCCAGCCAAGCGCCGGGCTCGCGTGTCCCCAATCTAGGCCGACGGGTAGCAAAAGGAGTCCGTCGAACAATCGCCGCCCTCCAGCCTGATCTGGTGCGCACGATATCCGTCGGGGAAGCTCACGAAGTAATCCTTGTCGAGCTCGAGGCCGCCGTCGCGACCGACATTGGCCATGACCTCCACGCCCGGAACCCCGTCGGGATAGAACTGGTCATCCCAGGTGGAATAAAGCGAATTAGTCCAGTACACGCGCCTGCCGTCGCGGCTGATCTCGACCATCTGCGGACCTGCCGCGAATGCCTTGCCGTTGGGATGGGGGGTGCGGCGCGCGATGCCGCCAATGTGGACCGAGCCTGCATGCTTTGGCTTGCGCGGATCACTGACGTCGTACTGGCGCATTTCACCCGTGCCCCAGCACGAGACATAGAGAAAGCGATCATCCATCGACAGGTCGATATCGGTTACCAGAGGCGGCACGGCACCAAAGCCCTGCAGCAGCGGCGGGAGCTTCTCCTTTGGCGCCGGCTCGGGCGGGATCGTCGCCGTCTTCTCCACGTGGAATGTCCCGCCGTCGCGCCACCAGGTCCAGATCGATGCTTCGAGATTGGTGGTGTCGACCACGACGCCGACGAAGCCGTATTCGCGAACCGGATCATGCGCCGGTCGTACTTCCAGCGCCATCTGATGATTGGCGCCGAGGTCGATGGTCTGGACGTTGCGACGGGCGCGAAGATCCCAGAAGTGGAGACGATGGCCATATTTATTCGCAAGCAGATCTTCCGGGACGATCCCGTTCTCGAACTGCGGCGGCAACGCCCATTCACTCGTCACCATGTAGTCGCGCGGCAGGTTCCACCAGAAATCATAGTGCAGCGTCTGCGGACCGCGGTCGATCTCCCATCGTCCCAGGACCTCGAACGTCTCGCAATCCATGATGAAAACACCTGGAGGACCGTTGGTGCCGTCTTTGCCGCCACCGCCCAGCGTGCTCACATAGATGCCGTCCGGCCCGCAATGGATGGTATGCGGCCGCGAGTAACCGGTCTTCTTGAAGACTTCCTCGGGCTCGATGATCTTGTGGATCTTGGCTTTGGTCGGATCCGGCTTGGTGTCGATGATGTAGATCCGCGACGAGCGCAGTCCGGGGATGATGAGATAGCGCCGCTCGATGAAGGCATGTCCGGCGAGCGGCGACAAGGCGGAGGAGCAGGCATTCCAGCCGAAGTGATGAAACTCATCGCCCTTGTTGGGCATCGTCACGGTGTGGACGATTTGGCTGTAGGTCGGCGATCCCGGCTTGACGTCGATGACCGCGAGAGCATCAGGTTTTGAGAAATCTGGACTGAGCAGCAACGTGTAGGCAAAGTTCTCCGCTGGTGCTTCCATCGCAAGCTTGGGCGATGCGTGAAAAGTGGGATCCGGCCTCATCGTCATGGCACTGCCTCCCTGTTTCGTTGGCTCGCTCCAACCTGGCTCGGGATAACGGCATAATGAAGAGGTGTTACGCGATGTCTCGGGATTGCTCCGCAGGGCCCTGGTTGGCGCGCATATAATATGTCATCGCCGGGCTGCGGGAAACGGGCGGAATCGCGTTAATTCGACGCCATCCGGCGAGATGGGCTGATGAGATGAGGGATGGTGCTAGAGTGTGCACCTCCCCCTCGCTGTCGTGCCCGCGAAACCCGGGCACCCGGCGGGGTATATTTTGGCCCCCACATGCCCCACCCCACCGCCACCGCAACCCCCGCCATGGGCACCA
>NZ_JAULLN010000025.1:0-117829 GCF_041357655.1 Bradyrhizobium sp. DN3 | reverse complement strand
TCAGCGCGCCGTCGACCTAATCGATTGGTCGATCACACCGTTTACGACTCATGGCGAACGGGCCCTCACCTCCCCGAACCAGCCCAAGGGACGCCAGGTAGAAGTGACCGTCGCCAAAGGTTAGTGCAATTGAGAGCACGATAGAGCCATGAACGGGCACAATGAGCTGGCTACGTGGCGGAGGAAGAACGATGAAAACACCTATGATGCAGGCTTTGACACCGACACTTTCCGGTGGGCGCCGACCCTTGCGTTTTGGCCACGACCAGATAGCCGATGTCATCACCGAGACTTTGGAAAAGTTTCCCTCGAACACCGCTGTGCGCACGAGCGAGAATGGCGACGTAAGCTACCGGACGCTGGGGGCGTCCGCGTCCAGCCTCGTGGAGGGCTTGAAGGCCGTTGGCGTCCATCCTGGTGACGCGGTCGTTTTCAGACTTCCGCGATCGGTTGAATTGGTTACGGCTGTTCTCGCCACGCAACTGCTGGGCGTTGCCTTCGTGCCTGTTGATCAAGCGGAGTCCGGCCAACGGTTGGACCACATACTCCGCAACACGGGCGCGCGCGCCATTGTCAGTTTGGACGCAGCCGGTTCAATGAGCGTCGAGCGCATTTCCGCACACGATGGCGGCAACTCGGCATTTCCAAACATCGCGTACGTCATGCACACCTCTGGAAGCACGGGAGTGCCGAAAGGGGTACCGGTCTCCCAGGCAGCTCTTCTGAATTTGGTCGACTGGTATATCGACATGATCGATTTCTCGGAGGGCGCCAGCATTTCGCAGCTTACGCGGCCAGCATTCGATGTCTCGATTCCCGAGTTCTTAGTGCCATTTGCAACCGGCGGGACAATTGTCTTGCCCGGCACGCAACTGCAAACGCAAATCATTCAAACAATCGAGTTCCTGATCCAAAGCGGCACGAATGTCATTCAGATGGTTCCAACGCTGCTGCGACGCTTCCTTGGAAGCCTCGAACGTCTTCCCCACATAGCAGCACGGTTTACAGATCTCAAATATGTAGTCTGCAATGGCGAATCCCTACCAAATTCCATTAGGCGACGATTTTACTCGGTTCTCCCCAACGCGGCGCTAATAAATAGCTACGGGCCTACCGAATGCTGTGTTGCCGTTAGTTACCACCATTGCCCTCGTGGTGAGGCAGACCTCCCGATGTTCATCGGAAAACCAGCATGCAATGTCGATTTCTATGTTCTTGACGACGAAACCCAGTCGAACGTTGGGCTTGGAGTCGAGGGCGAGCTCTGGGTGGGAGGCGTGCAGACGTCCCAACGCTATGTGGCTGACGAAGTCCAATCGAAACTGCGCTTCGTGCCATTCATGACGGCCAACGGCGAGCAAGTGCTATACCGCACTGGTGATTATGTCGCGGCATCGGAAGAGCATGGATTGTTGTTTATCGGAAGAAAGGATGATCAGATCAAGTATCGAGGAACCCGATTGGAGAAGGGGGAAATCACCAGCGCGATCGATAAGATGGGCCTATGTACGGATTCAGCGGTGGTCGTGGTGGACGGAGACAACGACGCGAGCCAGGAGCTTGTGTGCATGGTGACGCCCGCGAGTGCCGACGTGGATGAAGTTCACCGGCGGCTATTGGATGCGTTGCCGAAGGATCGTGTTCCGAAGCTCGTTGTGCCTCTTATCGAGCTTCCTTTTACTGCCAACGGAAAACTCGATCAGCGCGCGCTTGAAAGGTCAGCGAAGCTGGCGCTCAGGCCGAATGTGAAGCATGCCGCACCCCAGACCGAACATGCACCGAAATCCCCGTTGGATCATGTGCTGGAAGCGGTACACGCCGTCAAGGGAAGATTGGCGTTACCCAGTAGGACAGCTCGGGAGTATGATATTGATTCGCTGAACTTCCTCGAAATACAGCTCAAGTTGGCGGAAAGCGGCTTGATGTTCGGGGAGGACGTTTATCGAGAGCAAAATCTCTCGCTCGAGGAGTGGGCAAGGCGAATTAGACCGGTCGATGGCAGCGGATGTCAAGCGGGTGCGATAGGCAACTGCGGACAAGCTGCCGGTTTTAGGGACGAGCTCGCGCAAATTGTCGAACACATTCATGCACGGGGCCCCAGCATGATTGTCCTGCATTCATCGCTTGTAGCATTGAAGAACGTGAGGGCGAATGAGGTGGCGTCCATTCTTCTAGAAGCGTTAGAGCGCGTCTCCGCTTCGTCCACGGTCATTCTCCCAGCGTTCACGTTGAGCTACTGCGCCACGCGATGCTTTCATTGGACGAAGACGAAGTCCGAAACAGGCGTGTTGGCCGATCTCGTGATGCGAGAGCTTCCCTCTGGGCGCACCAAACATCCCGCTTATTCGATGGTCGTGACCGGCCCGAGGACTGAAGAATTGTGCGAGACGGACTGGTGGAAATGCAGTCCGTTCGGTGACGACTCAATATTTGGCGAGATAAGCCGCTCAGATGGCTTGATAATCGGCCTAGGCACATCAAATTTTACTCATGTGCATAGATGCGAACTCTTAGCGGATGTGCCTTACGGTAAGACAATGAACTTGAGTGGGGTTGCCGACTTCGGAGGAGGCCCGACGGATGTCTCGACGTCGGTTTATAGTCGCGACATTAAGGGCCGACCCGAATATTCGTTCCTCGCACACGACACTGAGCGTGACGTTCGCGAGATGAGAGATGTGCTGCGAGAGTTCGCAATAGCTGGGACCTACGCGAGATTGGTGCACGCAAGAGAGATGGAGTCCAAGCTCGTTCCCGTCATGCGGACCGAACCATATGGGTTCTTACATGAGAGGGCCAGAGCCGAGGCGCAGCGCGCATATCCGAGTTAACCAATCGCTAGCTTCGACGAAACGCGACATGTGTTGCACCTAAGGCCTTAGGAGCTAAGATATGACAGCCGGAAGGAAAGGTTTCATTCAGCCGACTAGCTCAAGTGAGGAAATGTTTGATGCGAGGCGATTGGATGGCGATACACCATCAGTAGTTTATGCGTTTGCTGATGGCCGCTTCGCCGGCAATCCGGCGGCAGTGATGCTCTATGATCGATATCCGGCGACGGCCGAGTGCCAGCGGCTGGCGCGACTATTTCGCCAGCCCGTGACAGTGTTTCTTCGCCCCTTGGAAGAGACAGGCCATTTTGAAATTCGCTGGTTCACGCAAAACGCCGAACTGGACCTCTGCGGGCATGGAACATTTGCGGCGACATACTGGCTTTTTCGTACCGGTTGCGGTCGGTCGGATCGAATCTCCTATCACGCTCGGAGCGGGCTTCTCGACGCTTGGCTGCAAGGCGACGCCATACAAGTCGCGCTTCCGGTCATCCATACAGCTCCGGCAGATCCGATGGAATATGACGCTGTCCAACGATGCATAGGTATCCCGGTTAGGGAGATTCGGAAAGCATATGACGATTACGTTGTTGTCGTCGAGAACGAACGTGTCGTTCTTGACTATGAGCCGAATTTTCAAGGCATAGCTCAGATCGATTGCCGCGGTATCGTTCTCACGACCCAGGTCGATTCGCACGGAGCGCTCGGTGAATTTGATATCGTATCAAGAGTTTTTTTGCCCAGAATCGCAATCGACGAAGATCAGGTCTGCGTGTCGGCGCATTGTAAGCTCTATCCATATTGGGCCAAGGTCTTAGGTAAAACGGACTTGCGAGCGCTGCAGGCATCGGAGAGCGGGGGAGTCCTTGAGCTCTCATCATGGGATGGTCGTGTCATCGTTAAGGGAAGAGCCAAGCTAGCTTGAAAAATTCACGGAGTGGCGGATGTGGTGCAAGCGGTTGAGCTGACATACTCGTCGGTGAAGAACCGCACTTCAGCTCGGGGCGAGGTGAAGTCGGAGGATGAGCTGGACGAGGATTTGGTGCAACAAAAGTTCCAGCCGGCGGATGAGGGCGACGGAAGTTGTAGCCGGCGGCGGCGAGAACAGCATTGGTGGAATCGCCCCGCCGCTGCCAGAGATAATTCCGGCCCATCCGATGTTCGGCGCTTTCAATGGGATTGTTTGCGCGTAAGTGATCCCAATGCTCGGCAGGAAAGTCGTAGAAGGCCAGCCGCGCATCGTGATCCTTGACCAGACATTCGAATGCTCGCCCACGACACGGGTGCGTCCGTCGGCAAGCTTCAAATCCTTCACCGTGGCAAGAAACGTCTCGACTTCGGCCTCGATATCCTGTGCCAGACAGCTGCCGCGCACCGGCACGCAGGACATTGGTCAGTGGATCATCGATCTTATCGGGCTGACGAAGCGCGCTCAGAGTGAACTGGCTCGCTACTCAGATCTTCGGCAAACGGAATCCTATCCAGCATGCTGATAGAAGCGCGGAGTCGTACTCATTTGAGAAACACGAATTTCGCTACGGAGGAGGGCGGTCTATACAAGGAGGTCGATATGCTCTCATTGGATCACCTCTATTGTGGGGACCGGGTCCGAACACGGTACCTACAGATCACGTGGCGCAAGGCGACGCCGAGAAGTCAATGGGCCTAGTCTACCTTCACGCAGAGCTCCATGCCAACTTTGAACGGCAGCATTAAGCCCAGAAACCCGTTTGCTGGATCTCGGATAAACTCGAGGAAATCGGGCTCGGCGCCGTCGTTCATCACGTATCCCCCAATTCGCACTTGCGGTGCCACAATCTCTATAACTTCTCGAGCCAAAGAGGGGCCGTCATTCACAGGCCAACCGTCTACCAGAACGAAATCTACAGGACCGCCCAAATCACGCAAAGTTCGCCGAGCGTCCCCTTCCCTAATCTCGGCGTAGTCCAAGAGACCTGCATGGCGAAGGTTGCGACGTGCTGCTGCGGCCTTCGCGGAAACGAGTTCCGATCCAATCACAACACCACCGCCGTTATCACGCAACGCGGCAGCGAGATACAGTGTTGACATTCCGGTAGACGTCGCAAATTCCGCAACGCGCTTCGTACTAAGCCATCGACAAAGCAGATAAATCAGTTCGCCCTGCTCCGGCGCAATGCCAAGTCCGTGCTCTACGTAGTGAAACGGATTGCAGCTCGCTTTGGGATCGTTACCCGGTCCACCACCAGGGGGATGCGGTTCCGACAGCAATCGTGCAGTTACCTTATGAAAGTTCTCATCCTGAATAAGACTAGATGCAGCGGCCTTCAACATGAGTTCCATTTCTCCGGTCTACGTGCGAGCCTTAAAAGCTGTTTATGTCTGTATCGCCATCGTAGGTCACGACTAGCTTCACGGCATCGCAGCGGCTTCTTGAGCAGGCGACACCGAACGCCCTTCAAGCCCCGTGCCAAATCGCGAAAGATCGATTTGTAAAGACTATTTCTAAGGGGACCCGTCGTGGTCCGACAGCACGCCACAAATGCGCTGGCGGGAGATGGCAAAGTGCCCCGATACAATCACGCAGTATGGTCGGAAGTGTTCGGCTAGTCGAGCGGAGCATAGGACGCTTCCATGATCTCCTAAATTGCTACTGTTCGGACCGCGTAGAAGGGTCTGGAGCAAAGAAGTATTTGGACGCCTTTGCTCGCCTTGTCGACGAAGGGCAAATCTGTCGTCTGACGACCAACGGCTGCTGAACCGCGCTTTGAGGAATTGGCTCTCGGCAGAAGCAGCTTGGCTGGCGGTCGGCACAGGACGCGGCGCCGGCCAGATGATCGTCATGACCACGTTCATTGTGACCGTATAACTCGATGACGTCGATCCGCACGTTCAATTTGCGGACTCTTCATTGTCCCTTGGATCCCGCGATAGATGTAAAATGACCAACCCGCGGCACCTTCGAGTTCACTGGCGGCACGGAACTTCTCACGCTTGAGAATAACCACATTTCTACGACGTCACGCGTTTTGCGCGGGCAAATATCGGCTCTGAAGAGCAAGCCTGCTCGCAAGCAGATGGAAACGCAGGACGAGGAGTCCCGCGTAGACGGTCATCCCGATTGACAAGCCAATCCAGATCCCAATGGCGCCAAGGCCGAGCTTGAAACCAAGCACGTAGCTAAGCGAGAAGCCGATCAGCCAATAAGCGATGCCCGCAAACAGAAGCGGCATACGCGTGTCCTTCAGGCCGCGCAGGCCGCCCGCCGCAGTGCTCTGCGCGGCATCAGCGATTAAAAAGCTCGCGCTACCCAAAAGGAGCTTTGCAGTCAGCCCGATTGTCGCGTCGGGATCGCTCGCCGTTTCGCCCAAAAACAATTTGGCGATCTGAAAACGCGCGGCGATTACCGCAAGCGTCAGTATAGCCGCGATCGCGCTACCGAGAATCATCGCGACCAAACCTGCCCTCTTGATGTCGGCACTGTTATTGCGGCCGACCGCGCTACCAACGCGCACGGCCGCCGCCATACTGATACTGAAATGGATCATCGCAAGAATGGTGGCGATCTGAACCGCAATTTGATGAGCGGCAAGTGTGCCGGTGCTGATTAAGCCGGTCAGGAGCGCTGCGGCCGAGAATAGTCCGGTTTCCAACAAGAAGGCAATTGAGATCGGCGTCCCGATCACGATTAGCTGCCGCATTGCTGGCCAATCGAAGCGCCAAAGATGCGCAAATAAGCGGTAGTCACGGAAAGGGCGGTGCATTGTGGCGAACCACAAGCCAGCAAGAAACGTCGCATAGTTCACCAGAGTGGTCGCAAGACCCGCCCCGAATAGCTCCAGCCGCGGCAGGCCGAGCTTGCCGTAGATCAGCAGATAGGCTAGCAGAGCATTGAGGGGGATGGCCGCGAGCGTGGTCCATAAGACCGGCTCCGGCCGATTGATTGCGCTCATAAAACCACGAATCGCGAGAAAAGATAACGCGGGCGCCACGCCCCATGCCAATCCGAACAAATATTGCTCGGCAAGCCGTGCTGCGTCCTGCGCTTGGCCAAGAAGGAGCAGGGTTTGTTCTCCGCACAGCATAAGTGCCATGACCGGGAGCGATAGCAGCAGCGCCGCCCATAGCCCCATGCGCAGCGAGCGCCGTACCACGGCTAGATTATTCGCCCCAAACGCTTCCGCCGTCAACGGTATGATCGCCACGAGCAGGCCCACCCCGAAGGTGATGCTGGTGAGATAGATCCTGCCGGCTAGCGCAACCGCTGCGACCGCTTCTGTGCTGATGCGTCCTAAGAAGGCAAGATTGGTCGTCATCATCGCGATCTGCCCAAGCTGCGTCAGTACCATCGGCCAAGCAAGTTTCACAGTTTCGCTTAGCTCGATAGCGACATGATGGCCAGCCGCCCGTCTCGTCAGCTCGTATTGCAGAGCCGATTCTGATTTTGATTCGCGTATCTCGTCCATCGAGTCATCCTCCCTACTTTGCCTCGGTGAACAAACGATCCTCTTGTCTCACCGAGATCATACTGTTCTTCGCCATGGCCCGCGAATGTGGGCGGCGCGGTCCGCTCGATGACAGGCGTGACCACCATGACATCATCATCGCTGCCAAACGAGGTGAGCGGTTTAAGACTGCGACCCCACAGACGGTATAGGCCGGCGCGCGCTTTTGTCGGCGTGAAATGGAATTGCACGTAGGGGTCGGCCTTTCTCCTCGAGATGGAGGTGGTGCATCGGATCGAAAGCCCTGTTTGAGATTCAGCGCTCCATCAGTGGCAGGAGCCTCGAAGGCGCCTGGAGGTGCGGCGGACGCTGAGCCGCCCCTGATCGACGACCTTCAAACGCTCGGCGCTCGCTTGCACAGGCCGCAGTACGGCGACCTTGGTCTCCATCCGCCCGCTGGGCGGGCAAAGCCGATTATCTCGGTATCCCTACCCGCGAATTGCCAGCGACCATCGCAAAGCCACCCCCCGTCATAGCGCGGTTTGAGGGCGCCGCAGGACGGCTTAGCTTTACGCGGGCTAAACGCATGCTGGGGCAACCGACTTCTGCCGCAAATGCCTCTTCCTCAGGTGTCGATCTCGAGCCCCTGGCATGAACACGCTTATCTGATCCAGCTCGTGAACGCGCGGTATGTGGAGAACTTGGGCCGCGACGCCCCAGCCTGTCGCGATCCGTGCCGCATGCCTAGGGACGCCCCCTACAATCACCACGCAGAGTTCACGTCCACCAGAGGACAAGATTTGGTTGCGCAAACCCGAAGAAGCAGTTCAGTAGAAGGCGACGCTTTCCATTGCCTGATTGTCGGGTGACGCCGTGAATGAAACCGCCATCGATCAGAGCGATATCCCCGGCCTTAAGCTGGAGATCGAGAGACGGAACGGAGTCGAGATAAGCTGTCGAATAGGGATAGCCTCTGGTCTCGACCCCCTGAGACTTTCGGTCGTCGGCTGTTGGCTTATGGCCCCAGATCCTCAGGTCGCCGCCTTCCTCGGGCATGCTAGGATAGAAGTTAAGCGCTACGACGGTGTTTTTGGCCACAGCAGCAAGATCGTATCCTTCCCCGGCATATAGGACTTGAGCGACGTCATCGTGAGGCTCTAAAGCGTACGTGCCGGTACCAGACCAACAAATGGCGCGACAAACGTTAGCTTGGCCGTGCTTTGAACGAGCAAGCCTCAATTCAATACCCTGATTGTGAAGCACACGTCGCAGCGCATCGAACAATCCCCGGACCGGATCAACCAAATTGCCAAAAAGAGCGTCTACGAACGGGCGTGCATTTTCCGCCTCTGCAAAATAGGTGGTGGCATCCTTCCTGTAATGAGAAGCGCCGACATATTGTCCGGGAACGCCATCTTGCCGCTCCTTGAGACCGGGATTGCTGGTGAAATTCGCGGTGATCTCATCGGCTACCTCGGCACTGAAGCCTTGTCTGATGTGCAGGCCAGTGAGCTCACCTTTCATGATTGAGATGATCTCCGCAGTGCTGATCGAGCCGATTCTTTCTCTGATCGCTAGAGGCGAGATGGCGGGCGCTTGAGATACATGGGCAATCACCATTGGCTACTCCTGTAGTGCATGATCGAGGATCGCAATAGCACGATCAAGTTCTTCATCTGTGATGGTAATCGGCGGTAGGATTTTGATAACGTCTCGATTTGGTCCCGAAGATTCGATCAGCAGGCCATTTTCGAACGCGACGTCGTGCACACGACCGACGGTGGCCTGTGAACGGCACTTGAGCCCAGCCATCAGCCCGCGGCCGCGTTTCTGTTCGATTATTCCGGGAAATTTCTCAACGAGGCGATCAAGGTACCTTTGCAGTTTGGACGCCGTCCGCTCGATGCCTGCGATAAACAGCCTGTCGGACCACATTTTGCACATGGCTCCTCCGGTCACGAAGCCAAGATTATTGCCTCTGAAGGTCCCGCTATGTTCTCCAGGTCTCCACACGTCTATGTCGGGCCGAATTAGAACAATAGATAGCGGATTACCTGAGCCGCTTAGCGATTTCGAAAGGCACACGATGTCCGGCTCGATTTTCGCGAACTCGAATGAGAAGAAATCGCCAGTTCGTCCCGCACCTGCCTGAATGTCGTCGACGATAAAAATAACGCCGTGTTTGCGGCAAATGCGCTGCATCTCTGTGAGCCAAGCTGCGGATGCGGTGTTCATGCCGCCTTCTGCCTGGATAGTTTCCAGAATGATTGCGGCGGGTTTTTCTATACCGCTCCCTGGGTCGCCCAATACGTAGTCGATATAACTCGCGGAATCGAAAGCTCGGTCGGGATAGCCCTCGTAGGGAACACGAATCACGTCGTGCCGAGCAACTCCGCCTAGCTCCCGGGTTGAGGCCGAGCCCGACACTGCCAGGGAGCCGAGCGACATGCCGTGAAATGCATTTGTGAAGGCCATGACGCTCGAGCGGCCAGTATATTTTCGCGCCAGCGCCAGCGCCGCTTCATTAGCGTTTGTGCCAGTCGGCCCAGGAAACTGTATCTTGTAAGAAAGACCTCTGGGTTTTAGGATCGAGTCGACGAAGACCTCAATGAATTCACGTTTTGCCGCTGTATACATATCAAGCGACAAAAGAATGTTCCCGCCGGCGAGATATTCAATTGCTGGTGCGATAATATTTGGGTTGTTGTGTCCATAGTTAAGTGCGCCCGACCCAACAAAAAAGTCGATATAGGTCTTACCAGACTCGTCCCAGATCGTCGCCCCAAGGGCCTTCATAAACACTGTGGGAAACGACCGCCCATAGCGACAAACGTTTGACTCGTGAGCCGCGAAAACGTCGGTATTCATTTTAGTGGTAGACCTCCAGATAAGCATCGCATGCAACGAGATAGTGATCGAATCGCAATTTGTTGGCGGGAGACGTTTCTCATCCGCTCCGAGCAGTTGAGCTATGACATGCATTTCCAGCTGTTGATTTCATTGCTGCTGCTGATTTCTTAAAGCTCATTTGCTCATCGACTTCATCGGTCTAGCAGCGACCCTGAATTTTCGAGGGTTGATAGACGCTGGTGAACAATGCAGAGGTACAGATCGGATCCGCCGCGCCATGAGGTCGGTCCGCCAACCAAACGTGAGTATGAGCGCACGCTCCATGGCTCACGAGTCGGCAACTTGCGTGGCTCGCTGCTCACTCCGCTCATGGTGGTCTCCTTCGCAAGTAGGTGGTTCATTTAGCAAGCACATGCCTCTCTTAGATTGCGAGAAACTGTCGATGATACCGACGGAACCTGCGCGCGCTTCGGCAAGGCTGAGTTTGTGCGACACGTGTCTCCCCGAAAGGGCTCGGCTAAACTTAGCTGAGAAACGCCAACAGCCAACCTATTAAGGCTGGTAGTCTTTGATCGTGAGGTATACTCGATCTTAGGTGCGCGTCGTTGATTTCGTAAGGCCGAATGCCTTGTTTTTCGAGGAGCGGTTCCGAGCTGTGGGGATTCCTTTGCGCAGGATGCGCAACTGATTCAGGCCGCCTGCAAAGCGGAAGAGCGCCTCGAAGGTATCATTCGCCCTGCAACATTGCTCTTACGCAGTTTTGCGTGCAACTCCACTCTGTTCTGCACCGATAGGTCTGGCCTGAAGCAGATCGAGTTTGCCGCGGCCGTATAACAAGTTTGAAGCGGGTGATCTGCCCCTTGGTCTGTCCGTTGGACCAAGGCAACGTGATTGCCGCCAGAACCGTCGCTTCATCGATCGTAACGACGCGTGCGAATGAGGCAACTGGGATTGGCACGAGCTAGCTCGGTCTGACAAGGCGAGGCTGCAACGGGTCATCGATGTCTCGAGGTTCGACAAGGGCGGGAACGCCAACCTCGCCGCGGGCTACAGGACTTCGAGAGCGTATCCACTCCGACCATCATGAGGCGAGTGATTGTTCTGGCCGATGGGACCCAGTGAAGGTTTTCGACGTCGGACTTTTCCTGACCGCCGTCTACGTGTCGTCCACTCAGCGACAACGCGAAGGGAGCCTCGGAAGCCGCGTGCCCTTTAAACGGCGCCCAAATTCAGCGCCGTTTCGGCAGCCGGCGGCCCCACTTGTCGTCGAGGCATGGCAGATGCTAGTCGAGTGAACCGTACCGGGTCCGGAAGATATCGTGGCGTTCGCCCTGGATGTTGCTATGGCCCATTTGGCGCATAATCTGCTTGATCGGCGTTCCGCCTTCGACAGGGCCAAGATCGTCGCATTGGTCTCTTCGTAGCGGAGATAGCCCTCATACGTAGGCGCTCGGCCGCGGTGAGAAGTTTGAAACGATTGCCATCGCTCCGATTGCGCTGCGGATCTGGCGCATCCATTTGCGAACGGCATCTAGAGCCCGGCTGGCGTTCTCCATCGGATGCCAACGATCTGCGACCTGAACAGCGTGCGGCAGGGCCTTTGCCGCGGCTTGGCCATATCCCCCCGCTGCGGTGCGGGCGACGATCGCGATCGTGAGAGGGTGAGAATGATTTTGTTCTTGCCCGGAGAATTTTAGGTTTGATGGGCTGGAAGGCGGCGACCGTAGCGTTGGGTTGAGCCGGCGCCGAACGACCGCGATCTGAGCAAACCGGCCGATGCTAGGCCGGTGCTGCGGCGCGTTGTGGGCGCCTGCTGGCGCGGGCTCCTCTTCATGCCGCGACCTGCACCTTGGCGTGCAAGACGAAGAAGCGCATGAGCGACCGCAAACCACAGTAGATGGATGCGGGCCTTGATCTTGAATAGTCGGCGCAGGCCCATGCGCCGGGCATGGGCATTGATGCATTCGTGCTCGGCGCGCAGCCGGTAGAATGCCTTGCCGTCCTCGCTCTGCATGCGTTTACGCCAATCCGCGGCCCCAACACCGTCGTCTTTCTTCGGCGCATAGGGATCCGTGCCATGCTTGGTTTGTCCCGCCGGGCACCACAGTTTGATGTCTTTGGCATGGGCCCATTCGATGTCGTCGCTCTTGGTGAAGCCGCCATCGATCAGATAATTGGAAGGCTCGTAGCCCTGAGCGTGCAGCATCTCGATCCCCGGTCGTGCCAAGCCGCGATCCGAGCCGCTGGTATCGCTATCGATCGCAACAATCACCTGGGGTTCCGGCGCCGATATGATTTGCAGGTTATAAGCCGGGCGCCACCCACCATCGGCCATCTTCATCACTCGTGCGTCGGCATCGGTGGTCGAAGCGCGCGGCTCCTTCTGCTTGGCCACCTGCTTCTTGTTGGTCTTCTCTCGCCGTTCCCGCTCGGCCTCCAGTTCCTTCATACCTCCTGCGCCGCCGCGATCCGCGCCTCGCGCTCGCGGGCGCCGCGCTCCTTGGCCGCGCGCTGGCGACGATCGCCAGCCGCCGGATCCGTCTCCACTTCGGCGCGTAGGCGTGCCACCCGCGTCTGTGCCGCGGTGAGCAGATCGCCAAGCCGCGCGCGCCGGCGGAAGGAGCTCGCCCCGGCACTTGCCCGCACCGGCAGGCCGTCCTGCGCCAACGTGTCGAGCGACACCAGGCCAGCTTGCACCATCGACGCGACGCCCTGCGCCAGAAGCCGCTCCAGGACCGCCATATGCGACATCCGGAAGGTCGACAGACTGTGATAGTTCATCGACACGCCGCCGCATAACCAGCGATAGACCAGATGATCACGGCACAACCGATCCAGTTGGCGGGCGCTGCCCACCCCATCGACCGTGGCCCACAGCCAGAGCGCCAACATCAGTGCCGGGTCCGCTGGTGGATGTCCGGGCTGGCCTTCGTGCGCCTTGATGAGGTCATGCAACGCCGACAAATCGAGCCCCTCGACGAACGCCCAGACTGCGCGGACCGGATGATCCTCCGAGATCAGATCGTCCAATGCCGCCACCTGCATGCCGATCTGACTGCGTTCCGGCACCCCCAGTCGCAGCGCACCGCGCCCTTCGGCCTGCGGTCTTGCCTGCTCGGGTAACCCCTCGAACAATTGCTCGTCAGCCATCGTCAGCCCTGCCTCGCGCACATGCTAACGAATCACAGCACCGAGGACGTGGCAAATGCTCTTTGCTAAAAAGATTCTCACCCTCTGAGGATGAGCAGCGAGCCAGGCTTGGGCGCTCCGGTGTGGCAGCAGGCTGATAACCTGGCGCCTTTCCAGGTTGCAGACGATGCTGGCGTATCGGTGATTGCGCAGCCGGGCCCAATCATCGATTTCCATTCCCTGAGCAGGCCAGCCGGTGGGGGGCTACGGCGTCGGACCACGCGCGGGAGCGTATCCTCCGTCGGCGAAGCGCTCAGTGAAGATTTCGGGCCGGCACAGGACGGCGTCGCAACGGAAACGGCGATCACCAGGAGCTGTACGATCCGCCCCGAGAGCCGAAGATCGGACTCGCGTGGTCGACACCAGCTATGGACACGTCGGGAAACTGTTCCGCACGATAGACACACACTAACGGTTCCGGACGCCCGGACCGCAATAACGACCTTATCACCTTCCTAGACTAGTATAGGGTTCGGACTCAATTGATCCAATAGGCGACGATCGCGGCGAGGTGGACGAATTGCGACACGCCTGAAATCCTTGCCGGCAGAAACAGTGCTCGATGACGTTGCGTCCTTTGTAGGCGCGTTTGTTGCTGTGGACCTGTCGGATTTGTTTGGAATGACGGGCTTCGCGCCGCGATTGACGACTTCGGCGCGAAATCCATCGCCATCGTAGCCTTTGTCCCAATGAGGGTAGACATGGGCGGCGCGAGTTTCAGAAGGGCTGGCCCTGCGGCAATATCGGCGTCTTGGCCCAGAGTGAGATGAAATGCGCAAGGTTTGCAATCAGGGTCGGTCAGCGCGTGGATTTTCGTGGTCCGCCCCCGCGCGAGCGGCCGATCGCCTGTTCATGTTTCCCCTTTCCGCCGCTCGCGGAGCGATGCGCCTTGATCGAGGTGAGTCGATGGACAAAGTCACGCCGTCCTTGCCGCAGCGGGCGAGCGCTTCAAAGATCGCCTGCCAATGTCCACGCTCGGCCCAGCGATTGAAACGATTGTAGATCGTCGTGTATGGACCATAGTCGGGCGGGCAATCGCGCCAGCGTCCGCCGCACTGAAGCATGTGAATGATACCGCTGATGATGCGTCGATCGTCATCGCGCACTGGGCCTGTCTGGTTGGCAAATGCGGCTCTATCTGAGCCCACTGCTTATCGTTGAGCCAGAACAGTCCTTTGCGCATCGAAGTCCCCCATGCCGAATCAACTCGGTGCGAGGGAATCAGAACGCGCTAACAGCGCCATGCAAACCGTCAGAGCCAAATTTGGAGGCCGGTTCATATCGAAGCGCTGGGACGCTCAGGGCGCGACAGTTTCAGCATCATGTAGCGGGCGCGCTGGATGCGTATTCATCGTTCTGTTCGAGCAGGATCGCGCCAACGAGCCGATGGCGTCGTCGCCATGCATGCTGTCGCGTTGTGACCGTGCGCTGTGACTTCGTTCTGGCATCGAGAACAAGGTAGATTTGCGGGAACTGCTCTTGACGCTCAAGGGTAAGCGTGGCGCCGAGGCCCTTCAGATTGTCTGTGCGCAGACTTGGGGGCACCGTTAGAAGAGTCATCTTCGGCAAGGGTGCTCATAATGGACGACCATTCGGACGACATAAGACGACCGTTGACGCAGCGTATCGAAGTGTATGCTGGCGCAGGCCGGAAGCAGTGGCCGGATGATTTGAAGGCACAGATTGTCGCGGAAAGCCTCGAGCCAGGTGCGGTTGTAACAGATATCGCACGCCGCCATGGCTGCCGGCCGCAGCAGGTGCATGACTGGCGGCGCCGGGCGCGTTCAGGTCAACTGGTGCTGCCGGCTTCGGCGGATACACTATCATTCGTGCCTTTGGTGTCGGAGACGTCGCTGCCGGCGGCTGCCGCGCCCTCCGGATCGCCGGAGGCTGCCGCTGTTACGGTTGAGTTCCTGGGGGCACGTGTGGAGGTGCGCGGAACGCCAGGGCTTGCCGTGCTGAGTGATGTGTTCGTGGCATTACGCCGGACACGTTCATGCTGACGGCTCCCGCTGGCCTCATGATTTACGTTGCGACCCGACCTGTAGACTTCCGGAAGGGCGCGGATGGCTTGGCACTCTTGGCGAAGGAGACGCTGGGCCACGATCCGATGAAGGGCGTGGCAGTGGTCTTCCGTGCGAAGCGTGCCGATCGGGTGAAGATCGTCGTTTGGGATGGCAGTGGCCTTGCGCTGTACTGGAAGCGGCTTGAGGGCAGCGCCTTCAAATGGCCGCCGGTTGTTGACGGTGTGATGCGGATGAACGCCGCGCAGCTGTCGGCGCTTCTGGCCGGCATGGATTGGACACGCATGCACGCACCTCGAATCCCGCAGCCGAAAGCACTTGCGTAGGGCATAAAATCTTCGCTGCATCGGGGCGCGAAGCATGGCAGACTCGGGCCAATGAGTGATTTGCCTGATGTGCTGCCGAGCGATCCAGCCGAGTTGCGTGCCTTTGCCGCGGCTCTGCTGGAGCGCTGCGCCAGACTCGAGCGGTTGCTCAAGCTTGCAAAAGATGCGCAGTTCGGTCGATCCTCGGAAAAGCTTGACGCTGATCAGCTACAGCTTGTTCTGGAGGATATCGATCAGGCCGTCGCGGCTCTCGAAGCAGCCGAGGATCGTGCCAATCCCAAAACATGCGAGAAGAGAGCTGCCGAGCGCAGGGCCAATCGCGGTCAGTTGCCGGAGCATTTGCCACGCATCGTTGAAACACTGATGCCGGTTGCAACCTGCTGCCCGTGCAAAGACGATCTCGTTGAGATTGGTCACGATGAGAGCCAGAGGCTGGACGTCGTACCGGCGCAGTATCGCGTAATCGTCACCCGCCGGCCCAAACTGGCCTGCCGCGCCTGCCAGGGCGTCGTTCTCCAGCACGCTGCTCCCGAGCGACTGATCAGGGGTGGATTGCCTACCGAGCGGCTCGTCGCGCATGTGATCGACGCCAAGTATCATTGGCATTTGCCTCTCTACCGCCAGGCGCAGATGCTGGCGACCCACGGAATTGCCATTGATCGTTCCACGCTCGCCTTCTGGGTCGGCTATGCTGCCCAGGAGCTGAAGCCCTTGTGGCGCCGTCTGCGCGAGGTTTTGCTCGCCTCCGCAAAGCTTTGTGTCGATGAGACCCCGGCGCCAGTGTTGGATCCGGGGCGCGGCAGGACCAAAACCGGCTACTTCTGGGCGCTCTCGCGCGATGACCGGCCTTGGGCCGGACCTGACCCACCTGGGGTGATCTATGCCTATGCACCGGGCCGCGGCGCCGTCCATGGCTTGAGGCTGCTCGAAGGCTACCGTGGCATCATCCATTGCGATGGCTATGAGGCTTACAAGACCATGACACGAGAGACGCGTGCGGACGCCCTGTCCGGTACGCTCGCGTTCTGCTGGTCGCATCTACGGCGTCAGTTTGTGAAGATCGAGCGCGAAGCTTCGCCGGCACCGGCTCCGGTTGCCCGTGAGGCCCTCGCGCGCATCGCCCAGCTCTATGCGGTGGAGAAAGCCCTCCGCGGCCGATCTGATGCCGAGCGCCGCGCGGGCCGACAAGCGCATGCCCGGCCTCTGGCTGCAGCCTTGAAGCAGTGGTTTGAGGCAACGCTTGATCACCTTGCGCAGAAAAGCGACACGGCGAAGACTTTGCGCTATGCGCTGCGTCATTGGAACGGCTTGACGCTCTACCTTGATGACGGGCGCATCGAGATGGACACGAATGCGGTCGAGCGTGCGATGCGGCCGATCAAGCTCAATGCCAAGAACGCCCTGTTCGCTGGGTGCGACGAGGGTGCCGAGAATTGGGCATTGCTGGCTTCGCTCATTGAAACGTGCAAGCTCAATGGCGTCAGCGCCGAGCACTGGCTCTCTGACGTCCTCACAAAGCTCGTCAACGGCTGGCCTGCGGCGCGACTGGACGAACTGCTTCCCTGGGCGTCGACCTACACGATGCATGCGCACGATCCGAGGCTGGCAGCATGAGCCTGAACACGACCGCCGTCCGGATCAGGGTAACCCTCAAGGACGTGAAGCCGGAGGTGATGCGTTGCCTTGTCGTACCCGTCACCCTGCGCCTTGATCGGCTGCATCTGACGCTTCAGGCGGCGTTTGGCTGGACGAACAGCCACCTCTTCGAGTTCCTAGCTGGCGAAGGACGTTGGGGCATCCCTGATCCCGACGGTGATTTTGGCCCCCAGCCGATCGATGCCCGCAAGGCGCGGCTCTCCGATATCGTTCAAGAGACAGGCGCCAAGACGATCCATTATCTCTATGACTTCGGCGACAGCTGGGACCATGTGATCAAACTCGAAAAATGGTTCGACAACACGACGATAGAGGGACTTCCCCTCCTGCTCGATGCCGCCGGTCGTTGTCCTCCGGAGGACGTCGGCGGTGCGCCAGGCTATGCCCACTACCTCGACGCCATCGGCGACCCTACTCATCCAGAACATGAAAATATGCGCCTCTGGGGGCCCGAACAGTTCGATCCCAACGTCGTCGACCGGAAGACGCTCGAGGCCGCCGTCAACGCATTGTCCGGAATTTGGAAGCCGCGGCGTCGCGCCACGCGGCTCAAATAGACGTCAAGCGTCAATCAAAAGGGCCGCAGAGCTACGCTTACGCTCAAGGCGCGGCTGGCCAGCTTCGGCCTGACGCTCGATAAGGACAAGATGCGGCTGATCGAGCTTGGCCGGTTTTCGGCCTTCGAATCAGCGGCGCGGCGAGTGCCGGCCAGAGAACTTCGTCTTTCTCGGCTTCACCCACTACTGCGGGCGGACCAGAGATGGACGGTTCATGATGAAGCACAAGAACGGAAACACCTCACTCGCTAGCTGACGGCGTTATGCCTGGCGGCTCATGCAGGCCCCACTGGGGCAGGCAGGACGAGTGGCCGCCGCCGGTTTGCTCCGGCACTACCGCTACTGTGGCGAAGGCAAATTGTTATCCAGCGCTCAGCGGCTTAGTGGGTCGGAAGTTAGTTGCGCTGTGTAGAAACGGCACGGCAAGAAAAAGTCGGCGTGACTGGCCGGAGTTCGAGATTCGGCACGCATTCGCCTGCTAACTCCACGTATCCACTAGCAAAAGCCAGGTCCGCTTTTTGTGCCAGAACACGATTGCTCACATACAGGCAGGCCCTTGGATTGCGCGCGCCGAAGCGTCTCATTGTCCCAGGTGCGGTACCACTAGTAGTAGGTGTTCCGACCCGGCGGAAACGGCTTCCGGCCATTGCTTTCGATCGAACTCGGCGGCGCCAGTGCGAAGACGGAACGCCGTCCTAACGACTTTAGATTCTATGGATGGTTCGAGGTCGGCTCTTGTTCATGTTGTCCTTGACCGGATCGCTGGTGCCACATTAGCGCAAGCGTTCTACGCGCTCGCAATTGTAAGATGCTGGAGCAGAGACGGTATACTCACCAATAGCACGCTGGCTATAGCCGTGCTTCAATCAGGTGAACAAGCTGAGACCCCGCTCTGTACAGGGCCTCACGGGCAGCACGAAAGCATCGCTCTTTGACTGGCGCGACCGGAAGAGGCAGGTCCTTTTCCGTAACCTGGCCGAGGATGTACGACGCCAGCACACTGCCGAAGACAGTTCCAGGCGCAATACCGCGGCCATTGTAACCACTGAAGGCAACCACGTTGCGGTCGAGCTTGTGAAAGCGCGGTAAGTTGTCTGAGGTCATCCCGATCATGCCGAACCACACGGCTTCGAATTCGACATCCCCGAGTTGCGGAAAAAGCCTGCGCAGCGACCTCGCCGCCCAGGATCGGTGAACGGAAGCGCCAACGCCCTCAAGAGCGCCAACGCTGCCGAGCACCAGACGTCCCGAGCGATCGATCCGATACGAGGAAAGGATCTCCCTTGTATCCCATGCCCCCTGCCGTTCGGGTAGGATTGAGGTTCTCAGATGGTCCGATAAGGGGCGCGTAGCACAATTGAAGTAAGGTAGATGGATCTGCTCCTGTCGAACCTGCGACCAAGGTCCTTTGCCGTAAGCATCGGTCGCGACAATCACCCAGTCGGCATTCACAAAGCCGTTTGCCGTGCCGATCCTCCAGCGCGATCCGGTGTCGCTGGCTGTGAGGACCTCACTCTGCGTAAAGATTTTCACTCCCGCGGCTAGCGCAATGCGTGCTAGGCCACGCACATAGGCCAGCGGCTGTATTGTGGCGGCTCGCTTGTCGAGTAACGCACCGGTGTAGTTACCGCCACCTATTGCTTGGCGAGTCTCCTCCGCATTGAGCACGAAGACGAGAGCGCCGCGCTTCTGCCACTGTTCGGCCCGCATCTCGATTTCGTGCAGACCCTTGCACCCGACAGCGCAATGCAAGGTGCCGGAGCGCTCAAGTTCGCAGTCTATACCGTGCTTTTCGATCAGTTCGATAACCTTTTGCGGTCCATGACCCAGCAGTTCGATCAGCCGCTCCCCGAACGGAGAGCCAAGAGTACCTGCGAGCGTGTCGGGCATGACCCACATGCCCGCATTGACCAGCCCGACGTTTCGTCCGGAACCACCGAATCCTATCTCGGATGCCTCCAACAGAGCGACGCGTACGCCTCCCGCAGCAAGGTGAATGGCCGAAGAGAGTCCGGTATATCCGCCTCCAATCACAACGACATCGGCTTCCGCGCCACCCATAAGAGAACCAGTATATGGTGGCGCTGGAGCCGTCAGCTCCCATAACCCGTGGGATTTCGGATCGCCTCGCATCCGGCAAGCTCCTTTCAGGATTGAATGACATCGACCCTAAGGTCGGCGCACGTCCCACAGAAGTCAAATCGGAGATTGTGCACACGACAACAAAAGCATTGGCCAACTGGTCGTCTCTCACAATGATATCGTCATAGCCCTCCTGATCGAGCTCTCGCCGAAATTGACGATAGTGGGCGGCATACCAAGTCTCCTCGCCTGAAACGGGGGAGAGACCAAGCCTCGCCGCCGACGACAGGCCGGACGATAGTCGTTCTGGCAGGTTGACTTTTCCACGCGATCTGTGGTGAACCTCCTCCGAATGGATGGACACCTGTAGTAGGCTCATCGAGCCCGGACGTGTCGAATGGAACGTCAACTTCGGTCATTTACAGAAGAGTACAAGTGTTAGGCCGTCGAGTTGGTGTCGAGCGGACGCTCGATCGTGTCTGTTGCGAAGGAGCTCGGTCTACGCGACTGGGTACGGCGGCGCTGAGTTGACAAGCTCCGGCACGAGCCGGCATCGGCGGCGTGACGTCCACCAAGGGGGCGACGCCGATGTTGGCGGACCAGGCTCCGAGATCGCCCCGCTGCGCCAGCACGGCTGCTCACAAAAGTCCATGACCGGGAAATCGAACGGCTTGCACGCAAGCCGGGCTCTCGCGCGCGACGCTCTACCGGGCACCAGAGCTGCTCGACAGATTTGGAGCCGCACTGGCACAACATAGTCGTGATAACGCGATTGCGCTTGTCGACCGCAACTACGTGAGCGAACTCGAAGCCGAGATTGCCGCTTTGCGCGGCCGGCAGACCGATGACATGCGTGAGCTTCGAGCCGCCAATCGCAACTTAGCTTAGCACATGCAAGCGCTCAGCCTGCTCGTCCGCGAGCAGGAACAAACAAATCGCGAAGCTTCAGCTTGAAGTTTCCGAATTGTCGCGAGCGGTGTCCCTGGCTGGATCCGCTCGACGTTGACCACTTCGCACCCGTTCCGAACGCAACCTAGCTGTCATAGATCCCGATCAATCGCGCGCCCTGAGGCCGGTCACTTGGGCCGTGATCTGACCCGGCAGGTTAGAGCGGATTCCTATGATGAGGGCAGCCGGAATAACTGTCCCCGCCTGAACAACGAAGGGCAAGGCTGGTCTCATGAGGCGATCGGAGCTCGTTGTCTGCCGGTCGACAGGCGCGTTGATAAATGCAAGTCTCCGTTCCTGTCATTCTTGGCGAATGCCTCATCGAAAGAAACAGATGCGTTTGCAGGCGCCGGCACTGGGCGGTGTCACGGCGGCTGATGGTCGACTCTGACACAACGGCGCTATCGTTACACCATCGAGGGGGATAGCCCAGGCTCGCTGTGGTCCGCCCCTCGGCGGCTGCACCATCTAAATCAGCTATGATAGCGATGTGCCGCCGCTACCAGACTTGCCGGCGTTGACCAGCTTCCGTGGCCGTGATCGCGTCGCGTGGGCCTTTACCTTCGCTGCCACTGCCTACAATCTGGTGCGGCTGCTCAAGCTGATCGCGGAGACTGGCTGATGGCCAAGGTGCCCGGCTTCGCCAAGGCCTTTGTCGGCCGCTGGCGCATCGTCAAGATGGACGTCTGGGACAGCGACTCCCTCGATCTTATCGAAGAGGCGCACCTCACCTTCCAGGGCAAATCCGATGGCAAAATCGCCTTTGGGGCTCTCAAGGGCTTCCTCGACGTGCGCTACGGCACTCGCGAAGGATCGGCCTGCGCCGAGCTCTTATGGGAAGGGCACGACGAGAATGACCCGTCCTGCAGTCGCGGATGGGCTATGATCGGCACTGCGGGCAGGCTCGTCGGCCACTTCTACATCCACAATGGCGACGATTTAGGCTTCGTTTGCGAACGCGGCTGAGTTCTTCAATATCCTGCTAGAATGGGATAGAAAAACGAGCGTCAGCGATCCTCTTGCGAGAGGTCGACCGATCCAGCGCTGCCACCGTGTTCGCCTGAACGAGCCGCCTGCGTCGCTGCTGATGCGCCATGGCTGATCGTCTGCACGCGCTTTATACGCGAACCCATGCCGGTGGGCTTTCTGACGAGGCAGTTGAGCTATGATCGGCTCGGCCGCTGAGACTGCCACCTCCGCCAAAACGAGCGGCAACGAGCGCAAGGGACTTGCTGTGGCCGAAGAGCTCGCCTCCGTCGCCTTCAACATCCCGTATCGCGCAGGTGGCAAAGACAAGCACAGTGAGCGCGGCGGCTGCCGCGGCGGGCAGTCGTTCAAATCTCTTGTTCATCAGTGGAATATCTGCACGGTTGTGGGTTGATAGCCTTGGCCCTGGTGAAAAACCGCGGAGCTGCTTCATGCCCAGGTCCTGGGCCACGGCACGTTGTGCCGACTCCAGGCTTTGTGAGCGCCCTTGGGCAGCGACCACAGCCGTCAAGTCGGCAAGCTGCTGCGCCTGAAGCGCGATCAGCTGATTGCCAGCTTGGCTTGCCTGCAAGGCACCCGTCGCGCCCCGGCTTGCAGTCACGAGCGCGGACATTTGTGTTCGGTTTGTCTCGAGATTGCCAGCCACGGGCGCCTGAACTCTCATGCTATCCTGCAGACCCGCCACAGAGTTTTGCCAGCGCGCCTGGGCATTTCCGATCAGCATCTGGTTAGACATGCTCGCCGATGCGGGCGCGTAAGTTGTCGAGAACGCGCGATCGATTTGCTGGACTTATAGGCAATCCTCTGCGCCTGAGCGAGAAGCTGCTGTGTGCTTTGTATCGATTGCTCGAGCTGCTGCAATGACGAAGTACGGCAGATTTGCGAGGTTCTTTGCCTAATTGATCAGCATCTGCGCTTGGTTTTCCAACGATGTGATCTGGTTCTTGATCTGCTGCAATTCGCGGGCGGCCGTCAGCAGATTTTGAGCATAGTTGTTGGGATCAAAAACGATCCACTGCGCGGCGGCATGCCGAGGCGCTTCAGAAACAGCAAAGGCGATCAAGCACGCGGCCAAGAGGGCACGGAAACGTCTCATAAACGGGCTCCTACCTTGACAAGCTGAGGAATGAGATCGCAGGCCCAACCGACGTCACGCGCCGTAAGCCAGCCAGTCACAAAATCCTGCCGGCCCTTTTCGGCCAATACCTGCTCGATGAGCGCCTCGTCGGCTTTCGAAGACGTGGACGTGAACGCAAGTGCGATCTCGCCCAAGCCGAGCTCGAAGAGGCGATTGCCGCGCCGGGACTGGCAGTAGTAGTCTCGCTTGGGCGTCGCGCGGGCGAGGATTTCGATTTGCCGGTTATTCAGTCCAAACCGCCGGTAGATGGCCGTGATCTGGAGGTAAATGGCGCGATCGTTCGGCAACAGAATACGGGTCGGGCAGCTCTCGATGACGGCGAGGGCGATGGCAGAGCCCTCGATGTCGGCCAGCGACTGGGTCGCAAAAATGACGGACGCGTTCTTTTTTCCGAAGCGTCTTGAGCCATTCCCGGAGCTTGCCGGCAAAATCAGCATCGTCTAGCGCGAGCCAGCCTTCATCAGCCGTTCATAAGCCCCACCCAGGCAATAGGGTTGTGGCGATTGGAGAAGGACCGAAAGTCCTGTAAGCGTACGTTCTTGAAGCGGCGCCGACGCGAGCGAGGTTAGGACCGACAGACGTGATTCTTGGTTTCGGGTGACTTCGATCCGCTCGCGAGCCAGAATCGATGCAATCCATTCGGATGCCCAGCCGCGCTCTGCGAGATCGTCGATGCGCGCAAGGGGCTGGAGAGCGATGACCGCGGAGCTTTCTCCTCCGATCGCGCCGCCGAGATCATGCCAGTCGCCTCCCATCGCTATTGCAGCTGCACGGATCGATCCGCCGAAATCGAACGCAAAAATTTGCGCACCGCTGTAGCGGCGGAACTGCATTGCCATGAGCGCAAGCAGCACAGATTTCCCCGCTCCGGTTGGCCCGGCAACCAGCGTATGTCCGACATCGCCAACATGCAGCGAGAAACGAAAAGGCGTCGATCCCTCCGTCTGGCCGAATAATAGCACAGGCGATTTGAGGTGATGGTCCCTCACCTCTCCGGCCCATACCGCCGAAAGTGGGATCATATGAGCAAGATCCAAGATGGACAGCGGCGGTCGACGAACGTTGGCGTAAGTTGTCCGGCAAGCTGCCGAGCCAGGCCTCCACGACATTCACGCTGTCCACCATGCAGGTGAAAGTCCCGGCCCTGGACCAGCTTTTCGATCCTGCGCAGCTTTTCATCAGCCCCTTGCGGATCGCGGTCCCAGAGCGTGACCCTTGCTGTAACAAAAGCCTCGCCAATCTGATCCGAGCCCAGTCCTGCAGCGCGCAATCTGCATCGATTGCCTTGGTTATGGGCGTCACTATCCACAAGGCTTGAAGCCTCGTTTGTCATCACCTCTTTCAGGATCGCGGCGATCGATTTGCGCTTGGCGAACCATTGCCGCCGGATCCTCACCAGCAGCTTGATTGCGTCCCGTCTTGCCAAGCATGATGGCCCGGGTGGACCAGCGATAGGGGAGCGCCAGGCGATTGAGTTCGTCTAGGTGGTCACGGTGGGAAATCCCACCAAGGTCAGAACACGCAAATGGGCCTCGCCCAACATCGGTTCTAGCCCCCCGGTGAGCGGCTGATCGGCCAGCAGAGCGTCGAGAGACATTGGGATCTCAGGGACACGAACCCGATGGCGCCTGGTCGAAACCGTCGAATGCAGGTAGGTCAAAGTTGTCTCGTCATCCAGTCAGCCGTATTCCGGCATAAAGCCTTCAATGAGTTGCAGGACGCGGTTGGTCCGGTCCATGAAGCCGCTCAGCACCTCTCGTGCATCGGCCGCCCCCGTCCGATGGCGGCCCTCGTATAGGAGCCGCTCTACCGTGGCAGCCCCTCCGCCGGCGGCAAATAAAGGAAAGTGAGATAGTAGCTCGAGCCAAAATGAGCACCTGCCTCGTCAAACTGAGCTTTGCGCTCGGCGTCCACCAGGGCGGAGGCGACATCTGGAAACGTAGCTGGTGGATAGGGCCGGCCGAATGCCGTTGCGCTTCGACGAATATCGCCCAACCAGAGCCCAGCCGTCGCAGTGCATTGTTCAGGCGGCCAGCAACTGCGACGAGTTCGGCCGGCACGGCGCTGTAGAGATCCGGTCCCCGGAATCTTGCCGTCCGCTGAAAGGAGCCGTCCTTGTTGAGGATGATTCCTTCATCGACGAGAGCCGCCCAGGGGAGGAAATCCGCAAGTCGCGTACTCGAATGTCGATATTCAGCGAGATTCACCATGGGCATTTCGCGTCCTGAGATGACCGGGAATGCGAACGTGCCGGCGCACGACCTCAACAAAATCGGGGTCGCGCCTGGCACCGCCCAAACGGGAGACATGTGGCCGAGCAAGGCGAGAAGAAGGCCCGCGATCCATAAGCACAGGCCAAGACCGAGTGCCACCGCCAAGGTGCCGTTGACAATGGTAACCGAACGCGGTGCGCCGGCCATCAGGATCGGTTCGGTCAAAGCGCGATGCACGGGCGCCACAAAACCTGGAACGGGCTCCTCCATCAGATCACCACGCCGCCGCCGAACGAGAAGAACAACAGAAAGAAGCTCGAGGCAGCGAACGCGATCGATAGACCGAACACGATCTGAACCAGGCGACGAAAGCCGCCAGACGTGTCGCCAAAGGCGAGGGAGAGCCCCGTTACGATGATAATGATGACCGCGATGATCTTGGCGACTGGCCCTTCGACCGATTGCAGGATCTGGTTGAGCGGCTGCTCCCACGGCATGTTCGAGCCCGCGGCCAAGGCCGGGCTGCTGGCCAGCCAAAGGGCCGCAGATGCGACGCCAACGACGCCTTTCCTGAGAGATGTACGCATGCTCATGACTGATCTCCAATTGCGTACTCGCCCGACGTCCCTAACTCGGTGACGTAGGCGAGCTCGCTTAAGCGACGTTCGGCGCCGCCCCCCGAAAGAACCGCAATCACGTTGATGGTTTCGGCGATCAGGGCGCGCGGGACCGTAACGACAGCCTCCTGGACGAGCTGCTCGAGCCGGCGCAAGGCACCAAGCGCCGACCCGGCATGGATCGTGCCGATGCCGCCAGGATGCCCCGTGCCCCAGGCTTTGAGCAGGTCGAGCGCCTCAGCTCCGCGCACCTCGCCGATTGGTATGCGATCCGGACGCAGACGGAGCGACGAACGGACTAGGTCGGAGAGCGAGGCCACGCCGTCCTTGGTGCGCAACGCCGCCAGGTTTGGCGTCGTGCACTGAAGTTCGCGTGTATCTTCGATTAGCACGACCCGATCAGCGGTTTTAGCGACCTCGGCAAGAAGCGCGTTAGTCAGTGTCGTCTTCCCGGTCGATGTCCCGCCGGCGACCATAATATTTTTTCGAGCTTTGACTGCATCTCTCAATGCGCCTGCCTGCCCCGGCGTCATGATGCCGGCTGCGACGTAATCCTCGAGGCTGAAGACCCCGATCGCAGGCTTGCGGATCGCAAATGCCGGCGAGGCAACGATCGGCGACAGCAGCCCCTCGAAGCGCTCTCCGGTCTCAGGCAGCTCGGCAGAAATCCGGGGCGATCCGGGATGAACCTCGGCACCCACGTAATGGGCCGCCAGGCGTATGATTCGCTCTGCGTCGGCCCGGATGTTTCTTCACCCGTATCCGTAAGGCCGCTCGACAGGCGGTCGATCCAAAGTCGGCCATCCGGATTGAGCATTACCTGGAGAACTGACGGATCTTCCAAGAACCGTGCGATGGCGGACCCCAGCGCAGTGCGCAGCATGCGCGCTCCGCGCAAGCTCGCCTCGGAATCAAAAGAATGGATTGCCATGATTGCCCCTTTGATTGAGGCGCGCTTTTCGAGGCAAAGTCGGCTGTCTCTCCTCACTTGGATAGGTACTTCCGTGCCCACCCGACCAGGGCGGGACGGCCCCACGCTCGCCTGCGTTTACCGGCCTCCTTTCCTATCACCGCCGCATGTGAATGCCCCCGCACCGCGCAACACGCACTGGTTGAGATTGCCAGCTGAGGCTGAAAGGACATGACAACAGATTGCTCACGCTGCCTACCCTAACGATTTCTGTCTCGGCTTTTCGGCAGACATGTTTTGTGGCGTCGAACAGCTCTCTTCGGAACAGACGTTCTCACCCCTGTAGGTGCCCCAACGCCTGGAGAGAGCATTGCATGAGGTCCCGTTGCGTCGTCCATGGCAGGCGCCGCGTCCAGCCACTTTAGCCCCAGTGTGACCAACTCGATCGCGCGCCCCCTCCTACCGGTCTCATAGTAATACTGAGCGATCGCGCCATAGGACAGGAACTTCGCACCCTCGCTGCCTTGCGACGGTTTCGCCGCCAAGATGTGTTCGCACAGCTCCTTACCCATCGCAAAGCGCTCGGCACGCGGGAGTTTCGCCGGATCGAACAGCTTGCGAATCGCCACGCTCATCCAGACCACGGATTTCTTGTCGATTGCGTCGCGAACCAATTGGTGCAAGACCGGCAAGCCGGCCGCCATGTCGCGCATCTTGTGAAGCAACAATTCCGCTTGAATCCCACGGAAGATGACCTCGTCCGGCATCGACGCAAGGGCCTCCTCGACCGCTGAAAAGGCCGTCAGCCAATCCATACGCTTCATGGCGGGCCCGAGTCTGGCGAAGATTGGCTCAATCAGCGCTTGCTTCTGCGATACGTCGCGCTTTCTGCGTCGACTCGAGTTTATCCTCTCCACATCCAGGGCTATGGCTTCTTCGCTGTTCGACCAGGAGCAGTCCAGAACCTTAGGCAGGACGTCATCAAGCTGCGTTGGATGACAGATAAAGCCGATCTTGCCGTCGCGGTCGATCACACATGACGTGGGAATTCCGACGGAGGAACTGAGCTCCATCCAAACTTGTTCATTTCGCCTGCGCAGTCGAATGCGATGGCGTAGTTCAGATTTGGGAAGCTCTTCGTCAATCATGCATCCAACTTGGCTCTTGCTTCATCTGACGTTGAAGCCTTTTCGTGAGCCGCGATCCCGACGGCCTCAACTCCGTTGCTCCTATATTTGTCTTGGAGGAGCACAAGTTCAGCATCGAGGCGAGACATGGCCCGCACCAGATCGCCCAAAATGCGACGATGTGGACTTTCACGCGCTCGACGTTTGTGAGGGGCTGGGCGCGGATCTCAAAATCTGTGTCGAGGGGCAGCTCGGCAGCACAAACCGCACCCAGCTGTGGCGCTTGTTCGAGCCAAAGACGATGTTGCACACCCTGAATACGAAATACGGCATGCCAGCCATCAGCTGCCCGTTTGATACTGCCCGATGCAAGATCGGTAAGTGCGAGTATCGGTGGCGCGACGCCGACAACTTGTGCGCCCGATTTGCTCCGAACAATTTGCACAATGTTCGGCAAGGCCTCTGGTGCCCAGAAGATGATCTGTTCGAAAAAGGACCCTCGCGGGTCATGAGCGAAAGCAGAGACCCAATCTCCTTCGGAATTCGAGCACTCACCTGCCCGCCTCTTGATTGAGCCTCTTGGTAGGAAATTCGGTAGTTGGCAGTAAGCGCCGGATCGTCAGGAGCAACATCGCCCACGTCGGGATCGAGCGGCGGATTTTGCATGGTCCTTACCATCAACTTAGTAAGCTACATTACTCAATTCCTGCAAGCTTTGTCGTGCGAGCGCCACAATATGGATGCCCGCGCCTAAGATTTGCGCGCAGTAATTTCGTCAGAGGCGTGATCCGTGAGAACGGGCGGGTCCGAAAGAGAGTGAGCTGTGAGCGCTCGTTCCTAGTATTATAACACGTAGCGCCAAAATACGCGATTGCCTCCTATCCCGCGGATGGACATTCGCCAAGGCCTTTGGAGAAAAATGCGCGTGAGTTTCGATTGGCGCTGTGCCTAAGTCAGGAGGCCGTTGCAGAACGCATGGGCGCTGATCGCGCTTTCCTCAGCAGCATGGAGCGAGGGCTGCAAAACGCAACCCTGTTAACAGTTTGGCAGGTCTCTCAAGCCCTCGAGGTTCGGCCAGCAGAATTGCTCGAGGAGAAGACTTCCAAGATTCCTTCCTGATGCTCGCTGCCGCACGAGATCCCGCATAGCGGTACGTTGCGAATGTTCGGCAGCCTGCCGCTTCCACAGACTGCGAATGCGTCGGCCAGCAGATTGGATGGCGGGTCGAACGCGCCGAGGCTTGGGGCATCGTTGAGGCCGCCCACGTCCGTGACTGCGAACTCCAATCGACACGAATGTCAGGCGTGGCGGCCCGACATATTTCGCCGAGGTCCGGACGATCTTTTCGATGACGGGAGCGGTCCAACAGGTGATCACGCACAGCCGCCCCTGCCACTGGACATCGAAGCCGCTACAAGCTTGCGCACCGGCTGGCGGAGCGCAACCAGGACGATCCGCTTGCCGTGCCAATGGTCAGAAACACCTCCAGGTGGATTTCATGTCGGCGACACTCAGCCTAGTTCACTGTCATATTACCATCGCTTGATAGCCCTGCAACAGTTGGACAGAGGGAATGAGTTAATTTTTTAGGAGATCTGAAGGTGGAAACGGGTACCGTAAAGTGGTTCAACGCGGCAAAAGGTTACGGCTTCATCAAACCGGACGACGGCGGCCCTGATGTCTTCGTGCACATCAGGTCCGTTGAAAGGGCCGGCTACATCAACTTGGCAGAAGGCGCCCGGGTTAGCTATCAGGTGAAGGCCAGCCGTTCTGGTAAAATGTCGGCCGAGAACCTCCGGATCGGATAATTTCGACAGCGCGCAGCGCAGTTTTCTTGAATCTTTCTACCGTTTCGCTCATCCCATCGTCTGCATTTACCATTATTATGCTGCGCTGCGCCCGAAGATGTGATGCAGCAGCAGCAGCTCAACAGCCTTTTCTGTAAGGCGCGTCGCTCTTTCGGTAGCGGTTTGCTCCCGGTGCGGGACTCTTGCGCTGCTTGCTGCGATGTAGTGCGCATGCATATGCACGACTGTCTGACGCAGTCCGGTCAATGCTGCACCCGTGTAGCAGGATCCCACACGATATACGATGGCCGCTTCGCAAGCCGTCGCCGATCCACACCCGCACCGCTCCTTTCCCTTCTCGGAAGCAGACCGGCCGGTGGTGGCGACCCGGTCGTTGTGATTGCGCTGGCGGCATGATGTTAGACCGTCAAGGGGCGATCTCAACGTTCCTCTGAACCGGGCCAGCCGGTACGAGATGCACGACCCGATACGCGTTTTCGCGCAGATATCGCAAGAACGCCGGCATCATGGCGGCCGTTCGGGCCTGGGCATCATGCAGCAGAATGATGCCTCTTCGTGAGGTCTCAAGCTGGTCGGTCAAATTCTTTAATGCCTGGCCCGGAGTTATGTTCTCCCAATCGCTCGCCCAAAGATCAGCTCCGAACACGACGATCCCGCGCGACTGCAAGAAGTCGAGCGTCGCGGGCGTCGAATCAAAATAAGGAAAGCGGAAGAAAGGCGTCGACGGTGTTTTAATCCAGACGCCGTTGAGCGCCATTTCATCGGCAGCAATGCCAAGCTCGATATCTTCCTTCGCCTGTTCGAATGAAATCTTTGAGATAATCGGATGTGACCAGCTATGGTGCGCAATGGTGTGGCCGAGGGCGGCGATGCGGCGGACGAGCTCGGGAAATTTTGCGGAAGACCTGCCGACCAGGAAGAATGTGGCGCGTACGCATTCCCGCGCGAGCGCGGCAAGCACCTTTTGCGTGCTAGGCGGCCGCGGCCCGTCATCGAAGGTGAGAACGACCTCATGGTCGACTAGAGGAATGGTCTCTGAAAAGCTATCTAATCCCACCCGCGAATAGGCCTTCGCATCGACAACGAGCACGCGCGACGTGCCGAGCGCATCCCACCGCGGGCAGTCGGCCGCGCTTGTCACGGTGACGCCAGCAAGCACAGCCGTCGCAGCGCCGGCGAGACGCGAGCCCAATCTGTGCAGGCGCATCTTTGTCATATTCGCTAGTGCAACCTTAATTGGTACGTGAACGCCTTATCGGGCCGCATGCTATTCAACGCATATCGCCGGATTTCTGCATAGTGGCGACATATCGAGAGCAAATTCGGCGCCCGCCGGAAACGGTATGAGCTCCAAACGGCAAACGCGGGACGTTCGCATCTCGATGATCGGATGATGGATGAGCTCGGTTGTATGGTGCGTCGCTGATAAGAGCCAACGCCGAACCGCGCGCCCGCAAGATGCCGAGCCGGTTGATCGCATCAAAGCACCATTGTTGCCTTGGTTAGAGATCGCAGCTTGCACTTCGCAACGAAATCTCTAACTTCCTGAACGAGCAAACCTGGAGCGGCTACGCTTCGATCGAGGCGGCACCTGATCTTCGTATCGGAGAGGAGTTGCCACCGATGACGTTAACGCGACAAAGTCGGCGTATGGAATCTTCAACAGTAATACGTCGTACCCACAACGTCGGATTCGTGACGAATGTCCAAAGGTCCACGCTGTGCTTCATGTGCAGGACGAGTGGATCTGGGCCGCTCGCAAAAATCTAACTGACGCGTTCCTATATCCGGGCTTCGGAGAAGGGCCTGCGAGTGTCGCCATCTAAGTATGTCAGCTTTGGTCAGCCAGCCCGTTATTGTGGCGTCGTTGGTCGTGCCCCTTGCGCCCAGCAAATAGCGTGCCGAAACGAACGAGTTGATTCTACGGGCGAGGGCCACCCAAATCCAAGAAGTAGCTCCTGGCCCGGAAGAAGCACACAGCACACCTCGGTCAGAAGGACGACAGGCTGGTACACGCGCCGTGTGCGCTCCCGAAAGTGCTCGAGCCTAATGACTTACCCAACACAATGGGCTGTCTCTGCACTTTCGGGGCAGCGGCACCGCACGCGCCTAGTCAACAGGTCGCCGGGGGAACTCGTGATGCGAGCGTCGTGCGGTGCAGTCAGAAGGGCTCGCCTCACATTTGGCTCCCATCCCTACTAACGAGGTACCCTGCCGCTTCTGATGACTAATGTATGAGCGAGGCAGCTGACGAAAAGCTGTCGATTCAATCCGCGATTTGTCGAAGAGCACCAGGGTCCGGACGCTACACATCGCGAGCAGTCCAACACCATGCGCATGCTACTACAAAAGGAGTCCCGCTGCGGTGCATGTGAGCACAACCCGACAGTTGTATCATCAGTTCCATTACAGCACTCCTTTGCAAATACAGAGCCTTCTGCTCCATAGCACCCCATTAGGAACTTTGGGCAGGCCAGGCTGGCTCCTAGCCACATCGCAAATCTTGCCACCGACGGGCGGCGGGAACAGCGAATGCTATTGCGATCGCAGTTCGCGAGGTCAAAGACCAGACTCTACAGCGAGGGGACCCTGAGCAAGAACTAGCGTCAGCGTGCCACCGGCCGTTCCGATAAGCAGCGCTCCAACACAAGGCCGGCGCCGCTCCGAAACGCCGTCGTTCTGATAATGCCGGCGTGTGCAACTTCGTTTCGATGGTCTTGGGGCGGTGGGCACAACGAAAAACGGCAAGGCAGACACGGCGAAGAGGAATCGCCCAGCAGAACAAACCGATGCCGAGTGTGTTGAGAGCAAGCCCAAGGGAGCATGGTGTTGCTTCCATGCGCATACATTTGCCAGTCGCGGCGAGACGTCCACCCCACCACGGCGCAAGCTTTAGATTTGAACTCAAACGCAGCCGGAGTTGCGGCTCCGAAGTAACGAGTTGCAATAATTGACGCAGACGATTGCGTAGGTTTCTTCCATCTCGCTGCGGCGCGATGGCTGAAAGTCCTCGAAGACGTTTGGGCGCCCGCTTGGCCACAAGGTTTCGCAAGTTGTTGGCATCATCCGCTCTATCGGCAACGCTGGGTCGGTCCGACGTAGGAAGGCCAGGACCAGTACGATATTACTGATATTCGCTCGGAAAGGCAGCAGCAGGCGGGGACGTCCTTCGGGGCGATCGTAGCGGCGTAGATGTTCGTGTGCAGCCGTCGCGCCCGATGACTTGCCCGTAGTCCCTTTTTCCGCGTGCGGCCGACCGTTGCGCCGATGTGGGACTGCCGATCGTGACCGATCCGACAATGCCGCTCTTGCGAGTCAAAGCGTCAAACATCTTCAACCAGAAGCCCGCATCTCCGACCAGAGGCCCGGCCGACTCTAGTGATTGAAGCGGCTGCAAGTGGCGTGTTGTGGGACCGCACTCCGACGACAGTCCTGCAATCGCGCTCTCGACCGCAGCACATGCACGAGCCCGCTGATCACGCGCCATTCAGAATTTCCTTGTCTCTTAAGTCGCTCGCTGCCGAGCCTCGCCTCGAACTTGGCGTTAGCAGCGCCAAATCTTGCTCGGCATCGCCGTGTAGCGCGGCGCCTCTTTGTCGCTCGAAAAGCGCCCCGCCCGAACAATTCGGGCGGGGTTGTTCGCACATTGCCTCACTCACCGTTCTTGCGCGGCCGCGACCAGAGCAGAGTGTAGCCTTCGCCGCCTTCATCTTTGAAGACAGGTTCGCGTAGATCTTGCGTTGAACGATGGGTCCTCGAGCTTCAGCGAGAGGTAGTCGCGGCGCTCTTCGGAGCGCTTCGACCAGGCGGCCCCAATCTCAGCGCGACCCACGTAGATGCGGTGGCTGGGGGCGTTCTCGTTCGACCGGTTCATCTCGGCGACGATGCGGACGCCCTTGGCCTGAAAGCTCAGGGTGACGATCTCGCCCTGAAAATCGTTGCTGACCTTCTTGAAAGTGAACCGATGTTAGCCATGTCACTTCTCCTCTCGTGTTTCGAGCCCGCGACCACCGCGGCCCGATGGCGATCTAAAGGTGGAAGACGATCGGCGACGCACCCGCAGCGCGGCCGGAGCGCAGCGGAGGACGTTGTTGTGGCGACTTTCTTGCCTCGCGAGGAATGGGCGAAGCCCAGGGGAAGAAAGTCGTATCAACGACGTTGCGGCTCAGACGAAAGAGGCGAAGCCGGTCTTCGGCCAGATCATGCCATCAAGGAGGCCAGGTGCGTCCGCGTGCTGAACCGCAATCTCGGGAGAAGACGTGGCGTATCTCGGTTGTGCTCAACAAGACGTTGGAACGATTCGAGGCGGAACGAGAAACAATCTGCTGCAAAGGGCGGTATCGTATGCGAAGAGAAGACCGAGATAATGCTGCCCGGCCGGAGCGACGTGGGCCGATCGAAATGAGTGCGGCTCGTGGAGGCTCCCCGAGGAAGATTGCACTCCTCCCAGCTCACGTCAGCAATCCGTCGTTTTAACGCCGAGCTACAGAATCTGTTCGATGGCAGGAGGTGGAACGGTCATCAGGTGGAACGGTCATCCTTCGCTCGTTCCGGCTGTAAGCATGGTTGATACGGCCTCTCCGCCACCTGGTCTGCTCGAACGGGCGGGTCTCGATAAAAACTGTGAGGCTGTCCAAGCCGTGCCGTCAATAAACCGCGCCAAGTCAAGCGAAGGCCTCATGCCAAACAGGAAGGCACCCCAATCTGGGCCAGAGCGAATAGCACGGATAACCAGCGATGGGCGGCGCGAACAGCGAATGCTATTGCGATCGCAGTTCGCGAGGTCAAAGACCAGACTCTGAGCGAGGGGCCTGAGCAAGAACTAGCGTCAGCGTGCCACCGGCCGTTCCGATAAGCAGCGCTCCAACACCGCCGGCGCCCGCAAAACCTGCGCCGCCGCAAATTGATAGACGGTCGACATACCAGAGCTTGTGTGGCCCCAGTAGCGTCGGGGGAACAACGATTCGGCGACACTCATCGAATAATTCGATCGAAAACCTCCAATTTGGTAATGTTTTTAGGTCGGTTATAGCCTGTGGTTTGATGACCATCGAAATGGCTGCCTTCGCGCATGAGAGCTCGTGCGCTTGTGGCTTACAATGTGCGCCGGATCCGCGTCGAGCGCGGTATTCCGCAAGAGCAATTGGCCTACGATGCAGATGTTGATCGCTCCTATATGAGCGGACTTGAGCGCCAACAGGCGAACCCGACAATCGACCTTCTCGATCGCCTTGCCGAGACACTCGGCGTTACCGTCTCCGAGCTGTTTGTTCGGCCATCCAAGGGTGCGCCGCCACCCGCTACCTTACCTAAAGGCCGCAAGCCGAAGCCGGCACGCCGCAAAAGGACCTAGCCCCCCTGACAGCACCGACCTGTTGACGCAGATCTTGTGCGGTACTGGACCAAGTATCAATGCGCTCCCACGCGGATTTTGTGCGCAACCCACCGTTGATATGCGGCAATCCCGCTATGGACATTCAATAATGTGATGGATGTCCATTCTGGCTCCGGAGCAGACAATGGCGGCTCAAGACGATGAAGTTCCGCTGAATGCCATCCATGCTTTTGTGACCGTCGCACGCGAAGGCAGCGTCACGCGTGCCGCTAGCAGCTTGGGAACGACGCAGAGCTCGGTCAGCCGCTATTTGTCCGTCCTGCGGGACTATCTCGGTGCGGATCTCATCGAGCGGCGCGGCCGGCGTAGTGATTTGACCGAGTTCGGAAGACTATTTGCCAACGCAGTCTCTGAACCGCTCGAGACAGTCGGCTTCACCGCCAAGAGAATGCGGCGGCGGGCGGCCGCGGGCACCAATCGGATTGTCGTCCGCACATCACTATCGACTTTTGCTTCCTCGCTCCTGATTCCAAATCTGCAAGCGTTCTCTGCTGAAGCGGGCGGCGTTATCGTGGACGTCGTCAGCTCGCTATCGGCGCCGACATCTTCGGATGACTTCGACATATTGATTACACGCGACCTTTCCGTCATCGAACCCGCCGATAGTTGGGAGATCTACAATGAGGAACTGGTATGCGTCGGCCCGCCAAATCTGGTCGCGGGCAGAGAGCTCTCGATTGTTCGCTCAACCCCGATACTGAACATCACATCACGTCCCGACATCCTGCCGACTTGGCTGAGGGCCATGAACCTGTCCTCAAACGACATACGAGCGGGCGCGCGGTACGATCACAACTATCTTGCTCTGCCGGCCGTCGTGACAGGAAAATGCCTTCTTGTCGCACCAGAAATCATCGTCAGTGATCTAGTGCGAGGGGGCGCTTTGCAAATCATCCCCGGCTCACGCGCTCCAAGTGGCATGCAATATCGCGCCTATGCCGTGGATCGCAGCGAGCATCCCGAGATCGCTCGTTCTTTTTGCCGATGGGTGGCTCGCCTTTGCAAGAAGGCAGCACTTGCGCAGGCTGCCTGACGCCGAGCGGGCGCCCCTCAATCCGGTACAGCGGGAGATCGATGCATTGCCCGCTATTCAAGTCGAAAGCACTCAACTTGAGAAAACCATGCGAGCAGAGTCGTCAAACCCTTACAAAGAGAGCGCCTCTCTGTTGCAGCAATCCCGACGCCAAACAGTGAGAGATCGAACGCAAAGATCTCATCCTATCCGCGATCGTGCCATGCTAGCAGAAGAATTAGCTGCACAGAACGGAGGTACGCCATTGATCGCCCAAGAGCTCATGAACTGTCCTTCCTGCGTCTGCCCTTGTGGAGCAACGCGCGGCAGCGAAGGCGCATGAGGCGCCGCCCCAGCTTAACAAGTCGAATGGTTCGGCTGCGCAAATCGTCTGTTTTCCAGCCCCGTCCGGCAATACGATGACTTCCAAACAAGCCTTGCGCGATTTGGCGGTAGCTATTTCCTTCCTGCCACCCATCCAGTGCGCGGAGCGCGAGGATTAGCCGACGCCGCTTCAAAGCCGGTAGAGCAAGAGGGGGCGTTCCGAGCGGCCGATGCTCAAGCGCTAGCCAAAATCGACGTGCGGCCCCCAAGCGAAGCTCGAAATTCGCGTCGAGCGGCAGATCGACGACGACAGCAGACCCGCTCGCCGGAAGCTTGCTCAGCCAAAGGCGATGCTTCGCGCCGCCGAGCGGCACGATCGCATGCCATCCATCCGGTGCGCGACGCAGCTCGCTGCCCGGCAGATTGGCGAAATCGAGCTTGTAGCTTTTGGGCGCCATGCAGTTGGCCGCCCGCGCAGCCAGTACGGTCGACAGCACTTCGGGTGCCCAGAAGACTGCTTGCTTGTCGAACGTCTTTTGCGGATCAGCTGGAAAACGAGAGCCCCCACTTCCGTCGGAATTGGCCCGCCGCTGCGCTTGAACGTTCGCGGCGAGATAACCGCCTATAATCCTCTTGGTAGTCGCGATCCCGGCGCAGCCACTCCCAGGCCAGGTCGGCAACCTCTGCCTTCTTGAGGCCGCTGTATGCTTCCTCAGATCTCCAGTCAGTATCCGCCATCGCATCATTTCCCCGCATGATCTTCACACGCGGTGAACTGCAGCCGATGATTGTGGCACTTTACGGTTGCGTGCGTGCCGCGTACTCGCCTTGCATGCACTGAATCGATGCAATGATCGTGTTTTACGATTGCTAGGAATTCCGCCGATCCTGAGATCGGCTGAGTTCATTCCTTTGGCCAACCACCGCGCAGCAGATCACGATAGCCGTGGCCCGCTAGCCACTTGGCCCGAGCCAGATGACTTTCGAAGGTGCGTCGCGCACGATCCGGTTCAACTGTCGGATCAAACCCAAGCACAATGCGCGCGATTTCGCGCCAATCTGCCTTGTCAGCGTCGGCATCGAGAAGTCGCATGTAGGTGATAGCGTGCTCCTTGTCATATGACGTGAGCTCGTGCGCGCTCGGCGCCAAATCTGCGATCTTCGGATCGGCCGGCACTGCTTGAAACTCCTACCAAGCTGAAAAATCTATCGAAATCGGAGCAACGATAACTAACTTGGGGGCATTTTGATACCGCCCCAATCGTCGCAGCGCCAAGCTCCTTTTCGCGCCAAGACCGCGATCGCATATCGGCTCACAATGACCTGGTGGCTCCATCCTGCGCATTTCCTCCTTCATCACAGTACACTGATCGCAGATCTGCCATGTAACTAGGCTGTTCTTGCTCTTTCCTGCCGGAAGGCCCGTGGTGACCGGCCAGCGCGCACTGGTGAAAGGCCGTGGCCAGACCCAGCCAAGGGAGAAAATTCGTTTCCCTTTTCGAGCTCCAGTTGAACGGTTGTCCTATCTGGTCGCGGTGCCCGGAAAACGCCGCAGTACCTCTGAGCGGCCATTACTGCTCTCGCGCCAGTGGCGGGCTATCGCCCCGCGAGAACGCTTGTGATGGTCGACCACATTCGAAGACGACAAACATTACGGCGTTTGCATCTCACCCTGACCTGCTTCCTTGAAGCAATTGGGCGAGGACAGCCAACTGCTGGATGCGAGCTTATCGTAATACTCTGTCTATAACCAGTGGTTTCATAATCATCGGAATGGCTGCCTTTGCGCATGAACGCTCGTGCGCTAGTGGCCTGGAATGTGCGCCGGATCCGTGTAGATCGCGGCATTCCGCAAGAGCAATTGGCCTATGATGCCGGGATCGACCGCTCATATATGGGGCGCATTGAGCAGCAGAAAGAGAACCCGACCATTGATCTCCTGGACCGTATCGCCGCGACCTTGGGTATTCACTTGTCCGAATTGTTCGCTGAGCCGGCCAAGGGTGCGATGCCCCCCAAGCCGATGTCCAGAGGACGCAAGCCGGCATGCCCGTGTCGGAACAGGACGTAATTATCGAGAGAGCCATGTTTGTAGCTAATGACGGGAGCAAACGAGCCGGAGCGGCTCAACTTCTGCCACCTGGCGCACCGCCCTCCCCGTTGAGGTCAAAGCGCGCGCGATCAGCCGCAGATGGCCCGCCCTTGAAGGCCGCAATTGAAGTGCTCCACACATCTCAGGTTCGTTCGAATCAGCGGCGGGCGGCCCATCTATGCGGACGTTGTCGCGGACCTTTCATGCATGTCGGCGAGAACCGCTGAAAGAGCGCGCCAAACTGCCAGCCGAAGAGGTACAAGAAACGGTCCGAACCCTGCTCAGTGTAACACCGTCTGCCCATTCTTGACGACCGTAACCCGACGCTCTCGTACGCAAGCTTCGAATGAGATCGAATTACCGTCCCTCCAAAGATTGACGGTAACAATTTCTCCGGGGAACACCGGCGCGGAAAAGCGGGCGCGATGACGATGAAAAGCAGACGGATCGTAGTCGGCATAGCTCTGCAGGACGGCTCTGCAGGTCAGCCCATACGTGCACATTCCGTGCAGAATGGGTCTTGGAAAACCGGCTCGACAGGCGAACTCCGGATCACTGTGCAAAGGGTTTCGGTCACCAGAAAGACGATAGATCAGGGCTTGGTCAGGTCGGGTCGGGATGTCGATTGATCTATCTGGTGCTCGGCGGGGCACTTGGTGCGGCTCGGGCATCCCCTCCGACGGCCCGCCAAAGCCGCCGTCCCCCCTCGCGAAGGTCGACGAAACGATTGTGACGATCTTGTCGCCGCCCCCCTCTCTGACCACCACCTCGTTCTGAATGATCGCACCTTTCTCCTTACCCTTGTCATAAATTCCCCTCACACGCGCGTCCGCCGTCACGTTCGCTGCGACGGGCATTGACTTGTGAAACGTAATATCGCGTTCGCCGTCAACAACCATGACGCGATCGAGGTCAATGACTCCGGGGCGTGCGCCCCAAACGCAGACGGAAGCAAACGTCGGGATCACCTTTAATGGCTTCGAAGTTGCAAATGCTTCGTTGACAAATTGTAGCTCCTCCTCTTTCAAAGGATCTGAGCCCATGCCCACTCCAAGCGCATAGAGCATTACCTCCTTGTCAGTCCAGGAATAGCGAGCTCCAGAGGTCCTTAAGTTCAGTGCAGCGGGATAGTCGATCGGCATCTGGGCCTTTCTACCGTTGAGACCATGGCCTGCGGCCGCTCAACTTCATTACGCTTCGTGGGGCGGCGGGCGTACCGCACTCGCTCCGAGTTCGTGCGCTGGAGTTACGGTAAACCTCATTGTTCCGGCAGATCGTCTAACCAGCAGGCGGCCGCGACGTGCGGTCGGGAAAAGATCTTTCCGATCTTCTCGGGAGCTTTGTTCTGGTGGTATCGCATATACACGCGGCCATCCTGTCCTAAGTCCAATATCTCTATTTTTCCTGTGTAATGGGACATGATGTATTTAAATGTCTTCTCAATCCCGCTCAGACGTTGGTTGATGCCGTGTACAATCTCTAGTCCGCGCCGCAGTGCGACTTGGAAGTGCGATGCACCCTTCACCGGCCTCGCTTGAAATAAGTAGTAAGGTCGCACTCCGATTTCGTGACATTTGGCAAAGGTCGCGGCCAATATCTCGGGATCATCGTTGACTTTGGCGAGAAGCACGGACTGATTAAGGAATTGCACGCCCTGTGCTCGCAAAGCGCGAACTTTGTGCTCCGCGTCGCATGAGATCTCACCTACGTGATCGAAATGCGTGACGATGATTGGGGTTTTACCCGCCTTGTGGATACGCTGGAATAACGCCGGTAGAGCGGAATCTTTAAACCGCCTCGGCTCGTAGGCCAGCATTTTTGTGCCGAATCTGATCGAATTCAAATGATTTATTGGCAGCAGGTGGTCAACGATCTTGTTCAGATTGGCGGTGCTGAGCACGAACGGGTCCCCTCCGGAAAGGAGTACGTTCGTCATCTCAGGATGGCGCGCAATATATTGCGCGGCCTGATCGAAGTCCGGTGCGATTTCATCGGAAGCTTTGCCCACTATACGCTTGCGAAAACAATAACGACAATATGAACCGCAGCGTTCTGTCACCAATAATAAGCCGGTCTGTGCGTACTTGTGCTGCAGTCCCGGCACGACCGTGTTGTCGTGCTCGCCGCTCGTATCCAAAGTGCCAGGGCTCTCGAACTCCTGGACTGAGGGCTCTACAATGTACTTCAGCTGTTCGTAGTAAGCACTTTTGGTGATCTGTTCGCGATAGAACTTTGTGACATGATAAGGCGTGATGTTGTTGACGCGCAGTTCACTCTCGCTAACGACGCGAGTTTCTTCAATGAACTTCAACACGTGTGCTCTGCAATCCAGCGGATTAGCTGTGATTTCCATTGCGCACCTCGTCTGCCCTTATCAGCGCGTTTGATTCAATGCGATCTTCCCCGTCTACATACAGCATCAACAGTGGATCGATACCTACCTATTGTGGTGAGGACTATCGGACTCGAGAGTTGAGAAGGGCGCACTGGTACTCGCCAGACGGCGGCGCGCCGAGGATAGCGGCGCGATGGCGAACCTAAGTCGCAGCCATGAGATCGTGTTGAGATCGAATTGAAGCAAGGGATTCCCAAACAGGCGACGCGTGATTCATCCTCAAGGCGGGGAGGAGGGCTGGCGGGGATGGCGCATGGGGAGGCTCTTCCGATTTGGGTGATCAAGGCCGTGGTTGAGGCCGGTCTTGCGCGGAACGAGGCGGCACGGATTTTCCGGGTCGGGGTCGGGATCGCGAGCGCGATCCATTGGGTGAGGGGTTCGAGAAAACGCGCCGCACAGCAGTTTTGCCGACCGGGCGCGGAGCGACGTTCCGCGTTGAAGCGGCATTGGGATTGCCTCCTGGACGATCTGACGCTCGATGCGATCGCCGAGCGTCTGCTTCGCGCGCAACGGGCGTAAGCAGACAAGTCGATGCTGTCGCGGTTTTTCGCCGCCGAGGAGATCAGCTTCAAATAAAACCGTGCAGGCCAGCGAACAGGATCGCCCCGAAGTCGCTGAGCGCCGGGAAGCGTGGCGGCGTGAAGGACTTTGGTCGCCCTTGATTTTCTTTGATGAGACTTGACGACAACCGTGATGGCGCGTCGTTACGCCTGGGCCGATGTCAGCGCACGCGCCATCGGCGATGCGCCGAACGGCCATTGGAAGACGACGACGTTCCTTGCGGGCCTCACCTGCGAGGGGTGATTGCATCTTTCGTGCTCGACGAGCCGATCAACGCCGAGTGCTTCCTGGCCCATGTCGAGCAAATCCTCCTCCCCGTGCTGCGCCAGGACGAGACGGTGATCCTCACAATGTGTCGAGCCAGAAGAACGAAGAGGCCGCGTGCCTCATCGCAGGCGCCGGCGCGCGCCTACTATTCCTGCCGCCCTACAGCCCCGATCTCAATACGATTGAGATGGCATTCGCCATACTCGAAGAACTGCTGCGGCAAGCCCAAGCCAGGACCGTCGATGCCCCCTGGGATCTCATCGGACGCACCCTGAACATGTTCACTTCTGAAGAATGTGCCAACTACGTCCGTCATTGCGGATACAATCAATTTGCTCGCGACAGGCTCCAGCGAACCGCGCAGCATGCCTAAGATGTGCGACAAGCGCGCCCACGCCATTCTGTGGCGTACAAACACGCGACCGCCGCCTCCTCGAACTCGAGGTGAGCGCCATCCCAGTTGCGAAGGACACCCTTGAAAGGCCCTCATCGGAATCAGGACCTGGTGTGCCTGGGCTCACATTCATGAGTTATTTCAGTGTGCGAGGCCGCTTTAGGTGAATAGCGCCTCGACCATCGCCAAGCTCGATCCGCTCCAGCTTTTCAATGCCCAGCACCGATAGCAGAGCCGGCTCGCAGTGTACCCGGCTCTCACACGAGAATGGCACCGCCTGCTTGCGCCTTGTCAGCAAGTCTTATGGACAAGAAAAAGAAGCAGATAGCCCGCGCTGGTTAGCCGGTTCTGGCGGGATAAGCTCGAAGGCCCGGCTCCGCTCGACATTGCAGGGCGCAACTTAGTCTTGGACCGCCAACGTCTTACGAAAACCGGACGTGCGGACACTGCTAGGCAGCCTCAGCGGCCCGTGATTTCAGCCTCTTGATGTGCGGTACGCCGGCGTCAATCGCAAGCTGGTCCGTGGCCCAATGAGGACTGCCGATTTTGTTGACGGGGTACGGCTCAGTCGCGCGATTGTCCCAGATTGCCACGTCGCCTGATTCCCAGTTCCAGCACAGGGTGTTCTGCGGGGCGGTGACATAGGATTGCAGCAGTTCGAACAGTCTTTGGCTGGGATAGCGCTGCAGGCCGACAAAGTTCTGCACGGAACGACCGAGCGAGAGCATGCGTTCGCCGGTGTCGGGATGAACACGAACAATCGGATGTGTCGTTTCGTAGATCGTTCCGGTGGATAAGCCGCACCAAGGCCTCTTGTTGGCTTCGGTGGCCCCCTCTGTCGCAGTGAGATCCGATGCGACGAAGCTTACAGCCCAGAGGTTATCTGCGAGCATCCGCAGGGGATCGGGAAGATCAAGATAAGCGGCCGCCCTGCTCGACCAAGCAATGTCGCCGCCAAAAGGCGGGATCGCTGCGCGCCGCAGCACCGAAATGGCTGTGCGGACGCGCCCATCGTTCATCTGGTTGAGATGACTGCAGGCGCGATCGGGCAGCTCCTGCCGGATCGTTAAACCGCCCATCGTGTCCGCCATTGTGGGATTCGGTATTAGCGAGCCGAGCCGGAGCACAAAACGCTGTTGCTGGGCATCATCGAGATGTCCCTGATCACGGAAGAAGATGACCTTATGCTCGAGCAGCAGCCGGTTGAACGCTACGATGACATCGTCAGGCAAATCGTCAGACAGCGTAATGTTCTTGATTTCGGCACCAAGCCGGTCCGCGTGCTTGACGATGTCTGCTCGCGGAATGACGTTATCAACAGCCATTTTTTCACTCATGACGGCGCCTTTCTCTGTGGATGTCTAAACAAGCTCCGTGGTGGTCGTGTCTGGCGACAAACGCGGCAAAACAATCTTGATGATACACACCCGAATTGTCTGAGGGTCGGTCACCACGCCGCTCAATGGCGACCAATTTTGATACACACCACCAGCAACTTAGAATCCGACTCCCTCTGCGTGTCGACACGGCTAGTGCCGTTCTCATCGATGGACACTCGCATATGAGGCCAGCAGATCGATCTGCCGCCTGATCAACAGTGCAGATCATAGACGCAACACATGTCCAGTCCATGAAACGAAACCAGCTTTCTTTTCGAGCTGGCGTGACGTTCGCCTCGTCTCAGAACTCGTGCTTGGAAAATCCTCGACCAACGACTGGGTCGCACCTCATAAAACCCGCATGGCGTGATCCGCGCGATGAAATTGGAACTGGTTCGTGGGCATGCGCTCGCGAAGCGGATAGCACCCACCGCCTCGAAGGCTCGCTACCTATAGATGTATACTACTTTTAGAACTACTTCAACGGGTTCACAATCATTTGTTTGCGACTTCGAGTTGTTCAATGCGCGGTTTGTTTGATCAGCTGTGGTTTGCTGTCACGACTTTGGCTAGCGGGAGGGCCGCGCAAAATAAGAAGGCTGCAACTTCCGATGCAGCTTAACAACGGACTCAATCCCTCGATTTTCTCGAAATTTGCACTCGGCACGAACGCAGGGTGTCCCGGCGGTGACCTGCCTTTGGTTCTGCCCGGAGACGTAGATTTTCCTTACTGAGTGCATGCCGTTTGGCTTTGTGGCAGTTGAGCACACACAATAGAAACAGAGCGCCGACCGCCCAGGAATATCGCCCCCCTGAGACAACAGGGCGTCTTTGCGCTCTCAGACTGCAAGCCGCAAATCCGGCTGGCTATTTTGCCTCACTATGAGCGACACGACACTGAAGGCACGCCGGGATTTCGGATCATAAGCCGGGATTTATCTTCCTCATGATCGCTCTCTCTTACTCACCTCTACGATTGTGAAGCACGTAAATGATCACACACGATCAAGCCCCTCCCATCTGTTCTAGCGTGAACTTTGCCGGACGCGGCTCGACAAGCGTTGGGCGGGCAGCTCAATACCGCGTCGGTCTTTCAGGGCCATCGCTGCTCTTGCTCGTAGACCAGCTGGCTTGAACGCATCAGCGCCGGCGCCGAGACCTTCACATTAAAGGCGGACAACTCCATTTTCGTTTCAGTGGCGGCGCAGTAACCGAGAGCAGCGCAGGCGAGACGCTGTCGGACACGAAGCAGCTCAAAGTCACTTCAAGCTCGATCTGGTTGGCTTCGATACTGAAGCAGGCAGTCACCTACGTTCACCAGGACTCAAGTGGGGACGGTGACGATCCGCGTGGTGCATACGAGCGAACTGACTAGTATTGCTTGTCAGTTCCATAGTAAGAGCACTCGCTGGAGGCTCTGCATAGCGCCGACACAACGCGCCGGTAAACCCGCCGATAGCTCGACGAAACCGGCTTGAGACGGGTAGTGCAACGGTGACGAACTTTAGACTGGACAAATTCAATCGCCGCGGCGCGAGGCATCGGATGTTAGGTTGTCATCGGCTCCAGACTTAGGGCCGTCGCACAGACCGAAGCTTTTCCACGAGCGCGCCGCCCAATTCCATATGGGCGTAAGATCTCAGCGCTCGAAGAGCTGCATTACATGACGTATCCCAATACGTAGATGAGGATACGTGGATACTCGTTCAATTTTTGGCAATGGGACACACTGATCTCTACATGCCCTCGGCGCGAATGCATGCGAGCATCAGACCAATCGCGTACCTTATGCACACAGCCGATGGCACGGGCCGGCTGCCTGGAGTCGCCGCGGTAGCGCTGTTGGTCGTCTGCGTGTTCTTCGCGCCGCACCTTCGCACCCTCGCTCCTGCCCCGTCACAGTCCGTGTCAAAGCGCGTCTAGCAATCTTCGTCAGCGGCATCGGCTTGCGAAGCGGCGAGCGCCTATGATCGGGCGACCGAGTCCGTGCTCAAACATGTCGAGGTCACCAAGGCCGCGGCCGACAGGTGGGCAAATCCGTGGCCGAGCAGGAGAAGGCGAAGGTGGGGCGCAGCTAACCGCTGCGGCAATGAAGGATGGCACGCCGATCACGGCGAGCCTTCGTGCCGAGATGGAAAAGCCCGGAGAGCGGGCTGCCACGGCCGCGCAGGCGCTGGAGAAGGCGAAGGTCGCCGCCGACATCAAGTTCAATCGCGATACCGCACTGCTGGCTGTCGCAGGAAGACGTTCAGATAGCGCAACAGCTCAGGGGCTCTATTCTGATGTTGCTGCGGCCCTCGGCAGCGTCGAGGCGAGCGCCATCCGCACCAACAATGCCTTCAAGCAGATGGGCGCCGCGACCGAGGGCAATCTGACCACGGAACCAAATCGATCGGGCAGGGCTTCCAGGACATGTCTAAGATGGTGATCCGCAACAAGCTCACCATCGTGCAACCCTTGATGCGCTCGCTGCAATCCCTGGCGGGCGGCTTCGGTCTTGGCGGCGGTGCCGCGGTGGCAGGGCCTCAGCCTGACCTCGACGGACGGCCTCTACCACAGCGGCGGCATCGTTGGTTCCGAGCCGACCACGATGCGCTACGTCCATCCCGCCTATTTCGACGATGCGCCGCGCTTCCACTCAGGCGACATCGCCGGGGATGGAGTGCCGTCATCGCGCGCAAGGGAGAGGGCGTGTTCACGCCAGGCCAGATGGCCGCAATGGGGCAGCGCGGGGTCAATGTCCTGGTTAATGTCCACAATGCCCCGAACGGGGGGGGGGAGTCAGTCGGCCAGGACGGACGCCAACGGAAATGTCCAGGTCGACATCATCCTCAAGAAGATGATGGACAGCACGGTCGGTGAATCCCTCGCTGCCGGCGCGGGGCAGCGCGTGCTTAAGAATGCCTGTGGCGTCGAGCCGTTTATGGGCAGTGAGATGATGCGGGCGTGGCTCATACGGCCCGGAGCTTCCGGCAACCCAGTTGCTCGCCGCACCGGTCTCACGCGCTGAAAGGGCAGGCGAATGCCTTGAGAGCGCTCTACGAGGCCACCGAGGTGAGCTGAGCATCGCACGTGCCGCAGAGCTTGCAAACTCGCCTCTACCGACGTATGTTCACGTTATGTGCTTTTGGAGCCAGTGAGAACTGAATGAGAAACACGCTCAAAACAGTTCTTTTTGTGGCCGCTTTTTCACCTGCGCTGATCAGCGTGGGTGTGGCTCGTCTTTTCGCCGGCGGTCCTTTTTGGGACGCGATCTACTATTTGTTCGCTGGTTTCATCGGCAGCCTATTGATCGTCTATATTTTGAGCGCCCTCAGATGGCGAGGCGAGGAATTTCCCTTCAACGCAAAGAAGATCGAGTCCAACGATGTTCTTCTCTTGGGGGTTGTAGTAACATACGCTTTCCCATTTCTTGCGAGGGCTTCCGATATTACAGTGAGCGCAATTCTGCTGATCGGCTGTGTCGTCTGGCTCGTTTTTTGGCTTACAGACGCAACAATACCCAGCCCGCTGATGCGGCTGGTTGGCTATCGTTTCTATAAAGCCGAATCGGCCAATGGCATGGTGTATACTTTGATTACGCGTCGGGAGATTTTTGATCCGCGGGACGTAAAAGCCGTCAAACGGATTTCAGGATCGATGCTGTTGGAGATTGTCGAGTGAATCTATTCGCGTTGATGAGCGATCGGCGAATTGTTCGGATTCAGCTGACGGCGGAAGTGCAGCGTGAGATGGATGAGGCCTTCACCGTTCAGGAACAGAGATTCAGGGACTCAAGTGAGGACCAGATCGAATTCGATGGAAAATACAAGCCAGACGATGGCGAATGTCTCTTCATCGATGATTACGACGATATTGATGGCCTCCACGACGCGATTGCAAACCCGCTAGGCAAGCCTCAAATCGAGCCTTCCGCCGACGAGTTTGAGAAGATCAAGGCCCTCTTCATGGGAAGGGAAATCGACGGCAGGAGAACTGCGATTGTTCAAAATTTTGATAAGCGAAAAATCCTATCAAATAGGGGATTGTCGATTTTCCACTCGGCCGATGTCTTCAGAAAGGTCGAGGGCGTAGGCTTAACGATCGGAACGAACCTTTCCGCAATCCTGGATGACAGCAGGTTGTCGTTCTTCAGTTTTCATTCGGCGCGTCAAATTTTTGACCTTAGTCAGTATTTCAGGGAGGCAACCGACGAGGATCTAAATGTATTTGCTGCGAGCGAGGCTCTAAAGGTTGCGGATTTGAATACTTTCGTGACAACGTCAGATAGTTGGGTGCGAAGGAAGGTTGCGCTGGTCATGCAGAGCGGCATCCTCGAAAGGATTGATTTCGAAGCGACCAAAGCCACGGCCCTGGTATTTGGTGTCAACCTCGAAACTGAGGTCACTGGCGATAGGGTCGCACTGGTGCTTCCAGAAAAGAAAGCAGAACTCAAAAAGCTTCTGCGCTTCTTGGATGAGGACTACTTCCAATCTGTGCTTTCAAGCACACCACATCTTTCCAACTCGAAGCGTCGCATCTAGCGGGTTATCCTGATCTCCTGGACCTGGGAGGACATTGGGCGTTCGTCGCTGGGCATCGTCACCTGAGTGCGGGCGTTACCGTCTTCGGAGCAATTCGTACCGAAGCTCTCGACCCGCTTGAGCGATCGTTTGAGTGGGATTTTTGTTGCACCAGTCTCGCAGCCAAACATCGAGCGGCAGACAGATCGATGTTGATCTGCTCGTCAGTGTCTTGCTCGTGAGCGGAGTTGTAGCCGGTGACGAACGTCATCCACTCCTGATAGCGGATGAGCTCGCTGTATAGTTTGCTGCCGTTCGAGGCATTTTGGGTCCAGATTTGGCCGACCGGTGTTTGTGTGCCGTTCGGTCCTGTGATGGCGGCCAGAAACCGTCCGCATGAGTTTTGGCCCGCTCCGAGGGTCAACAAGCCTTGGTCGCTCCAACTCACAGGAGCGGTGAACACGGTGCCTGCGATCGTGAAGACTGCGGTCAAGAAAGCTGTGAAACGCATCCAAAAACGGCCTGTTCGAAAAATTCATCCAAGCGCGACCATGGCGAGAACGCAAGCCCTAGCGTTCCCGAGGGAAGCGATGGCGGCGCGTTCAGGGAGAAGCCAATCTATGGCTTCGGCTGACACTTCACGCGGAAAGTGAAGGGCGATGAACCGCGCTGTTCGCCAGCTCCGTTTTGTGCCTTCACCGTAAAGCCGATTTGTATGCCATCGCGGATAACAGACCTAACCTCCTGGTCGTGCAGATTGGCTGCTGGAGGTAGGGGCAAGAACTCATGTGAAACTGCGATGTCATCGCCTCGGCAAACCGCAATCAACAGGCCCGTACATTCGGTTTGATGGTGACTGTATCGTCCACAGTGTACGTCGGATCGCAGTGTTTCACAGAACAAACTGCCGTTCTCCAAGCGGCTTCAAACGCCGGCACCTTCCCGATTAATCCGGTGAGCGCCGCCATTATGGCCACGGCAGCTGCGATCCATCCCAATATTGCTGTAACCCAGACGGGTTGGTTTGATGCTCTCTTCATAGCGAACACCTGATCTGAGCCTGTAGCGCAGATTCGCGGCCGGATTAGACCAACTCAGAGGCAAGCCGTAGCATACTGCACTAGTCAGGATGTAGGACCACCTACAGATCTCTGAACTCGCGCTGCAAGTAGATACTCCGCTCCTCGGACAACCGATCGGAAACGCCATTAAGATAGGCGCACGATCGAAGTACAATTGACCTTACGCGCAGAATTGTCGCTGGATCTCTCTCTCCCTTCAAGAGAATCAGAGGGGCGGATCGCTCAGGCTTTTGGCGCGCACGCCGTCCAATGATATCTAGGAGGGCTTCGCTCGATGCAGCGGCTTGGTAGTCGTAGTCCCTTGCTGAACGCAGGATCTTGATCGAACTGGAGTGAAGAATTCGGCTGAGGGCTTGATACAGCGTGATTGTTTCGGCGCCTTCAGTAAAAAACGGCGCTTTCACTGGGGGTGGCAAAAGCTGGCATGTTGGAATGCCGATCGTCCTCATCTCTTTTGTCGCGCTAGAAGCCTCGGCAAAATTTCGTGTTGATGCAGCAAACGTGAGGAGATCACGTCTCAGGAGGAGCTCTGCAACATGGTCGACATCATCCTCAACGTCGTTGCTGTTGTCCAAGTCCCTGACTCTCATTGCCGCGAAGCTGTGAAGTCGCGTAAGCGACTCGATGACTTGATCATAAAGAAAGTACAGGTCGCTGTTCCTCATTGAGCCTATCCAACCTCAACCAAAGCGGGGAGGCAAGCCGTAGCGCATCGGCGCGGTTTGGTCGGCCAAGGAATCAAAAGGGGAGCAGGAGCCTCCCCTTCAGGTTCAGTGGAACATGTGAATGATCGCAGCAATTGCCCAAAGACAAGCTGCGACATTCACCTGAACGTCGATCCGAAAAGTCGGCTTTTCATAGCCAAATCTCCGGATCGGGCGCGCCTCGAACCAAGGGGTTGAGGTGTGGGCCGCCATCGGAACGGAAAACCACCCCAGTTCATGTGCTCGCATCGGCCTGCCGTCCACGTTACGTACCGCTTCCGACAGCCCTGCGTCTCATCCTGGTTGCCATCGATCCGAGTCACGCGAACCGACCAGCGCGATGGTCGAACATGCCGTTTCGACGTCACCAGGCGCAGGGATGGCGGGTGTCACCGCTGGGGATCGGATCAGAGAGAATCCGGACCAGCGACGGCCGCCGCGTCTCATATAGCGCGCTCGGTCAGTACCGAACAGCAGTCGGGGACTGGAAAAAAAATACGGGTGCACAGGCGCGCCGAAGTGCCTGCCGGAGGGGGGATCAGATTCGAGAACCGGGAATACCCCAAATTCCCGCATACACGAACGCAAGGGCGGCGATGAGTTCGGCTAGCAGGCGGGCACAACTACCCTCATTGCGCCGGCCGCTAACAGGATTTTAGGGTCAACCCCGGCATGGAAATCCTGGTCGTCCAGAAGCTCGGTCGCTCGGGCAAGCGCACGCCTTGAATATCGAGCCACGGCGACAGTCACGACAACACTCAGCGCCTCCGCAATGACGACCACGACGATTGCCAAGACTACGAAATTCCTTGGTGGAGATGGCTTTTCTTCCGCCCCCATGATCAGCGCGAGCCCACCGGCCCGTGGACTAGTGCGTGCAACCACATGAAGTAGGTCATGTAGATGGACCATAGCTGCGGTAGAAGAAATGAGGGCGCCGCCGCTCAGCGCTGCACTGAGGCAAACCCCATCTGAACAGCGACGTCGAAAACCGGTTTCAGTCCCGGATCAGCTCGCAGTGCAAGCGCCGCGTCGAAATCGGCCGTTTGACACCAGTGAAGGCCATCCGCGGGCTCAGGAAGTCGGTCTGGCACTACAGCATACGCCGTGCGGCCGGGTCGCTCTCCGAAGGCGCCTTGCTCAAAAAATTCTTTCAAGCTCGCCCATTCATCGGGCTCATGTATGCCGAAATAGGAAAGGACTGTATCGACGTCGTGCCTATCGCAGGATGGTTTCGCATACCAACCGTGGTCGTCAGCTCTGGTCACGAGAATTCTCCTATTTTGGGGAGCAACTTACCCGAGTCGTGCCCCGATTACCGCGTGCGCCAGCGGCCGTGGCTGGGAAAATACGAGTGCCAGAGGCGCGCCGAAGCGCCCTCGAACGAGGTGATTTGGTTACCGATTCGATAAGCTGTCCGTGGGCTTGAACACCCGGGCTAGAATAGGCGGCCGGCCAATTGGCGTCGGTAGCTGCCGAATGCATGGACCCTTGGCGGAGTCTGATGCTGGATGAACCTTGGCGGGTGCACCGACCTGGCCATTATGGCCGGGAGGGGTGCGCTATGTCCAGAGCGAAAGCTTAAAGGCCATCCGCCTGTTTCTAGCAGGAGAGTATCCGCCGGAGATCTCCGGAAAGCTCCCGGAGGGCTTCGTTCTCGAGGGACAGCCCATCGAAATCCTCTGCTTCTGGCATCGCAAGGCTATCGAGGTGATCGATCACCTCCCCAATGTCGGCCTGAAAGTGTGTCCCAGGGCAACGGATGAAAGGCTGGATTTTTATTGCGGCATAAAGAACAGGATTTTGGGCGCGATCTTGTCCGCGCGCGGTGACGTCGGGGCAGGTGGCTGCCCAGCTCAGGGCAGCAGTCGCTGAAATCGAAGCCCTCAAAACGGATGCGATTAAGGAGGTTCTCAACGTGGACGACGTCATCAAGCTGGCCGGTGAGCTGACCGAGGCCAGCAAGCGAGTCGGCGCGCTACGGCACGGGCGCAAGCTCACGCGCGCCGGGTTGCTCACTCGCTATCAGAGCTTTTTGGTTCAGGAGCTCGAAACCGTGAGCTGGCACCTCTACGGTGAGCGCGACTTAGCGAAGCAACAGGTATTTTACGATCGAGCGGTGGGCACTCAATGCAATTCGACCGAGCGCTATTATCCGCTCTTCGATGAAAGCAAGCTTCCGGCGCGGGCCAAGTCCGTCCTAGGTAGCTTGGAAATCGATACAGAGAACGTGGCGGCTTAAGCGCCCGCCCTGCTCTATCCTGCCCGCCGGCATCTGCTCGGCGGGCTTTTCGTGCGCTACGCCGCCCAAAGTGTGGCAGAAATTCCGATTGAACCTGTGGGCGACCTGTGGGCAACGGGCGGGGATCTGCGCATCGCGCAGTTTGATCGGCCGGAAAAGATCAGACCGTTTATTCGCCGTTGGCGCGACGAGTGGTCAGACACTCCGCGTACCGCCGACTAGGGCCTACAGGTACTTTCGCGCTTCTCGCGCACGCAGTCGATCCCTTGGGCAAGATCGCCGGGAATCCTTGCGAAGGCATCAAGCGCCTCTTCTCAAACGATCATTCGGAGATCATCTGGACTGACGCCGATGTGGCGCAGATCAAAAAAAACCTGCTCGGACGAAATTGCCCACGCTGTCGATCTCGCGGGCCACACGGGCTTGCGTCTGGGCGACTTGGTGCGTTTGTCTTGGTCCCATGTTGGCGACGATGCGATCATATTGACGACCGGCAAGAGTAAGCACCGCAGAGAAGCGATCATTCCGCTTTATGATGCGCTCCGCAATGTTCTGGCACGTATCCCCAAGTGGGCCACGACCGTGCTGACGAGCAGCAAGCGTCGGCCTTGGACAGTGGATGGTTTCGGCAGTTCGTTCAATAAGGCGAAGATCGACGCCGAGATGTCGGGGGTTGATCTCCACTTCAACGACCTTCGGGGGACGGCCGCCACGAAGTTCTACATTGCTGGGTTCAGCATGCGCGAGATCGCCGAGACGCTCGCTTGGGAAGCCTTGCACAGTACGGCTTAGTCATCCGTCTGTGCATCTTGCTCCGCACTCGAAAGGGCGAGACCTCAGCGATTGATAAGCAGTGGATCACAGAGAACCTCACACTTCCCGGCGTAGCGACCAAAAACGGCAGAACCCCCAAATCTATAACGTTATAAGAACCTTCCGGAAATCAAGGAAGCGCTCCAGAAATATGAAGTGCATCTGCAACAAGTTATAGGAGAGCCGCTCTATGTACCGAGCGACTTCCCTACGAGGGTTCAGACTGTCTCTCCGAAGATACACCCGCATGGTCACGATCGCCTGCTTCTTCCCTCCGAAGCTCTCCCGCTTCGCAGCAAACCTCTCAAATGGCGGAAAGACGACCAGCGCGCCAACAGGTACCAACGGTACCTTTTTGCAGAAGAGTATCCGCGATCAGCTCTTTAAGACTAGAAAGGTAGGCAATTCGCTAGGGGCTATCCGAACCAATCTGTCCATTCTGTCCCTGGTCACTCGGGCCTGAGCATTTCGAACGCATACAGATAGCTTGTAGTCTGATTGGAGCTTTGCTTGCTGCTCCACCGGCCAGGGCCACCCACCATAACGAAAGACAGCTGCTCTGTCGGGACCAATTTATCTGATGGGCGATTATCGCTAGCAGCGAAGTTTCTTATCGAGATTTGCAGTTCATTTGTTTGTTCCTGCCAATCAACGAGACGTATCGAGCGCACGCCATATTCGCATTCGTTTTCCCCCTTGTCTTCGGCATAACCCACGTAAGAGTTTCTGGGCGAGCTATAGGCCAAGATTATCTTTCCGGACCAAACGCAACTTCGTTTTTGCGTTTCCGGATCTACGCGGCGAAGGTATATCTCCCATGTTCCCTCGCGTGGGTGAGGACTGGCCGAGAGTTGCGTTGCAACCGCAGCCGTACAAGTTCCTAATATTGCAACAATTGCCGCGCCGAAAATTGATTTGCTCATCCAAGGATCTCGAAAGGGAACGATCGACGTCGCGTGCAACGTCCAGAGATAGACGATCGCAGAAAACAGACAGATGCTGCTTGCTACTAACACATCCGCAGGATTGCTTGGTCTAAGTACTACAGCATATAAAATTGAGGGAAGCAGTATCCCCGCCGCAAGCGAAAGTGCCAAAATAAGAGCAGCAACTGGTTGATCAGTTACCCTCGAATGCTCGTGGTGATGCTCATCAATGCTCATGCGCGTGCCATCTCGTGGGTGAGTTCACGTCTACTGATTTGTCAAAATCTGTCCGCGGTTTCCGGGTTGTCCGGGATCTCCGGCTGGCCCGAAGTCGCCTGGCGGCCCATCCGGACCAGATGGTCCTCCTCGGCAGTACGTCGTTCCTCCGCCACCAGGGCCACCTGGTCCTCCCGGGCCACCTGGTCCTCCTGGGCCGCCCGGTCCTGGAGCCCCGGGGTTAGCTGAGAATGAGATCATATCGACTTGAAGAACGACTTTCCCTTTAAGAACGAGCACGCCACCATCACCCCCCCTGCCTCCGGAAGCCCCCCTTTCTCCTGGCTGTCCCTTGCCTCCACGCCCCCCAGCGCCTCCACCACGAGCGCAATCGAAGAGATGATCAGCTCCACGCTGACCCGGCTCACCGGGCGCCCCCCTTTGTCCCGGGCGGCCTTCACCACCCTGTCCGCCATCACTTCCGTTGAGAGTAATTGTAAGCTGGCTTCCGATCGCCAATGCTCCATCGAGCAATACCCTGCCTCCCGCGAACCCCGCGGCGCCAGGGGTGGCAACGCGTGACTCCGGCGGTCGTGTGGTCTGCTCATCCTCAAACGCTCTTATGGCACCATTTTCGGAGACAATAATAGGGGACGAGATTTCCAAGGTTCCGCCATTTGTAAAAATTTGAGCGCTGTTACGGAGCTCGAATCGACTGGCGCGGATTGATAAGGAAATCGTGGTGCCTGGTCGACCAATCCTTAGTGTCGTTCCATCTAAGATCAACGCGGGCTGTGCCTTCAGCCATTCCGCATATTGACCTTCGTTCAAATCCGCCGGTGGCCGCCTCAGTAGCTCCGCCGGAAAGTCAGACAAAGACGATTGAGGACCACGCAGAACAAATTCTTTATCCTCCGCTAGCGCCGCGTAATTGAAGGCTATCCAGCAAAGTGCGGCAATAACTGTTCGTTTTGCACAGGCCACCGAAATTCTCTCAAATATAATGAGCAGTACACTTCGCGCGAGATCTCGACTTCCGCAACCTGCTTCGCGGTTTGCAACCGAAAGATACTTCGCGCAGTGCTTGTCGTTCTTTTTTTGCGGGTCCAATGATTTAGTCCTTATAGCTTCGCAAACACCCATTTTCCGCCCTCAGCTCGAAGTACATAAAGTTCGCCCAAGGAGAACGGTGTTTCAGACGGGTCTCTGCCGTCAGTGTTTAACACTCCTTTCAACTCGGCCGGCGGATCTACGTCAATGGTTATGACCTGATGCGGCTGCAATGTAACGGTGCGAGATGCGCCGCCGACCAGCAACTGAAACTTCAGCGTCTGATCGCTCGATTCGTTGTAAAAGCCAATGTTGTTTTTCGAAACGGTGGGATCCTCTATGCTGCGGCGACGAGATGTCACGATCGGGGCCATGGTCGTGGCTCCGGGCGTCACGCCTGGGACTTGTACTACAACTGGAGCTACCGCTCCTGGCGTCGGCGCGAGACCGGGTATGTTGAACGTGTTATTGCGCCCTGAGAGTTCTCTCGACGGAGTCGCCGGCTGGGGTATTCGCATGCCGTAATTTTCAATATTCAGATTTAGTTGAGCGTAGGATGGTGGTGCTGATTGCATCATAACAGCGAAGATCAGCGCCGCCGCACTTTTCAGTCCAGTCCCTTTGCGCATCTCCTCTCTCCTTCATCATCGCGGCAGATCGCCGGGAGCTACTCCTGTTGTATTGGTTGGATTTGCGTCGCGCGCTGGCTCTGTTCCCGCGTTCACCGCATTTCCATTTCGCGCTGGCTCAGCACGAACTCGGTCAGGTTCGTTCTGGCCGTCCGCCTGCCCATCCGGAGTGCTCGATAGACGGCCAAAAATATATCCAGCGATCGTACCCAAGAGGCCGAAAACTGGTGCAGTTTGTTGATCCGTGTAGCCGGCCACAATCAAGAACAAGGCTGAAAACACAACGACCAGTATTAGAAACGCTTTGTAAAATTCTGGCGTCAACGTTCCCGTGTACGCCATCAGACACAGCATCCCACCCATTACAATGAGCAGAAGGATCGTGAGCGCGGTGAGCCAGAATTCGTAGGGAGTCTTGTAAGTCAGGTACGCTGTAGGAGCGCGCTGCTCTGTCGTGCTTTTTTGCTCGACCGGAGGCGGCGGATTGGAGATTCGTTGGTCCGACGGGCTCGCAGTAGGCGCAGGATTGGCAAGCCCCGGCGCCTGTTGCGAGTAGGCAAGTCGAGGCGATTGTGACGCCAATAGTACCAGGAGCACACCAAGGGTGAGCGCGAAGAGAACCCTCATAGCCCGCTCCTAAGCTACCAGATCTCTGCTCAAGATAAATTCACGCAGTCCGCGGAGATACGCCAGCGCAAGCTTATCTTCCCCAAGGGCTGCAACCTTTAGGCAATCATTGGGATTCGAACCAAAAAACGGCTCGCAGAGAACGCTCGGAACGTTTGGCAAGGCAGAAACCGATATCCATCCCCGATCGCCACGGGAAACGACAGCCAAGCCGTTGTTGCCTCTCAGCCTGAGCCCCAATGCGCTCTTCACGCTGGATACCAAGCTAGATGCAAGGGCGGTCGCAGCTGGGTTTCCGCCGACTAAGAGTACCTCTGAGCCTGTGGCCGTTGCATCATCCGACGAATTGAAGTGAAGCTCGACGGCGCAAACCGGATTAAAAGCTGCTACCTGCTCGTAGGCAGCAAGAATTTCGCGCTGCACGCTCGGATCGGATTGTCGCGTAAAAACCTGCAGCTCAATATTATACTGCGCGGCATTCCTCTGCATAAACGCGGCAATCTCAGAGTTAAACGTAAACTCAGTTCTGGAAAGAGGAGAGCCTGCGCTCGAGCCGGGGGATCGCGCATTGTGTCCGATCACGATGGCGACCCGTGCCGCTGACCCGTCGACCCTCGGCAAATCCGGCACCCGCAGAGCCAGCGGTGGTTCTCTCCTTCCCGACGCTCCGGAGATACCCCGGTTCAGTAGCGAAGTAGCTTCGTCAAATAGCCTGAGGACGCTCGTTACATAATTTGGGTCAGCCGAATAGTTGGGAGCGATAAAGCGAATGTATGCGGCTGCGTTGTTGTTGTACCTCTCCCATCCAGAATACGCGTCTCCGCTACCTATAAAGTGCCAGTAGCCGTCGATGAAGGCCGATGGCGAAGAGAAATTACAATAGGTCGTACCTTCACCGTCAGTTCCCGTGTAGTCGATGGGAGTACAATAACCCTGCATGCGCGCCCGATATTTGAGTCCGCCGAAGTTATTGTAGTCTCGCGCCAAGCGACTAGTCCCGCGACCCGATTCCTGGATCCATTGCGCAAGGCTTGCGACCTTCAGGTCGTTACTGATCGTATCGTTGCTTCGGTATGCCGCGATGAGCCTAGACCACCCATCGCCGCTTGTCGGAGGAGTTGCGGCGGAGCCTTGGGAAGGCCGGCGTCGATCTCTACGAGCAGGCGTTCCGGCGTCTGTTGGAGGCTCTGTAGGAGCAGCACGAACGGGCAAGCCGGCGCGAGTACCAATCCCGCTAAGATCCTGAATGAAGAAGTTTGCGATCACGCCGTTCAGATTGTCGATGATCCGCTGGAGCGCGTTCGTGAGCCCTTGTATTTCTGCCGCCGCAGTTTCGAACTCATTCAAAACAACTTCTTCTTGCAGATCCGCGAGTCTTTTGAGCTCATTCTTGATCTTCTGCTTTTGCTCATCGTCCGTGGCTTGTGCGAAAGCATCTCGCAGTTTGCTGCGTATGGCCTCAATTGTGTCAAGAGTATCACTCATTGCAGTTACTCCACGCAAAATAACTACTTTGTGGCAAGCTTCGCCAAATTTGTTTTCGCTGATTTTGCCGCCGTCTCCATTTCGACCGCGAAGACCGTAAGCCCTGTTACGTTGTCCACCAACGTCGGTGGCGCCTCTGCGGCTGCCTTTGCGCGATCCAATGCCTTGATGGTTACCTCAAGTAGGACCACCCAATCAGCCAGCAGCTTTCGGTACGTTTCGATCCGCTTGCTATCCTCCGCGGACATTGCTCCACCCTCATTGAACTCTCGGACCGATGCCGCAGTAAGCACCGGGAAGATAACTGACGTGCCCTTGCGCAGCTGCCAAAGCAGATCCCGGACGAGACCATAGTTCTGAACCAGGAACGTCCTGAATTCCTCTTGTGCTCGGTACTTCAGCCCGAGTTGAATGAATGGGAGTAGCGTCTGGAAAATCTTATCAAGCGCAGCCATTGACGTGGCAAGCGAGGCAGCGTTGGCGCCTGTGGCCGTTGCAGCAACGCCACCCACCGCAACGATAGAACTGCTGGTAGCGGACTCCATGGCCGATAGTTTAGCAGCTAGGGTCTGGGCGGTTTGTCCGCTCTCCAAACCATACAGCAGATCATTGTACGCTTTGATGACCTGCAGAGCGCCTCTGAAGGCAGCAGTACCAGGCGGATCAACAGAGTCCGTCAAGAAGCGAGCGAGCCCGGGTTCGAAATGAATTGTGCTCCTCGCATACTTGTAGTGCCGCAGGAATAACGCGCGTTCCTGCAATGCCAATTGGTCTAGGATGGCCGTCGAGGCTTCATTCGTCTTATCAAAGGCTGTCTTGTAAACCTCGAATTCCTGCACTGAAATCGAGGCACAACCGACCAGAAGAAAGAACAAGGAACACGCAATCAATCGCCGCATACCAACCCCAGGGGCGGCGCAAATAAGAAAGTAAAAAAATAAACAAACGCAGGCCCCCGCGCAATCTTTACACGAACCTATATCCAAATACAATTGGCTGCGAAGACCTGCGTAATGACTTGGTTAGCGCCGAGCGGATTAGGCCTCTGCGGTAGCACAGTAGTGAGCGGGCATCATCATTGCAGTGCACACGCCAGTTGTAGCTATTTGCGGATGCAGAGAGAGGTTTTGTACGCTTCGACCACTGCTCCTCGCATAGGAGCTCAGAATAATCCGCTTCTTCCATTGACGTCTCCGAGGGAGCCGACCAAGCCACCAATTTCTACGAGACCGGTGCCGTAAGCGCCGCTGTGTCCGAGAACGAGACCATTTGCATGAGAGTGATCAATCGTACCGGAGTTGCCTCCGGCGAGACCGCCCAAGTCGACAAAGATAGTGCTGTCGCTTGTGATAGTTGCCGTGGAATAGGAGTTTTTGATTGTGCCGAAATTCCAGCCCGCGACGCCGCCGATAGCGATCCCGTTTAGCCCCGCAACAAAGTTCCCGGCGGTGCCGCTGATCGAGCCAGTAGTATAGCTACTCTCGATTTTTCCGAGGTTGCGTCCGACCAAGCCACCGACATCGTAGCCGCGCGCGGCGGAGACCGACAGGTTTGTGAGCCCGAGGTTTGAGATTTTTCCGCCTGCTCCAAGCTCCGCGAACAGGCCGACGTAGATGCCATTTCCAACTATATTGATCGTGTGACCGTTGCCATCAAATGTGCCGGTGAATGGGTTAGACGATGAGCCGAACGGCGCGATAGTAATTCCTGTGGCATCAATGTTTGCACCGACGTTGACGCTTCGCTCGATGTTGAAGCCGTCCTCGTTTGTCGCATTGTTTGTCCAGGAAAGATTGATTTGTGAATTCGATGCCGCCGTGCCACCCAAACCGCTCGGTCCAGCAGGCGTTGTCGTCGAGAACGTAGCCCGATTGTAGAGTGTCGCAAAATTAGCTGCTGATAAAGTTGCGTTCCAAACACTTGAAGAGGTTGATTCCACCGCGGCGATCATAGCCGATCGCTCCGGCCGGTCTGCTGTACGAGATACTACACCTGAGTCACCGTACCGTCGGCGACTCCGTCGAGGTAAAACGTATAGAAGTTTCCGCTCTGAGAAACGCCGACGTGATGCCAATTGCCGTCGGCAATTGAATTGCTATTGCCTTCTCCGCCATTCCCTTGACCGCCATTCTCGGCAGAAAACACTAGTCTTCCATGGTCGAGATAGAATATCCACTGACCCGTGGAATTGTCGCTGTCACGTTGTGAGGCAATAAACATTGTAGCACTTGCCGCGGATGTCTTAATCCACGCACTTACTGAGGTGTTCACCATCCCCGACAATGGCCCGGCGATGTCGATGTGACTGGACGTGCCATTGAATGCAGCGCCTTGATTGACGACACCTTGGTTAGTTGAATAGTTTATATTTGTGTTGCTACCATTGTTTGTGCCCGCGCTGTCTTGACTATTGCCATCGAGTTTCCAATATGCGACTGGAGCTGACCTTGCCCCCAAGTTTTATCCAGTTCTGAGTTCGCCCCGGTCCTTGGATTTGCCCGGTTGGGCGGTGAGAGCGACGGGAGCTGGCGCGGAGCCTTCGGCATAGCGCAGCGCCAGATCCCGGCGCGGATGGTAGGTGAAGGCGAACTCCGATGGGGTCTTCCATCCGAGCTGCGAGTGTGGTCGTGCATCGTTGTAATCGGCCCGCCAGCATCCGAGTGCGACGCGAGCCTGGGCCAACGACGTGAACAGCGTCTCGTTCAACAATTCATCCCGCAGCCGACCGTTGAAGCTCTCGATGAAGGCGTTCTGCATGGGCTTGCCCGGCGCGATGTAGTGCCATGCGACGCGGCTCTGATCGGCCCAGGTCAGGATGGCGTTGCTGGTGAACTCGCTGCCGTTGTCGCTGACCACCATCTTCGGCTTGCCGCGCTCCATCACCAGCCGCTCCAGTTCTCGCGCGACCCGGGTCCCGAGAGCGAGGTGTCGGCCACCAGCGCCAGGCACTCGCGCGTGCAATCATCGACCACGGTCAAGACGCGGAAGCGGCGGCCATCGGTGAGCTGATCCGATACGAAGTCAAGCGACCAGCGGTCGTTCGGCGCCATCGGCACCGTCATCGGCGCCCGGGTCCCAATGGCGCGCTTGCGGCCGCCACGGCGACGCACCGCGAGCCTTTCTTCCCGGTACAGCCGGAACAGTTTCTTGTGGTTGATCAGATAGCCCTCCCGCTTGAGCAGCACGTGCAGGCGCCGATAGCCGAAGCGGCGGCGCTCCTGCGCGATCGCCCTCATGCGCTGGCGCAGGGTGGCGTCATCCGCCCGGCTCGTTAAGTATCTGATGGTCATGCGGCAACAGCCGATGGCTTTACACGCCCGCCGTTCACTCATCCCGTGGGCATCAACGAGATCGGCGACAGCTTTCCGCTTTCCCGCGGGCGTCACCATTTCTTTCCCAACAAGTCCTTCAGCGCCGCATTGTCCAGCATGGCGTCGGCCAAAAGCCGCTTTAGCCGCGTGTTCTCGTCCTCCAGCGTCTTCAACCGCTTGGCCTCTGAGACCTCCAGCCCACCGAATTTGGCCTTCCATTTGTAGATGCTGGCGTCACTGACGCCGTGCTTGCGGCACAGATCGGCAACCGAAACGCCGGCCTCGTGCTCCTTCAAAATCCCGATGATCTGCTCTTCCGAAAAGCGGCTGCGCTTCATGCTCTGGTCCTTGTCGTGGGCCAGAACGAACTTCAAACTGGATTAAGCCCGTGGGGCAAGGTCAGAGCGTTCAATGCGTCATACGCTATAGTGGTTGCTATTCGCGAGAGACGCGCTCCTTTATTAGTTGGTGCTGAACTGAGCACCGCTCCGACCTCAAGTGTCGTTGTTGCTATCTTGATTATCGACAGACCACTAAATAATGTCGTTGCCAGTTCATTCACTGCTGTAGCGGTCAGCGTATAGCTTCCTGCATCAGCGCTATTTGTTCTCGTGGTCCTGTAAAACACATTCATCACGGGGTCCGACGCGCCCCCGCTCGCCGAGCGACCGACACAGGGCTTAATTTCAATTTGTGTTATCGTGGCACCGTTAGAAACAGAGGAAGGATCCACGGCATAACTGTCTCTGTTTCTAACTCCGGTCGTTGAGTTGTAGTCCGTCGTCCCATTGTAGGACGCATCGTCGACGTTCGCAGAATGCGAGGTTCCCGTCGAAGGCGTCCACTGTGTGTAGTTGCCATCAGAGCTCGGCAGTATCGGTCCTGTCGTTGCAGCAAACGCCGGACTCGCAAGAAACATCGCGGCTATTACGAAAGATGCAATGCTGATAGGTGCTGCACGTGTTCTCATACATTGAAAGAATTACGACCCCCGCGCTAATGTTGCTATTGCACACCTATGGTTCATGAAGACGATATGAACTCTGTGAACAACGCGTCAGACAGGATTGAACGCGCGCCTGGACGCCGAAACGTTAGTTAGCGGTTGGGAGAAGCCATTCTTATTTTCTTTTCTTCTTCGCGCGGCTCTCCATGCGTGCTTTAAACTCATCATAGCGATCTGCTAAATCGTATATGTACTCCACGATTGCGTGCACAAATGCTTGCAGATCCTCCGCGTCTTCACGCGAGATCGGCGTCCCTTCGGGATGCGCTGCAATATTCCGGAATGCCTGAAGCTGCTGGCTCCAATCATACAAACGTTGATCGATAACGTTTTTCGCTCTCAGCTCTTCGATGCCCTTGCCCAACATCAGACGTTTAGGTTCGGGAGCTTTGGGATCAATAAGTATATCTCGGCACAGTGCCTCAAGCGCTCGACCGAACATCACGCAAGCCGCCATGCTCGCGCCTGACTGAATGCACTTCTCCCCCTCTGAAAGAGATTGCTTCACGGTGTCTGGAATTCGATAACTAGTGAAAGTCCGAGCAGGCTCTGGGTATACTCTCTCTGGTTCCGTCCAGACGTCTTCGTTCGAGTCGTATCCTTCAAAACCGGTCTGGTACGAAGTTGCCGCTAGAAGGGCCTCACATCGCGGGCATTTGCCGATGAAAAGGCGCCGTCCGTAAGGCTCTCCGCCGTCCCGATCAAAGCCGCTATCTTCTGCTATGCCGCTGCGCTCCGCCGCGACCTTCACTTTGCAATGCGGACAATCAACGATGAACGTGGCCATATTGGACTAGCAGGAATTGGAGCGGGCGATGGGAAGCGAACCCACTAACTAGCTTGGGAAGCTAGTGTTCTACCATTGAACTACGCCCGCGAATAAACCGAGACTACTTTCCACTAACCGATTGACGAATAACCCTTGACGCGAAGCTTGGGAAGCTGCCGTTCTACCATTGAACTACGCCCGCAATCCCTTGAGATCGCTTATTTTTCTCGATCCGACCAAATCGGCATGGCACGGTTTTGGCACGCTGTAACGGCCTGACCTTAGCCCAGCCTCACAAGAGATTCCATATCCAATCGCTTCAATTGCCACGCTGGGGATGCTCTCCAAAATCGATCGTTGGCGGGCACACGCTTGCCGCCTTGATAACAGGATCTTTTTGGTTGAGACAACCCTGCTTCTTGTGGGGTGCCGATCGCAATCATAACCCTCAGGCTTTCGCCCATCGTTCTGCCTGATTTACTTGGGCTCGGTTCTTTCCTGAAGACATTCAAGCAAAAACGCCGCGCGATCACGCGGCAGCACGTTGCGCACTTCGGCTTTCATGGAGCACTCGCGCTGCGCGACTTGTTCGGCCCGACGCTTTTCTGCGGCCTCGCGAAATTCGGGGGCTACCCTTGTGCGGATCGACGAGCTTCTGTGCGACCGCAGGACCAGCTAGGAGCAACACGGCCGCGGCCAAGATGAAGTGCTTCAAATGAAGATTCTCCCTGAACGAAAGAGCCATCAAACCTCAAGGTGCCCGCGAGTTCAAGTCTCGTTATTGCGACGGAGGCTGCTTCAACCTTGATGCTCCCGAGCATCTGGCTTATGGATGGCCCGAATGAATGCAGGCGCGAAGCAGAGGCGAGATCGAAAGGGCGGAGTTTGGGCAGTGCTAGCTCGCGCGGCCGGTGGTCGGGCGAGAGCAGCCGCGCTAACAAGTGAGCAGCGGAAAGAATCGCGAGGAAGGGCGCCAAGGCTCGCCAGTCAAAGGTCCTTCGCGTCGACCCATAACCGCCATTTGGTCGCTGCGCGCAAGGCGCATGCGCTGAGAACGCTTATACGCGAGGGCTCGGATCCAATCCCTTCTTGGCGCACATCTCGGTGACCACTTGGCGCTCGCCTGCATTCGAAGCGAGACGCGCAGGCCACCTATAGCGGGGCGTCCTATTCTTGCGGAGGAACGATTCAAGCGACGCGTGTAAGCTAAGGCGGCGAACGATAAGTCATTCTTCAAGCTCGTCGAGCAAAGCGTTGCGCTTGTCCTGAAGCTCGCGAAGGCATTCAGCAACCGAATGCTGCGTCTTCTGCCACTCGATGCGATCTTCCGCGGTCCAAAGGAAGCACTCGCGTTCGAAGCGAGCCTTCTCGCGCTCGTCGAATTCCTCGTAGAGCTTGATATCACGCTCCATTTCATCGAGTTGTTCGCGAATAGTATTAGGCATAGCCTTCCCTTGGGGCTTTGCCTCCAGCCGATGCTGGTCATCGGCTCAATACCCGCGGTGAGCAACAGTGGTTTGATCGATCCATGGTTTGTCCACAAAACATATTACGTGAGATTCTAAGCACGTGGAAATGTTACCTCGATCCCGATTTCTGCCAATTGGCGCATCTCGCTGCTTGCCGCCGTGTCCGGTGCCATGATTCGTAAGGTGTGCGTTTCGATCCGCGATTTCGTATCCTTCGCATATACGAGGACAGACAGGAAGTCGGGTTCGGTCCAACACTTCGGTGGTTTGGGCCGGTCCCAAATCACCCGCGCATTTTCTCCAGCCCACAGCGTCAGGGATCTATAGCCGCCCGTCTTGTCAGCTTTCGGAAAGCTAGTCCGCGTAAAACGCCGTTGAAGTTAGCGGCGTGTGGTAGGGACAGCGCTTCTTGAGCTCAACTACGCGAGCGCCGAGTCACTTTTCTGCTGACTTCAATTGGCAGTGCGGGCGTGGCAGGGACAGCGTCTGATCCATCCCAGAACACCAGCGCCGAGTCACGCCCGCGCTGCTTCCGGTGTGAGACTGGGCCAGCGTGATCAATCAATTCATGGCGGCGTAATAATGCTGACCAGGTCGGAAAGGCGTGCCGATTGGCAAAATATTACATCGGAGGTCATGCGGTACTTACGACGTCACGCGTGCCGGTGTGACGCAACGCGCGGTGCATGGCTGGCCGGAGGATCGGGGCGAGGAAGCCGGTGAGGCCAAAGCCGATGTATTGGAAGGCGCGTTACTGAAAGTAGTAAGCCATCGTAGCGCCAGCGATCTGAAGCATCGCTCCGAACGCCGTGACTCCTAAACCAACATAGGTCGCAATTTTCCCAGAGTTCACCTCCGTCGCCAGCTCTCGTGCTGCCGGCACTGTCTCGCCGATTATTCCACCGCTAGACTCGCCGCTGCCGTCCAGACCATCCGAAATGATCATGCTGCAGAAAGTTGGAACGTCCCCCGAGATGCGTCCGGTGTACTTAAGAAAACTCTTATTGGTTCTCAACAATTCGAACGCCAAGAAGACAAATCCGACAACCTCAACAATTCCACCGAACACAGGCAGCAATAGGGAAACCGATTTCATGTCAACTTCAGCCATTGATGCGACCAAATGCATTGCATTCATCGGAGCGCATCCATTTTCAATCGTCTTCGCCGTAACAAGTGTTGCTGCAATGCTTACGTTGCCGCTATTCGCGATGGTCTGAGCGGCCTCACCCCAAACTTGATTTAGCTCCTTTTGAGCCTCCGCTCGGCGGGCCATCCCGCATACCACTTCGCCTTCATCAGGCGTCGAGACCTTGAAAAGGTCGGTGTAACGCGCCGATTCGGGATCGGTGAGCTTGCGCGTCATTGCTGTCTTCGCGTCGGCAAACTCCATCGGTCGGAGGTTTGTCGGTCGGCGACTTTGGTGCCTTGGCCACCGCGTCAAAACACGCCAGCCTGGCTTGCGCGTCGGAAATAGACTTGCAGTAGACCGCGTGAGCGGCATTAGCGCACGCTGCAAGCAGCGAGAGCGCCGCGAAAAACGCCTTCATGGAATGACTCCCCAGACCCGGTGCTACCATAGGGCGAGCGAGCCGAGGAGGGCAACTACGATTTTGGCTCGCCTACAGAGCACAGTGACCCGAAGCGGGATCTCCTATTACGAACGCCCGGGGCGTATGGAGAGTGTGCAGTGATGGCGGATGAGGGGCAGTATGATTTCCCGGGCCGGATCGCAGAGATCGAACTAAGCGAATCGGCAGCCATCTGTGTTGAGCAGGTCGACGATGAGATCACAATAATCATCGCGAGCGTTATCGGCGTTGATTTCCAAGTGACGGCTCATCAGGCCCTCAAGCTCTCTCAGGCTCTCGCTGTTGCCGCGGAGAATGCCGAAAAATTCCGGCAGTCAGTCGAGACATAGCGGCTACTTCTTGATCTGCAGATCCTTCAGAACGCGCGCCGCTCGGGCGCGCACTCGCTGCAATTTAGCTTCCTTAGCCTCAAGCGCGGCAAGCTTTGATTCAAGCCGCTCGAAGATCGGGAGATAAATCTCGCCGCCTTGGGGTGCCCACTGCATGGCGAGGGCAAGCCGGTCCGGGCACCATTCTCGCATGGCGACGGTGATGACGTCGTTATGGCCTAGCACGGGCAGTGGGCGAATGCGACTTCAGGTTCGGGGTAGCGGGCTGATTCCTCAGGATTTTAGGGCACCATCGCGATCTATGGTGCGCCACGTAGAAAGGATGATGGTGCCCAGGGGCCGACCATACTGACCTCCTAAGGCTCTGACAGTACTCAACAGTAATTTTTACAAACAAAAATTACTTACCCAGGTTCCTCCCCATGCGCGCGCGGGTTGCTATGATGCATCACTGTTTTGGGGATTCTCATGGACGGCTATCAATTTGCCGCAGCGATGTTTCAATCGCTCGTTTCGTTGGCGTGGCCCGCAGCGGCGGTAGTTGCGTTTGGTTGTTTCGAGAAAAGCTCAACACTCTGCTCCCATTCCTGCGTATGAAATACAAAGATTTCGACGTTTCTTTCCGCTTAGACCAAGCAGAGAAAGAAGCGGCTCTTATTCTGCCTCGGCCACCGTCGCCAGACCTAGAACCGACGCCGGAAGAAAAAAGCCGCTTTGAGAAGGTAGCAGAGCATTCCCCAAGGGCGGCGATCCTCGAAAAGCGAGCCGAACTAGAGCAAGTGGTAAAAACTGCGGCCGAGCTGTACGTTTCGACCTCAGTCGCCAAGTCATGGAAGACGTTGCCACTGACGAGTGCAATCCGTCCCTGCGTCAGCAAAGTATCATTGACGAGAAAACATCCGCACTATTGGACGACCAACGCGTAATCGGAAACCGCGCTGCGCACAGCCAAGACGAAAATGAGTTTTCGAAAGACGAGGCGCTGCGTTTTGGAAAATTGACAGATGACGTTATCGGCGTTGTACGGCTTCTCAGTTGAGTAGCAAAACCATGGACGACGAGGCTGGGGAAGATGCCGTCTTTGGCAACCTGAATCGCCTAAACCGAATCTTGGGGAAGTTGGATGAGCGGGGATTGGTCCTTGCATTGGCGGCTTTCGCGGAGGAAGCGCTAGGCGATCTTATCGAAGCGTTTCAGTGGACTGGCGTCTGGTCGGCACAGTGCGACGATAATTGTCCCCACTGCGGCGCTCGTCACATACCGCCCTACAGAAGCGATGACGCGGAGGGACCACAGAGGGTTGACCTTGATCGGCCGCATCGCACGCTCGACCGCATTCGTGTCCATCTCGATGCGCCCGTCATCAAGGTAGAGCGTCAAGCCGTTCCAATGACGCAGCGCATAGCGCAAAGTCTTCGCCGTGTCGCTTTTCTGCGCAAGGTGATCAAGCGTTGCCTCAAACCACTGCTTCAAGGCTGCAGCCAGAGGCCGGGCATGCGCTTGTCGGCCCGCGCGGCGCTCGGCATCAGATCGGCCGCGGAGGGCTTTTCTCGACCGCTAGAGCTGGGCGATGCGCTCGAGGGCCTCGCGGGCAACCGGAGCCGGCGCCGGCGAAGCCTCACGCTCGATCTTCACAAACTGGCGCCGTAGATGCGACCAGCAATAGGCGAGCGCGCCGGACATCCGCACGCGTCTCTCGTGTCACGGTCTTGCAAGCCTCATAGCCATCGCAATGGATGATGCCACGGTAGCGTTCCAGCAGCCTCAAGCCATGGACGGCGCCGCGGGCCGGTGCATAGGCACAGATCACCCCAGGTGGTTCAGGTCCGGCCCAAGGCCCGTCATCGCGCGAGAGCGCCCAGAAGTAGCCGGTTTTGGTCCTGCCGCGCCCCGGATCCTGCACCGGTGCCGGCGTCTCATCGACACAGAGCTTCGCGGAGGTGAGCAGAAGCGCGTTTGCTACTGCACTAGAACGCTTTGCTGGTGATCCTTATAAAACATCCCTGTAGTCGAGCGCATTAACGGCGCTCTTCCGACTGAGGCGCGTCAAGAGAACTGAAAGTACTGACTGTTGGTGATCATCAGGCTGTTGCGGACCAGCGAGAGGCCGAACAGCAGGTCGGCTGCGATGCCTTCCTAAAGGAAACGGTGAAATCCGACGAAGCGGGCCCGCCATGCGCAGGATTTATGCGCGAACATGTCAACTCATCGGGAAGAATGGATATCAAAATACTCCAATCTCAGCGTCGAGCAATTACTCTCCGGCTCGTAGAGTGAATATTCGGCGCCCGGCGCGACCAGTCTCAGAAGCAGAGTTACACAGTTTAAATACCCAGCTTGACAGCCTGCAACCGTAGGCTGATGTTTACGGAATAATTTGTCTAATTGGGAGTAGACGTGATGGCGGCGCCACTCGAGGGTCGGGGACAGGCGACGCCGTCGCCGCGAAAGTTGTTTGCTGAGCAACTCGCCACGATTGAGCGTTTGACCCTTCAGTTCTTTGGCGTGGTGCTGCTCCTGGTCCTTATCTCCGCTGTTGCGGCGGCCATTACATCGTGGTCGCTCGCCATCTTCTTCCAGGTAATCGGCATGCTACTGGCTCTGAGCCTAGCAGCAGCGGCGGCAGGCGGTTTCCTCGGCTTCCTGTTCGGGATTCCGCGGTTGCTACAGCGTTCGCCGTCAGCTTCTATGCCTGCTCCTGCGCAGGCATCCTCCACAGGAAGTGGCGCCGGGACTCCTTCGACTGGCGCGGCGGCTACTGCCCAGAGCGCCGCAGTCTCCAGTCGGCTCTACGGTAGCAATACGAACCTTGAGGACATCTCCGACTGGGTCACGAAGATCATCGTCGGGCTCGGGCTCGTTCAGGCTAAGACCATCTATTCCAAACTGTGGGACGCGGCCACGAACTTCAAGACGGCGATTCCGGGCGTGGTCGGGACTGACGTTCTGTTTCTGCTTGTGTGCATCGCTGCGGCGGTGGGCGGCTTCCTCTTTTTCTATCTCGAGACCAGGACCCGCATCGTGCTGCTGTTCGCCGATGTCGAGAATGCCGCAGAGGTACCGGACCATGCCCACGCTGCAGCGGCGTCGGCGGTCAACGAAGCACCGATACTTAACCTCTCGCCACCGGTCGAGACGGACGCCCGGCTACCTCGTGTTGCGCCGGCCTCAAAGGAGGACCCCAAATTCCTCAACCTCACGATCGATAAGCTGAAGGACGCAAACGAATTTTCTGCATGGGCATCAGCGCAGGCGCGTGCCGGCAACTTGCAAGCCGCCAACACGGCGTTGCAGCAGGCCATCACGTTAATGCCGCAGGATAAGGACCTGCTGATTAAGCTTGCGGAAACTCAGGCCCTGCAGGGGCGCTGGAACGATGCTGCGCGGACCCTCGCTGAGGCGGAACAGGAAAGAAAAGACGATCCAGAGCTCCTCAAACGCGAGTTGTTTGTGAGCCTCTACCTTCAATCACCCAACAGCTTTAACCGCGCAATACCCATTGCTGAAAAACTCATCGCTGATCCCAAGACAAAAGACGATCCCGATGTGTATTTATGGCTGGCAGCGGCGCAGGGCCAGCGTGCCGGCTATTATAAGGACCACTTCCCAAAGCAATACGAGGACGCTCGCGACGCCGCATTGAAGGCCGTCGATAAGCTCGTCAAATTGGAACCAGACCGCGCCAGCCCGTACCGAAAGGTTCTGCGCGGAATGCTTGATCCATCGCGCGAGAGTACGCCGGCGGAGGATAACGATCTCGAGGTCTTCAAGGGCGTCAGGGAGTTCGAGAGCTTGATCTTCGGATCCTAGCTGCAACCGCTTTTCGGCGCTATCAGCGAAAAAAACCGCCCTGCCCGCTCGAGCCACCGATACCTGTCGTATATTTCATCGAGATCAGTTTTTGCCTCCACCTGTCACGTGGTTGAGCATGATTCCCGCATCTGCTAGAGCGCAACAGCGCGTGGTTCAGGCGATATGGCTAGCGCTGCGGGTAGGTGCGCCTGCATGCACTCCAGGTACGAATTACCCGACGTGCAACGCAAGTACAGACTTCGGGGCGAAGGCGCTGAGACGCTGCAGGTATTACCGAGATATGCGTTTATGAGTTCGGCGGCCGGCAAGGCGACTTCGATGGCGGCGCAATTTCCTTGCGACCGTGTTCATATGGATCAATGCCGGAAGCGCGGCATGCATTTGTGTATAGCTGCTGCCGGATATCTACGAAGAGGACTGCTTTATCAGTTTCCTCATCATCAAAGAATGCGGCCATCATGCCTTCGACCACGGCGCCGGACTTTTTGTTGTGAGAGTATCGGTAAGGGAGACTTCTAGTATTGATATGCCGTCTCGCGGTTGCTGTGGAAGTGCGTCCGCTATCGCTTCCAGGGCCGGGAGCGGCGCATTGGCGAGTAGTGCGGCCGCGCGTCAGTATGTGGTCTCGCCGTGCTCTGAGGAATTGCCGTAATGTTACTTGCTCTCGTAGCGAGCGTTGCGGAAACAATGGTGCTCCATGGGGCCTATGGTGGAACGAGTTTTGCCCTGCAGGTTGGCACGAAAAAATGGCATCATCTTTTCCAAGATCTCGACACCGTGACGTTCGATTTCCCAAGTCAAAGCATCGCTGAATCCCGGTGCGTGACGATGAATAGTGTCTCTGTCGACCTCAACTCTGATCTGCACTCCCTTAATGGGAATCCAGGCGACTAGCGCCTCGCCGTTCCATTCAACGTCACTAATTTTTTCGCTCATTATGTCCTTCCATATCTAATTCCAGCAATTCATCGAATCGTAATCGGTCAAGTGACTGCTTATGGCTAAATTCATCCTTTGCCGAAATCGCTCTCGCGCTCTATCATCAATCTCTCAAAACTCTGTTCAGAGTCGGCTGCAAATCGTCCCTCGCTCGACACGAGAGGAGCGGCTTAGAAGTCGAGCCAAAGAACGTATGGCATAGACCGCGAATTGACGTGATAAGACGTCTCTCGGGCTGAGGCGGGCTGCTTGCGCGAAGCACCGCGCTCCAAGTGATTTACGATTCCCCGTAACATGGAGGAATCCGGCCAACGCCAAAGCATTAGCACGTGCTTCCTTTTCCCATCTGCGAACACCTGCCGGTAGGTCGCGTCTTTTGAAAAACTCGTCGATCAGTTTCACGGGCTCATTTGCCATGTCGTACGAGCTTTCACTTTGCGTGGTGGAGCCGGGATGAACACGAAAGTCCGCGAGGTTGTGGGGAACCCGAGCAAAAGGGCCAACCAAGGAAAGACGAAGATAGAAATCCATATCCGGGATTTGTCGAAAGGAACTGGACCAGCCACCGCAGCAGCCCCAGGCGCGCTTACGTACGAGTGCGCCCGGCCCCGGCAAACATCGAAAGCCGGCTATTAGCCGTCGTTGGTCATAGTGAGGAGCCGAAATACGACGGATTATATCGCCTCGTTCATCAATCAAATTGAAATCGGGATATACGAGACAGGCAAGCTCATCACGTGCCATCGCATTCACCAAGGTCTCGATCGCCGAACTGTGAAGGCGATCGTCCGCACCAAGGTACGCAACCAGATCGCCGCGCGCCAGGGAAAAGCCTCGGTTAATAGCCACGCTCTGACCCGCGCTTGGCTGGAACACTGACGTAATCCAGCCTCCATATGAACGGAGCACGTCGCGTGTGGCATCAGTTGAGCCATCATCAACGACCACCACTTCCACGGCGGAATAGGACTGGTCCAGCGCGCTATCGATCGCCTCGCGAACAAAACTGGCTGCATTGTATGCGGGTATAATTACAGAGACGAGCGGGTGCGAAATCATGGGACTAACCGCTGCTTGTTTGCCGTGCGTTCTACCGCTCTCCTTGAGACAATATCCTGCTGCGTTCGAGTTACCGGCATTTGTCGGCGCCAACGGAAACGGACGCTAAATCGTTGAGGGTATATCCATCCTTCAGGATAAACGTCGTACCTGCGATGACCCATGCAGCAGTCGTTGCGGCTCCCGTCGAGCCGCCACTGGTAAATAGGACCTCTTTGCCTGCCTTGTCCCGAATGAAGATCTTAACGGATTGAACGCCAGCCGACCAAGCGTTCCAAGTAACCTTCGCTGCTTTCGGGCCGTCGCATTCGCGCAACGCTGGCGGATCGATGACGAGAACCGTAGATGTGCTGGCTCTCTCAGCCAGTGGCTTGGCATCGTCTCGCTGTGCGCGATAGTCCAAGAAGGCTAAAGCGCCTAAAAAGGAGCCAACAAGAATTGCCCCAGCACCGACCGCTTTGAATATAAGTTCGATCGCCTTCATTCGTTATCCATTTTGAGTAGATTTCAGAGGAGCTGCTGCAGTTGAAGGAGAATGGAAATGCCGATGAAGACAATGAGCCAAATAACCAGCAAAGCGCTTCGTCACTGACATGCATTTGCTCTCGTTCTTTAGACTTGCCGCGACGGAAGCCCTCCGCACACCGTGGTCGCCGTGCTTCCTAACTGCCCATGATTGCGCTGAGGTCGGCGGAAACATCTATGCTGGTTCGGTTCTGATCGACCCCAGTTATTGTGATGGAACGCATCGGCACGGCAATCATGACGCCATTCCGGTAAGGGGAGTTGACGCTAAAGATGAGCGCATCGTGCAGCCAATGGTGCTGGACGTGATTTTCAAGCGTTCCCGACGCGATTGCCACTGTGATCGAGTACTCGCCTGAGTGCAGGCAGGGCAACTCGAACACAAAGCCGACCTCGGTCGCCTGGCCCTGCTTGATCTCAAGCTTTTGGCCCTTGAAAGCGATATACGTATTGTCGCCGAGCAACGGTTGCCCCAGGCGGTCCTTGATATGGAAGCCCACAATCGGATCGACGATGTCGACCAGAGCCTCAACTTTGATGGCTACGCGAACCTCTTCGCCGCCCTCAATCCAACCAAGATCCCTACCGTCGGGCTTCGTCAGGCGCACATCGATGATTTTGGCGTCCCCGCTGCCGAACGACGCAGACGCTTCATTGAACTCGAATATCTCAAGTGATTGTGCGATTGCCGGAATATCCGCCTTCTTGCCCGAGGGCTTCGCTCGGCCCGACTGAACGGCCACAGGTGCAAGCCCGATCGACTGCGCATAGATAGTGGCCATATAGGCCTCGCACACGTCCTTGGCCTCGCCCGCCGCTTTGACCGCACCCGAGTCGAGCCAGATTGCCTTGTTGCAAAAGCTCATCACTGCCCCGATGTCGTGACCGCAAAACAGCACGCTGCCACGCTCACGGAATGTTCGGAGCCAACGCATGCACTTCTGCTGAAAATAGGCGTCGCCGACGGACAAGGCCTCGTCAACAATCAGCAAGTTCGCGTCGACGTGCGCGACAACTGCGAATGCAAGCCGCATTGCCATACCGCTCGAGTAAGTCTTGACCGGCTGCTCAATAAAATCGCCGATGTCGGCAAACGCTATGATGCCTGGAAGCTTGGCCTCGATTTCAGAGGTCGTGAGGCCAAGCACACTGGCATTGAGATAGATGTTCTCACGGCCTGTGAAGTCCGGGTTGAAGCCTGATCCGAGTTCGAGCAACGCTGCGACGCGGCCCTTCACAACAGCCGAGCCACTGCTGGGCGCGAGCGTACCGCACACGAGCTGCAGCAATGTCGATTTGCCAGCCCCGTTGCGACCAATCACGCCCACGCTTTCCCCAGGGCCGACCGTGAAGCTCACGTCCCGCAGCGCCCAGAACTCCCGGTAGTACCGGCACGTGGTTAAGCTCTTGCCGGTGATGCGGGCAAGCGGAGCAACCGCCCGCTGCAAGCGGGGTACTATCGATTGTTTAAGACGATCTGGCGGGGAATCAAAAACATGATAGCACTTGCTCAGCCGTTCGACCGTCACGAGAGAGTTAGAGGACATCGGCGAACCCTTTCCGAGTCTTCTGAAACCATGCATAGCCCAGCCAGGCGAGCGCGGCACCCGCCATAGTAAAGATTGCAAGCCCCTCCCAGTCTGGCAGCTCCCCATAAAGGGTCACCGCCCGCGCCTGTTCGACCGCAAACGTAACCGGATTGAGGTACAACACTGTCCGATATGGCTCGGGCACTGCAGTGATTGGATAGAAAATCGGCGTCATAAACATGCTGGCCATGGTGATCAGCCCGATCATCTGCACGAGGTCGCGCAAATAAACGCCGAGCGAGCTAAGGAAGTAGACAAGGCCCAGTACCGCGAGCAGAAAAGGCACCAGCACGAACGGCAGTAGCGGCAGGGTCGGCGAAAGAGTGCCTGACATTGCGAAATGCACGGTGACGACAATGACGAGACCGATCGAAGCCGTGATGAGCGCGTTGAGTACAACGACGATCGGCAGAATCTCAAGCGGGAAGACAACCTTTTTGACGAACGAGGGGTTGCCAAGAAGGATGGTGGGTGATCGTGAGAGTGCCTCAGAAAAAAGGCCATGCACGACCATGCCGATCAGAAGGGTCACCGTGAACGTAGCTTTTTGCGCCTGCTCCACACCCCACCGGGACTGAAACACGACCCCGAAGACGAACAGAAACACCAACACCATGGCAAGAGGGGTGAGGACCGCCCACAGAACACCCATGATTGATCCGCGGTATTTGGCCGTGAACTCGCGTACCACGAGGCGACGGATCAAGCCGCGGTAGCGGAAGACTGTCCCGATCATGCCGTGAGGCGAAATGGAATGATCAAGCATGTTGACGGTCCCTCGCTTCGCCCGCGGGTGGACCGTCCGGCTTGTCGTTCACTTCTGGAGCCTTCCGCCAGAACGCGGCGGCACCGTCGATCGGCTCCAGGCGCTCTGTAATTCCGTGCTTTGCACGGAAGTCATCGACCGCTTTGCGGCACGGCTCCAAGATGTAGTCATCGACAATCACGTAGCCTCCGGGTGACAGCTTGCTATAGAGCGCATCGAGCGCCTGAATCGTCGATTCATACATGTCACCATCGAGGCGCAGGAGCGCCAGCCGCTCAATCGGAGCCGAGGGGAGAATGTCTCTGAACCACCCCTCGAGGAAGCGAACCTGATTGTCGAGCAGCCCGTAACGTCGAAAATTCCGCTTCACCTCATCGACCGGGACAACTAGCGCGTCGAAACTGTGATGCTTGTCTCCGCGGTCCTCTGGGAACGCCTCCTCGTTGGGAGGAGGAAGTCCGCGAAACGAGTCTGCGACCCACACCGTGCGATCGACAATGTTGTGCGCACCTAGAATGCCGCGCATATAGATGCACGCCCCGCCGCGCCAGACCCCGGTCTCGATCACGTCTCCTGGCACGCCCTCCTCGATGACCTGCTCGAGCAGATGACGTAAGTTGCGCATGCGCACCGCGCCGATCATCGTCAACGCCTGCTTTGGCCAATCCCGGCCAATCATACGAATATCCAGGTCAAACTTGGCATCTGACCATGGGCTTGTAGCCGGATCTTCCGTCAAAAGGCCAACCAACGAGCTTTCGAGCAAATCGAGATAGGCGCGGCTGTTGACGTTCCCACACTTGTCGTCACACGCGGGCTTCATCAAGGACTCAAGTTGGTAGCCCAACAGAGACAATTTGCCCGTTATTAGAGCTGACTGATTGTTATTGGCGATGTGCAACGCCGCCGCTTGCCCCTTCAATGCGCTGTTCTCATCGACCAGCGCCGCCTGCCGTTGCCGCAGTCCGGTGAGCTCTATTTCGCGGTCACCGAGCGCCTGCTTCAGACGAGCAATCTGATCAATATGAGCGATCTCTGCTTCCTGACGTTCAACGAGGTTCTTCTCCAGCACGGCAACCTGCTGCGCGTGAGCGGCCGCCGCCGACTGGTGCTCGACGATCACCTGTTCAAGCCGTGCTATTTGCCCGACATGTGCCGTGTGCGTCACCCGATCCTCGGCGAGCCTCCCCTCTAGCACAGCAATCTGCTGCGTATGCCCAACGCCCGCCGCCTCATGCGCGGCCACGACTTGTTCAAGTCGAGCAATCCGCTCAAGGTCCGCCGTATGCCTTGCGTGGCCCTCGGTGATCATCCTCTCGCGTTTGGCAAGTTGCTCAAGATCAACGGCGCGGGCAGCCCGATGATCGATGGCAGCCTGCTCGAGGCGGGCAATCTGATCGATGTCTGCTTCATGGACAGTTTGCTGCTCCGCAAGCCGCCCCTCCAACCTCGCGATCTCCTCCACATGTGCCGCGTGCGCGGACTGATGCCCGACAACGGCCTGCTCCAACCGGCCAAACTGGTCGAGTTGGGCGGTGCGTGAGACCTCGTGCTCGTTAACCGTCTGCTCGAGTTGCGCAGCCAATGCCCGATACTCGGGTGAAGCCAGGACGATCCGCTGCTCTATGCGTTTAGGTATCACAGCGCGGTATATGCGCCGGCGCGCCCGGCTTAGCGATCGACCCGCGAAGCTTGCCTCCTTCGGCTGAAGCACTAACTTCATAACATAGCGAGCACGACGGAGCTGAGCTGCAATCGTCGTAGCCCCAGGAACGGTACGCGCAGCGTGCCGGATGAAGTGACCGACAACATATTTGCGGGGCATTAAGGAGATGATCCGCCGCCAGTTACGAGCAATAAAGCGCAGATCACCGATCTGGCCTCGCGAGACTGCCACTCGGCACATGGTCAAGAATAGGCTCGTCTCGAATTCATCCCCTCGCTGAGACACTCCCTGCGCTATACACACGCTCATGCGGGCGGCGTACGCGTCAGCAACGTTCCATGCATAGGCAGGTTTGATATTTATCACTGAAAGGCGAAAGGGCAGTTCGAAGAACAGTCCATCTCCGATCAGCTTCGAAAAGAAATCCATATCCTCGCATATGTGCCTGCCCTCATCGAACCGCGCGCCGGTCGCTTTGAACATGAACGAGGGCGTCGGAAAGATCCTGTCAAGGGTCAGCAGATAATCGCGCGCGCTATAATATAGCTTCTGCCTGGGTGCAAAATCATCGGTGTCGAGTCCATTCTGCGAGTAAGCGGTCGAGACAGCTTTGCAATCAAGCCCGAGCATGGCCGCTACTTGGTAGTCGATCTTTTTTGGATGCCAAAAGTCGTCCGCATCAAGTAGAGCGATGTACTCACCATTGGCGGCATCTAGTCCACAGTTACGTGCATACGAAGCCCCGCGCCGGGCCGATGCATCGATCACTTTCAACTCCCGCCCGTGAGTCCGAGCGATAGAATGAATTTCGCCGATTGCTTCGTCGCCCAAGTGAGCATTCGCCGCCAGTAGAATCTCAAGATTGGCATAGGTCTGTTCGACGACAGACTTGACGGCACTTAGCAGGAGTGAGTCGACCCGTACAAACGGCACAATCACGGACACGAGGGGTTGTTCATGTAGCTGCGGAACTTGCGACTCAATCGCCAGCCGCAACTCGCTGAAAACCTTCTCGCGTGCTGTCGGGTAGGGCGACTGCCACAAATGGTTGGCGAGCTTCGCCCAATATTCTGCGGGGGAGCGCTCGTACGAAAAGACACCGATTGAGGGGGATTCGGCGATGAACCGCGACCATAGCTGGTCAGACTCTCGCATGGCGAGGTCGTGCTTTGCGAGGGTGTCCTGCTGCGGGTGCACGCGCGCGGTGACCAGCACGTCGTCATGATAGACTATGCTGAACCGTCGCAACAAGCGATAGAAGAGATCGTAATCCTGCGTCGTCCGCAGTGACTCGTCGAACAGGCCCACTTCAGTGAACGCATCGCAGCGGATCAGGAGGCAGTTACCATTTATCGCTCCGCGGAAGAGACCGTAGAGCGGCTTGCGCCCAAATTCCTCAACGTCGTAATAGTGTTGCGGGAAACTCTTGCCGGTTGAATCATCAAGAATGCGATATGCGCAGCACGCGACCTCTGCCGCACCATTCGCCCCAGAAAGCACCTCGATCTGGCGCTCGATTTTCGTCGGATCGTAGGCATCGTCATGGCTCAGCCAGGAGAAGTATTCGCCCCGAATTTGCCTGATGCCCCAATTGAACGCGCTCCCGCAACCACCGTTTTCCTTTTCGAAGTATCGTATTCGGTCACCGAACGACAGCGCGACCTCACGGGTTGCTCCATGATCCGTAGATCCATCATTCACGACGATAATTTCGATATTCCGGTAAGTCTGATTCAACGCGGATTGAACAGCGTCAGCCAGGAAGTTCGCGCCGTTGTAGACGGGGATGACGACAGATACGAGCGGCTGCTGCAGCGCTTGGCTCATACGCGTTCTCCTACGTTGAGCGACGCGTCCGAGACGGTCTTACCCTGAGCTGCCGCCCGCAATCGCTGGGCGTTTTGTACGCGCGTGGCCCAGGGCAATGGCCGCAACTCGGCTCCATCTTCAAAGCGGTAATATGTCAGACCATAGTCGTCAAACAGCTGCTTGCATCCTGCAGCATCGCTTAAACATACCGTGTAGCCTCTCAACGCGGCGTATGCCGGATTCCAGTGGACATTTGCTTTACCTGGATAGGCCACGATGGTGCAGTCCGGATCCTCGATGTCCCACCAGTTCTCGCCGGATTCCAAGATGTCGATTTGAGGAGCGATGGACCGTATGATTTCCGATGCCTCGATCGACTGGAACTTCAAACTAGGACCATAGGCTTTGAGGCGAACTTCGTAGTCCCGGACGCGCGGCGTTAGTTCGGTCAGACGGTGAGGCTGGTGTATCCCGTCGAGTGGCCCCGCATAGATAACATGCAACGTTTTTTGCCGGTCGGCGCGCGCGCGGCATCGATCACTCGACCAATCCAAGTGCCGCGGCATAAATAGACACGGATCCAGAACAGCGACTTCGCCCGAGTGGCCACACTGCTCCACGAACGCGGACTTCTCCCGCTCGGATGCTGCCACTATCTCGTCCGCAACGGCGATCGACGACTGCTCCAGCTTGCGCCAAGCCCTCACGTAATCGAACAAGCTGGCGTGGTTTTCATAGCTGGCCGCGAGCATTCGCGAGTTCATGCCATGCAGTACGAAACGCAGGCGAACGCCAAGCATCCTTTTGACGAGATGTCCAAAAGGATAATATGACGGCAGCTCGATCAGATCAGTCGGGCCAGCGGCCATCCCCGAACGCAAGTGCTCAAACCACGCGGCATGCTGGATCAGGATTGCTGTCTCCAACGGGTCTGATCCGGCGGGTGGGCCCCCCGCGCCAGCCTGTGTGTTCGGGATTCCTCGAATGCCGCCTGGCGCTGCTGAGCCACTTCCGAAGCAGCTATAGTTCGTGTCCATCGCCGTTGCTCGCGCCCTGTTGAAATAGAAGTAGCGGGCCGCCTCGTTAGCCGACGAGCAATAGTCACCAATCAAAATCTCCATTTCAAACTTCTCTAATTTTACATAGCCCGATCTCAGGCCGGTGTAGCGATCCTCACTCGCACGTTTGAGAGGCAGGGAAACTCAAGGTAATTATCTGCTCTCTCGGGCGATACGAGAGCAGCTCGACTTCACGCAATTCAGTTTGCCTCCACCGACGAGCGATTTCGATGCAGTTTGGCAGACACGAACCGCGATAAGAGGAGGATCGAATACGGGCGCGCGATTCGCCCGTGCCTCAAACACAGCGAAACATTGCTGATCAATGAGCGCGCCGCACTTACTGCGCGACCATGCTTCAGGAGGTACGTTCCAAATGCGTAAATCGATATACCAGGTCCGAGGACGAGCTGCGGCTCGTCGAACGCACACCCCCACGTCAAGCCCCCACTACCAACCAACACTATGCGGCACCCAATATTAGGGCGCTAAGTTGTGGTCAACCCTGTCTCGCATGACGGCGTCGAATGTATCTTTGATGCTCACTACGAGCCGCAGCCGATCGCTGCCAACAACGGGGCTTTATGATTGTCGCCCGATCGACGTATCGCCGCTTTCCCGCACTACCTGCGACCGAATGCAGAATTACTGCGTCTTCACGCCTAGAAACGCGCGACGCAAACGCAAGCGCAAGGCTACTCTGCCGTGCCCGCCGCGCCGTAAGGCCGGATCGGGATGATCTCGTTCGTGCGTGGCGTACCGATCTGTTGTCGGGGCGACACGCTCGGGTGCTCGATTAGATTGTTGGTGCATTACGTACGATGTTTGTCGGAGTCGCGCCGCCAGTTCTAGTGTTGGTTGGACGAGGAGAGGCGTTCACTTCTCTTACCGTGCGCAACGGTGGGCGTGGTGTTCGTAATGTTGCCAGGCGAGGCCGTCGTTTAGGTCGTTTTTTTACTTTGTTGGAGATCGCTCACGGGAGTCCTCCTGAGGGCAGATTGCTGAAGTGACGTATTGTGTAAGGTAGTGAAATAAGAATGGCGGGGGTGGGCGCCATTACTGGTGTGGTGCGCGATGCAAGCCAACGCGGCGGTGGCATGGCTGCTGTTGCGCGGTCCTTGCATCATGCCTTGCTGGCGCAGCGAATTGCCGCTCACCTAGTCTGCGGAGTAGCGCCGGAACAAACCATCGAACATGTATACGTGGCGGGCCGAACCGTTGGCGGCATCGGTGTGCTCCCAAAGCAATTGCTTTGTGGCGTGATCCATATTCACGGACTTTGGACACCTTTCGAGTGCCTTGCACAGTTACAAGCATGGCGTAGTCCAGCCTTACTCGTTATCAGCCCCCATGGGGCACTGTCGCCTCGCGCACTGGATCGCAAGCGCCTAAAGAAGCGCGTTGCTTGGGCTCTCTACCAGCGTAGCATTGTTCAGCGCGCCCATCTGCTCGTTGCAAATTCAGAACAAGAGCATGACCACCTTCGAAGTTCCGGGCTGACCTCTCCCATTGCCATCATTCCTAATGGAGTCGACGGGCCGAAAACCCCTCTCATTTGGCCGGACGGCGTCAACGCGGAGCGAAAGAAGATCGTTCTGTTTCTTGCTCGTCTATGTCCCACGAAGGGGATTCCCGACCTGCTGGAAGCGTGGCACGGCCTCGAGAATCGTCGCGGCTATGAACTGCATATCCATGGATTTGGCGACCCGGCCTATCGGGCCTCTCTGGAGGTCCGGATTCGACAACTCGGTCTTCAGGGCGACGTGAAGCTTCTCGGTCCGCTATACGACCGGGAGAAATGGCAGAAGCTTCACGCCTCCTCTATCTACGTCCTGCCGTCTTACACGGAGAGCTTCGGGATTACAGTTGCCGAGGCCCTTTCAGCCGGCCTCCCGGTCATCACCACCAATGCAACGCCTTGGACCCACCTTGCGGAAAAGAACCTAGGTTGGATTGTTAAAAATGACATCGGTCAATTGCGACAAGCATTGCGAGAAGCATTGTCGCTGTCTCCATCTCAGCTGAAAGCGATTGCCGATCAAGCGCGGTGCTACGCGCGGCAGTTTTCATGGCCTGACATTGCCGGACGATATCTTAGAACTTACGAATGGCTCTGCGATGAAGCAGCGTCTAAGCCTGAATGGGTCAGCTTGGTCTAGACTAATGCGTATTTTGATTGTGACTCAGTATTTTTGGCCGGAATCATTTGTTGTCAACGATCTGGTTCGATGGCTGACGAAGGCCGGACATTCAGTAACCGTCGCGACGGGCAAGCCGAACTATCCGACCGGCGAACTTGCACCTGGATATACGCGGGATCGCATTCAATACGAGACGTTCGCCGGCGCGAAAGTCATCAGAATTCCGAGCCGGCCGCGACACAAGGCCACTGCGCTCAATCTTGCCCTCAACTACCTGTCCTTCGCTTGGTCAGGTCTCTTGTGGTTTCCACGGCTGCTCAAACGGTACGAGTTTGACGTTATTCTCGTGCTCGCGATGCCAATAACTGCGGCGCTTCCAGCTATTCTTCTGCGCTGGCGCAAACGCTGCCATCTTGCGCTCTGGGTACAGGATTTGTGGCCGCAGGTCGTCACGTCGACCGGCTTTGTAGATAGCCGCGTCGTCGTAGCCACTCTTCATGTTCTGGTCAGATTCATTTATCGCGCCGCGGACACCGTTCTGGTTCAGTCAAATCAGTTCGTGGGGCCGATCGCCAGAATGATTCCTAAGAAGAGGATATTTGTCCTTCCGAATTTTGCCCCCTCCAGTGAGGAAGACGCTCCTCCATTGCCCCACGCAATCGCGCGCTTGTTTCCGCGTCGGTTTTCGGTTGTGTTCGCAGGCAACCTTGGCAGAGCCCAGTCGCTGTCCACGATCGTCCATGCGGCGCGCATTCTTCGGTTCTACCCTGACATCCTGATTGTCGTCGCCGGTACGGGCAGCCATGCCGAGACGTTGAGACAAGCAATCAGTGCTGCTGAGCTAACAAACGTCCAAATGATCGGCATGCTGGATCGCCGCATGATGCCTGAATTGTTCAGGCGCGCGGATTGTCTCCTCGTGACTCTTGGCGATCACCCGGCTCTCAACGCAACCATTCCAAGCAAAATACAGGCCTACATGAAAGCGGGGAGGCCGATCGTCGGAGCTGTCAATGGTGCGGCTGCTGATCTGATCGAAACAGCGGGAGTCGGCCTCACTGCTCAAGCCGGAGATGGTGCTGGCCTCGCGCAAAACATCATCGCTCTGACGAAAATGCCTGCAGCCAAGCGGCTGGAAATGGGTCGAGCCGGTCGGTCGTATTACGAAGAACACTTTAATGCCGATCAGGTTCTGAGCCGGCTATTGGGAATTTTGCAAAGGGGAACGAGTTGCCATGCCTGACAGTCGGGTCCTTATCCTGGGCGCGAGCGGAATGTTAGGGGCGGCTGTATTCCGCTCCTTTCTTGCGTCCGCCGATTTCGAGGTGATTGGAACCATAAGGGACAGAGTTGCTCTGGGCTTCTTCTCGTCTGCAGCATCGGCTCGTCTGCTGCAGTTGGATGTTCTTGACGAGGACGCGCTTGTCTCGCTTCTCGATCGCGAGCGTCCTGCTGCGGTCATCAACTGTATTGGCCTGGTGAAGCAGCTTGCGTCGGCGGCCGACCCGCTGGTCGCTCTACCGATCAATGCGATCTTTCCGCATCGGCTTGCCCGCATCTGCTCCTTGATTGGCGCCCGCTTGATTCACATCAGCACCGATTGTGTCTTCTCCGGATCGATGGGAAATTACACGGAAGATGACGCCACCGACGCTCAAGACCTATATGGTCGATCAAAGCTCCTGGGAGAGCTCGTTGACTACGACCATGCTGTGACGCTGCGCACGTCGATTATCGGCCGCGAGCTCTATAGCGCACATTCGTTGGTCGAGTGGTTTCTTTCCCAGCAGGGCGCCGTCAAGGGCTACGCAAAGGCCATTTTCTCGGGGTTGCCGACGGCGGAACTTGCTGCAGTAATTCGCGATATCGTGCTGCCGAGAAAAGATCTCGCGGGACTCTATCACGTCTCAGCAACGCCTATCTGTAAACTTGATCTGTTGCACCTTCTCGCGCGTCAGTACGGAAAGCGCATTGAAATTCTGAAGGATGATCAGATGAAGATCGATCGCTCTCTAAGCTCCGAGAAATTTCGAAGAGAGACAGGCTATCGCGCGGCTGATTGGCCGGAACTCATCCGGCAGTTGTACGAAACTGATGTGCGTCGAGAGATGAAGAATGTTTAAGAACAAAACGTTGATGATCACTGGCGGGACTGGCTCGTTTGGAAACGCTGTCTTGCGTCGCTTTCTCCACACTGAGATTGGAGAGATTCGTATTTTCAGCCGCGACGAAAAGAAGCAAGAGGATATGCGTACGGAGCTTAAGAACCCAAAACTTAGGTTCTTCCTGGGCGACGTTCGAGACTACGGAAACGTTCGTGAGGCTATGAAAGGAGCCGACTATATCTTCCATGCCGCGGCGCTGAAGCAGGTGCCTTCCTGTGAGTTCTATCCGATAGAAGCGTTGCGCACTAATGTGATTGGCACGGAGAACGTGCTGCAGGCGGCAATAGAAGCGGGTGTGGAGCGCGTTGTCTTCCTAAGCACAGATAAGGCGGTCTATCCCATCAACGCCATGGGCCTGTCGAAAGCCATGGCCGAAAAGGTTGTGCTGGCGAAATCGAGGGCGGCCGGCGACACGATCATGTGTATTACACGATACGGCAATGTGATGGGGTCCCGCGGCTCCGTCATTCCATTGTTCATACAACAGATCAAGAACGGTCTCCCCCTCACGGTGACAGATCCCAATATGACCCGATTCTTGATGTCGCTGGAAGAATCGGTCGAGCTTGTCGTTCATGCGTACCAGCGAAGCAGGCCAGGCGATATATTCGTGCAGAAGGCTCCAGCGGCAACCATGGGTGATCTGGCGGTTGCACTGAAAGAGCTCTTCGAAGCGAGTAATCCGATCAATGTCATCGGCACTCGGCACGGAGAAAAGTTGTTTGAGACGCTAATCGGCCGCGAGGAGATAATGAGAGCCAGTCATTCAGATCGGTACTTTCAGATCTCTGCGGACAACCGTGACTTGAACTACGACAAGTTCTTTGTGGAGGGTGAAGTGGAGCTCTCGAAAGTCGAGGACTATACTTCTCACAATACGTATCGCCTCACCGTTGAAGGCCTTAAGGACCGCCTATTAGCTCTCGATTTTGTTCGCGCCGAAATTGGACGAACGTCCGATCGGCCTGAGCTTGCAGCGTTGTGAAAAGGCGGCGCAGCAAATGAAGGTGATGACATTAGTCGGAACGCGGCCAGAACTCATCAAGATGAGCCGCGTGATCGCGGAATTCGATGCTCAGCTTAATCATATCCTTGTCCATTCGGGGCAGAATTACGATTTCGAGCTGAACCAAATCTTCTTTGATGAGCTTGGAATCCGCAAGCCGGATCACTTTCTGGGAGTGAACAACGACTCGCCCGCCAAGGCGATAGCTGATGTCATAGCCAAAACCGATGAGGTGCTGAACGTCGAAAGGCCGGATGCTCTGTTGCTCTACGGCGACACGAATACCTGTATCGCCGTGATTGCCGCGAAACGGAGGCAGATTCCAGTCTTCCATATGGAAGCTGGTAACAGATGTTTCGACCAGCGTGTGCCGGAAGAACTGAACCGAAAGGTCCTTGATCATCTTAGCGACGTAAATCTGGTGCTCACAGAACACGCGCGTCGTTACCTGCTCGAGGAAGGGATCCGGCCTGAGACGATTATCAAGACCGGCTCCCACATGCAGGAAGTGCTTCAATTCTACATGCCAAAGATCGAGGCATCCGACATTCTGACGCGACTTGGTCTGGAAGAACGAAAGTTCTTCCTCGTGAGCATTCACAGGGAAGAAAACGTCGACAGCGTCGAGAATTTGGGTGACATCTTGAGCACGTTGCGGGATTTGGCTGGCAAGTACGGTTACCCCGTCCTGGCTTCCACGCATCCCCGCACCCGGAAGCGGCTGGATGCGATTGGGCGGATCGATTTAGATGATCGGATAATATTCGCGAAACCGTTCGGATTTATCGATTACATTCGTCTTCAAATGGGCGCACTCTGTGTTCTTTCCGACAGCGGCACCATCACTGAGGAAGCATCGCTTCTCAATCTGCCTGCCATAACAATCCGAAATGCGCATGAGAGACCCGAAGGCATGGACGTGGGCACTCTCGTCATGAGCGGGCTGAAGAGCCGACGCGTTCTGGAGGCCGTGCAGGTCGTCATCAATCATCATCAGGCAAGCTCCCGGACGTTTAGGATAGTGCCAGACTACGAAAGCGGGCCTGTCTCAAAGCAGGTGCTTCGCATCGTGTTGAGCTATGTCGAGTACGTCAATAGAACGGTGTGGCGCAAACGTGCAGGCGGAGAGTAGCCTTGTCGGCAAAGGACCGCGCGCCCGGACGCATTGGCTCGTCATCGGTACGCTGACGTAGGCGCCCGTTCCCTTTAGCGACTTCTCGCGGCTGGTAGGGGAGCCCAACAATGGCAAAAGGGCATGCTCATCTTATTAATTCTCAAGCTCAACAACGCAATTTCCCAGCTTGCAGCTGAGGCCTACCTCGCCTGCACGACCTGGAGCGGCCCCGACCTGGCTCGCGCGGAAACGCTACGAAGTCGCAACGTTGACATCGCGGTGCTGGGCCTCGCGGCCGCGTTACCCTGGTCGACCAGCGCAACCAGCATACTTGGGATTGTGATTCTCTTTCTCTTTTGGCCAACAATCAGGTCGGAGCGGCTGTTTGCTGTCGTAAGTCAGCCTGCCGCAGCTTTGCCGATTGCACTCCTGGCTCTTGCCGCCATCGGAACAGCTTGGGCGACCGCGGTGCCTTGGTTAGAGCGGCTCGGCGCTCTCGACAAGACGATGAAGCTACTGCTGCTCCCGGTCCTGTTGCTGCATTTTCAGCAGAGTCGGAGCGCGATATGGACATTCGTCGCCTTCGTCGGTTCGAACCTCATTTTGCTAGGATATTCGTTTCTGACATGCGTTGTGCCCTCGCTTGCTGTTGTTGAAAAAGTGGGTTACGCGGGCGTTCCGGTGAGAAACTATATCGACCAAAGCCAGGGATTTGCATTCGTTGCAATTGCCTTAGCTGGTCTTGCGTTCGAGGCCGCCTCTCGGCAACGCCGCTATTTTGCTGCGGGCTTCGGAGCGGCCGCTGGCCTGTTCTTCGCCAACCTTGCGTTTGTCAACGTCGCTCGGACGGCGTTTTTTTATATCCCCGTTATGTTGGTCCTGGTGATGGTGCGCTACCTCAGCCGACGGGAGCTCATTGCGGGATTGATCGGAGTGGCGATCATCTGCGGCGGGCTATGGCAGATATCTCCTAACCTCCATCGGAAAGCCTCTACGATTTTCACTGAATTGGCCGTCCAACGGGATGCTCCAATAGGAGTTAACGAGCCGTCGGCAGCCATGAGGCTTGAATTTTGGCGCAAATCATTGCGGTTTTTCGAAATAGCGCCCCTCATCGGCCATGGGACTGGTGCTATCCGTGATCTCTTTCAGCAAGATGCAATTGGCCAAACAGGGGTATCGGCCGTCGTTGTTAGCAATCCTCACAATCAGACGCTCGCCGCTGGCATCCAGTGGGGTAGCGCTGGAATCATCATTCTGTGGGCAATGTGGATAGCCCACCTGCGGCTCTTCTGCATCAGCACCCCGGTGGCTTGGATCGGCATGCTGGCAACAGTGCAGAACATCGCAAGCTCGATCTTCAACTCTCATCTGATGGATACGTACGAGAGCTGGCTCTACGTCCTCGCCGTCGGAACTGCGGGAGGAGAAGTGTTGCGAATCCAGAGCGGTACTGACGTTCGCAAGACAGCCAGTTCGTTGGGGGCCACGCAGTTGCAGTGAGTCGGAGGCTCGCCAAGACCAGATCCAGCATTTTGCCCTCTAGCACAAAGGAGATACTTCATTTTATTGCTGCTCTCGCTCTCTTGAGCATGGTCTCCGTCATTTGCGAGGCCAGCTTCCGCGTGAGATCCTGGTCCTCGGCGGCCATTGCTTTCGTCGTTTTGTCGGAGATCTCGCGGACCGTATCCATGACCGTGGCCTGCAGGACGGCGACAACCGGTCCCACGCGCGCTTGTTCACGAGCAACAGCGAGCTGACATAGCCGAGGTTGAGCCGGCAATTGTATTTGAAGAGATCGCGCCAGACATGGCCATATCCCGAGCTTGCCGTGATTGCGTCGTCGACGACGCCGCGATCGAGCAGCGGGCACTTCCGCAGTGCCCAGCGTCACCGGCGATCCGTCCATTCGCTTGATGAACTCGGCTTTATCGGGCGAGATCACCCTGATCTTCTGGCCCTGAAGGTCCTTAAGCGACTTCAGCTCCTTGCGCGACCAAATCACCCCGAAAACACGTACTCGCCGACACGACGATGCCACGCTTGGCTGGCGCTCAGCGACTCGGCGCGACGCATTATCGGGCAGCATCTGATCAATCTCGTCGACGATGCCGGCTATCTAGCGCCGGACCTCGGAGAGGCTGCCGAGCGCCTCGGCGCTTCGCAGGCGGTTGTCGAGGCGGTGCTCAAATAGCTGCAGAAGTTCGGTCTCCCTGGCGTCTTCGCGCGGAATCTGAGTGAGTGTCTGGTGATGCAGCTTCGTGAACTCAACCGGTACGACCCCGTGATGCACGCGCTGGTCGAAAATCTCAAGCTGCTTGCAAAATGTAACATTTCGTTTTTGCGCGCAACTGTGCGGGGTCGGCGATGACGACATCACGGACATGATCAGAAAGATCCGCAGACTCGATCCGGAGCCGGCTTTGAAGTTCGGCACATCGCGGACGCAAATTGTCGCACCGGATGTATATGTGGGGCCAAGGCCAGAAGGCGGCTGGCATTTCGAGCTCAACAGCGACACGTTGCCGCGCGTGCGGGTGATTGAAATCTACTGCAAGGCACTGTCGAAGCCGATCGGCAACCCTGTCGAGATGACCTGCTTCAGTGATCGTCTGCGGTAATGAAACCAGCCAACAATTTGTGCAGGCGAGATCCTTTGAGCTGCTCACGCGCCCCGATTCAGTTTCGAACGGCTGGCGAGATCAGAGGCGCACCATAGAAACGTTCCCGCGACCATCGACGCAGCAACGATGTCAGCTTTCATCCTGATTTCCGCGCGGCGGAGCGAGACCCGTATGGGTTCACCGGAAAGCATGCCGGCTCATGGTCCGTCTGCTTGCGCTGACGCACGAGCGCGGCAGGGGTCCCAACTCGCCGGTCAGCTCGCCGCCGATCTGAACGTCGGCGAACTGTACCGATTTCGGACGGCGGCGCGCACACTTTATGGCCGCTCCTGCCCCTTGTCGCGGCTCACGGTCCAGCTTGCTCGGCCCGCGATCCGTGCCCCCTCATCGGCAGCATAGCGTCCAGCGCCTGATCGATATCATCGCAGATGACCGTGTTGCCGCCATCGCGCGCGATGGACGATTGCGCGATGCGCCGCATGAACTCCTTGATGAAGGCGGCGCTGACGCCCTCGCTCTGTCGCACGGCTTCAGCGACAACGGCCTCAGTGAGTGGCAGGCGTTTGCCATAGAGCCGCACCAGCTTGTCGCGGCCATTAGCATCAGGTAAAGGCACCTCGATGACCTGGTCGATCCGGCCAGGCCGCGCCGCGAGCGCGTCCTCGAGCTCTTCCAGTCGGTTGGTGGTAAGTAAGAACACGATGTCGGCGTCCTCCTTCAGCCCATCCATCTCATTGAGCAGCTTGTTGAGCAGCACTTCTTCGTCCGTTTCTCGCATCTCATTGCGGTCGCGCGCGATCAGATCGACGTCCTCGATCACCACCAATGCCGGCTGCAACAGCCGCGCGAGGTTCATATATACACCGAGCGCACCGACCTGCCCGGCTGCCATTATTAGGGTGGTCTGATCAGCCAGGTTAGTTGCGAGGTATCGGATCGTGTGGGTCTTGCCGGTGCCGGGCCGGCCATGAAGCAAGATGCCCTTGCGTGTCGATTGGCCGAGCCGGCGCAGCGCATCGCGCATTCCGACAAAGCTCAATACATTTCCATCGAGCAGTTTGAGCACCTTTTCGGGCAGGATCACGTCCGCGGGGTCTACCCGGGGCCAACGATGCACCGTAACGCCGCGCGAACGGCCGCTGTAATTCGGATCGCTCTCGAGGGACAGGATCTTGCCACGGTACGATCCGGCGGATTGTACCGCTCTCTCCAGTTCAACGAAGCAGTGCTGCGCGAAAGACTCGCCGGCCCCGCCGGCGGGCACCGCGACCTCAATGTGCATCATCTCCTCTGGGTCGGTCCCGCATTGTTGCACTGGCTCGCGGTAATAGTACAGCACGACAGCGTAACGAAACTCGTTCGCCTCGGATAGCCACAGCCCATTGTGCAGGCATTTGACTGGAGTAGCCTCGCCGATGTCGATCTCGTGGTATTGTGGCGACGCCAGCAAGACGGCATCGTCTCCGGCGCGCCGGAGCTCCGCGAATGACAGCTTCTCCAAAACCCATCGCTGATGCAGGCCAAAGAAGCGGACCGGCGAAGCGAACAGCTTGTCGATTGCGATCTGGATGTCCGCGCGCATGTGGCCGGGAAATCGCCGCACCATAGTCACGAGGCTGTTCGGCGGGATATCAGCGAAATGCCAGGCAACCGCGTCACGGGCCAATTCGAAGTGGATTTCGGACGGATCTGGCGCCTCGGTTTCGCCAGCAGGCTCGGAGGTGATTTGCAACGTATGTCCTTCAGCTCGGATTCGTTCCTGCGCCGCATCGAAGAGCGCCTTTGCAACTGACGGTGGGAAGGGGCCGCACGCGGCCTTGTCCTGCCGTTCGATCAACATGGAAAGGGCGTAGGCATCGCGCTGATGTCTGCCGAACACCTCCCGGAATAGATCCACCACGAAATCGCGCGGCGTCTTACCGCCATCTTGAAAAACCAGCTGTACAGACTCGGGCACAGTGTAAACTTGATGATCCATCCAAAGCTCCTAGTATGAGTGAAACGGTTTGTCGTTGGCCTTACTTCGCTTGATGCGCTCCGTTCCTCGTACGGTTGTTTCGATGAACTTGCGCTTTGCCGTCCAGGCGCCATTTAGCCGCATGGAGTGAGGAGAACTCATCGGCGGCTCACGGTGAGCCCCATCAAGGCCTGCGTCGATTGGGCCGAATGGCGCAATCGACTGTGATAGCCGAGTAAGGACACGCAGGCCCCAGCGGACCAAACGCACAATCGCGTCGTGGACCCGGGCGACGGCATGTTTGGCCTTTGTCAGTATCCTCACAATTGTGCTCTCTCCTACAGTCCTTACGCGCCCGTGTTGGTGTAAAGGGCGAATGATGTCACTGCTTGTCATCAAGCCTCTCTCGTTTCCGGATCTTTCAGCAAATTGCATGCCGGTCGCGAAAACGACTCTCAAACTATTCTTTGCAGGAGAATCGGCACCTGCCGAGGAGCATGAGCTTCGCTTCTTGAAGCGTCGCGAGTTGCCAGATTAGCGAGCGGAAATTCACGCGCATCGCGGTTCTGCCGACGACACTAGCCACACTCTGGCCGGACTTTTCGCAACCGACATCCCCCCTTTTGGACAAGCGCTAGCGATAGGCCCCGCCGCGCCAGGATACGGCCGCACTGGCGCTAACAACCGCACCACCGATCACCACGATGTCCGCTGACTTGGGCTGCGCCTCATCACTGCTGATGTGGTGGATAATGGGCGGCACGGGGCCTCGGCAATCAAGAAGAGCTAGCGGTATCGGCGACGCGGTGTCGCATAATGCACCGACAGCTGCGGCATTTTGGTTCTTTGTGCCGAACATCGCCGGCATTCGGGAGTGCGCTGAAGAGGCGCACGGCCACCCTCGAGGCGTTTGCGCTGCAATGCGAGAGTGCTTGCGCCGGTGGGACGAGAATCGTCAAGCGACATCCGGATTTAAGGCGCCATTGCGCACTAACGATGTTACCGACAACTTCCCTGTCGTGTCTGGGCGGAGCTGCCGAATCAGTTCGGTGGCGGCCATGGCAGGAAAGATCGGCACGCGCGCAAAGCGCGAGATCACATCAGCGCTGGCGGAGCGTTATCGGGCGAGCGGGCAGCTCGAGAAGGAACGGATTTTAGACGAGCTGTGCGCCGGTACGCGACGGCATCGTCAGCACGCGATCCGAGCACTGTCGGGCTCGGCGGTGCCGCGGCGACGGGGCCGGAGCTACGGAGCTTCGATTCACGTTGCACTAATTGTGCTATGGGACGCCTCTGACCGGCTCTGCAGTAAGCGGCTCGTCGCGATGATCCCGTTCTTGCTTCCGGGTCTCGATCTGCTGTTCAACACCCCCCTCGTCTCGCATTAAGGCGTCCTTCTTGATGTGGAAGAAGTGACGTGTCGGACGATCAACGTCCGCCTCTTGCCATATTAAGCGTGTCAGGATCGACTGCTTTGAACTTCGCTGACGGATTCCAAATAACGCCCTTCCTCGGCTCTCGCGGTCGCCAGGCGCGGTTACGACGCGCCGCGTCGTCTCGGATTGATCCCAGTCAATGCAGTGGGCGCGCCGCAGCACGTCAATGAAGAAATAGACGTTTGCGGGATGCATACTTTCGGGCGCCATCACCTTAAGTGGAAAGAACGCGACGCTCCGCGGTGTCAAGTCCTCCAGCGCCGCACGCCGCAATCCGAAACATAGAAAAAGCAGCTGGTTAGCCTGCAGATGTCGGGAAACGAAGGCGTCATCAGCTGTTCGGTTCGCAGCCATGGGATCCTGTTGAAGTGCAACGCCCTCAATATGCTTATCTATGAGTTGGTGCGAAGGACTTGGTACATCCCCCACTCATGTTCCGTTACATCCAAGAGGTAAACCATTCCGCTCTCTGCTTTGAGCTTCTACTCGGCGTCTTCCGATCTGCCCGCGAACCGAAAGTACCCATGACCCACCGTAATCCGCGCTTCACACGAACGCTGACCCGGCCAAAATCGTCCTGCCGTTGAACGCGGATATCACTTGTGAGATTCGATCGAGCTAATTAGTTTTTGGCCGCTTCCTCGCATCCAGCACCGGCTCAGCGGCTCGATCGAAGCCGCGTTCCAGTTAGGCGGTGTCTGCCAAAGAATGTTGCGAACGAAGAAGTCCACGAGCTTTAGTTCGCAGTAATTGCCTGGCACTCCGTGGTTTGCGTTCGGCACCACAAGCATGTCGAAGAATTTTCCTGCGTCGATAAGACGGTCGGCAAGCTGGAAGGTGGATGACGGATCGACGTTTTCATCCAGTTCGCCGACAATCAGCAACAGCTTACCTTGTAATCGGTGCGCGTTGTCGACGGCGGAGGATTGTGAATATTCGATGCCGACCGGCCAGCCCATCCACTGCTCATTCCACCAGATCTTATCCATTCGGTTGTCATAGCAACCACAATTAGCGACCCCAACCTTGTAGAACTCAGAATGGAAGAGGAGTGCGCTCACCGCATTCTGACCGCCGGCGGACGCACCAAAAATGCCAAGGTTTGAAATATCGTACCACGGATAGTTTGCGCTCGCCGCCTTGTGCCACAGGATTCGATCGGGAAGGCCACCGTCCTTCAGATTTTTCCAGGCGACGTCGTGGAACGCTCGCGAGCGGTTGTTCGTCCCCATTCCATCGATCTGTACAACGACGAATCCAAGTTGCGCGAGCGGCTCGGCCGAGGCTGAGAATGACTTCGGAACGAAAGAACCGTGAGGGCCAGCATATATTCTCTCTACGACCGGATATCGCTTGGCTTGATCGAAATTAATGGGAAGGTGAATGACACCCCAAATATCAGTCTCGCCATCTCTCCCCTTCGCATGAAAGCTGAGCGGCGGCGTCCAGCCAGCAGCGACGAGCTCCGAAATGTCGGCGCTTTCGACCTGCATGAGCTTCGAATTGTCACTGGTTCGGTATAAGACCAAGCTCGGCGGAAGGTCGATTCGTGAACACAGGTCTACAAAGTACCGGCCATCTGGCGAGAACTCGATGTGATGATTTGCCGCTTCCGGCGTGAGCGCAGTCAGGCCCGTCCCGTCAAAGTCGATTCGGTAGCCATGGATGAAGTAAGGATCTTCGCTTGCGTTCATTCCGCTCGCGCCAAACCAGATCTGGCGCCTCACCGGATCGACAAAATAGACCGTCCGGACCACCCAATTGCCTCTGGTGATCTGATTTTTGAGCTCGCCGGTTCGGCCATCGAAAAGGTAGAGATGCTCGTGTCCGTCGCGCTCGGACGCCCAGATGATCTCCTTTCCGTCTGCGACGTTATACTGAAAGATTTTGCCAGTGCACTCCTGGTCCATGTTCAGCGGCTGATAGTCGATGAAGGTCTTGCTGCACTCATCGATCAGCGAGCGGACTTCTCCGGTGGCTGCTACCACTTCTAGCAGTCGATAGAGCTGATGACCTCGTTGATTATACTTGAAAGTGAAAGCTCGACTGTCCTCCCACCACTCGATCGGCGAAAGTTCGTAAGGATTTCGGAATAGATCGTTGTCGAGTTGGATCTCGCGTCGGCTGCCGATCTCAAAGAGCACCGGATGTGATACCGTCAACAGGTCGCCAGGTTTAGGATACGTCATCGTCCGGCGCCTCGGATGAAGCTGGTCGGTCGGCGACGATTCGACGAAATGAATCTTACGCTCGTATCCGGGGCGGAACCGGTATCCCGCAAGATAGCGCGAGTCCGGAGACCAACTCAGTGTCGACAACCCGTAGTAGTTGCTCTCGGATCCGTCCCAGGTGAACGGCATGTCCTGCGAGCCATCCTTGCTGCACAGGAATAGATTGTGCCTATTGATATAGGCCAGCCATTTACCATCAGGAGATGCGCTTTTTTCCTTCGGATCATTTTCTATCCGAGGGCTGCCATAGGGGTTCTCCTCATGGACTTTGGAGGAAGCGTTCTGGGTTAGACAAGTGTAACTCACAAGATCGCAGCTCCACCTGGTGTTATCGATCTGGAAGCTGATTTCGCGACCATCGCTAGGCAGGTCAAAGCGACGGAATGGCAGATTGGCAGCGTCGTAATGCCTCTGCGTTGCTCGGGTCAGGGCGGCAGCCAGCTTATCATGATCAAAGGCCAGCTGTTTTGCGCCCTTGACAACGTTCACGAGCATGAATTGGCGCCGGCCCCTTACACTTCGGCAATAAGCAAAGGCCTCACCGTCTGACATCCAGAACGGCACGTCCGCGACATTGACCGTGAGCTGAGCATAGTAGCCGTTGATCGAGAGCGCTCGTTCGTAATCCGCTACCTGCAGGATCTCGCGTCCCAGTGTGTCTTTCAGGCGGTTCACGGCTTCCTCCTCCTCTGAGCTAACGGAGCCATCGTTAAGGTGCCCCGTATACGAAAGGAGCAATAAGGCTCGCTGATAGGGTGCGGCTAAGTCGTGGGCCGAAAGATCTCCAGTGCCCTTTCGGTTCAATCCCCTTGAGCTCCGTTCCAAGTCCTCCCTGCAGAAATGATGCCATCGAAGCTGCAGGCGTTATTGCGTTGTTATCTGATCCCCTTGGCGGCTAGAGCACAAGAAGAGTAACGCGAACACGAATGTGTAAAATCAAACACAGAATCGAGTTCGGCAGTAGCGGCAGGTCGAGCGATCAAGGTTAGGCAGCGGTCATACCCCGAAGCTGTGACTCTCGAGAAATATCAACCTGCTTCGGACGCGAGTGCGAGGGCATACAAGCACACGCGACCTTGCCTAGTTGCGCCACAGCACGCGGTTTCAAGTGGCATGTCAGGTTGCCAGACCGAGCCGGCGCGGATGTCCGCTGCGGTCTCGTGGACATTTGTTCGAAGAACATCGAACGTGTTTGATGCAATCTTGGCTGAATTGCTTCAATCCTGTCATGGAGCGCTACTCTTGTCGCGGGCTACGCTTAGTGAGAAGCGATTTCCACCAGAGTGCTATGGCCGGCCCAGGAACATATCGTCCTGCACTCCGGCGCTGGGCCCCGCCTTTGGAGGCCGTTTCAGGATTCGCCACGTGGCCCTCGCGGCCGCGGGCGCGGGGATGCTGATTCATGGCCGGCCCACATTCAGTGCCCGTTGGCACAGCGGACAAACGCGCGCCCAGCGAGGCAATGCGCAAACTCGTGCGCGCCCTTGCCCGCGCCGCAGCGATAGCCGCGCAGAACAGCAGAACCATCAAACCCAGTGCAGGCGATGATGATGAGAGCGGCGATCTACACAATGTTTAGTGACAAGGAAAAGCAGACCGCCAAGTCGATCGAGGATCAGGTCGCGCTGTGCCGCGCATTCTGCAAGCATGAGGGTCACATCGTCGTTGAGCTACTCCGATCACGGCATTTCCGGCCCCTCGACCATCAACCGCATGGGCTTTCAGCGCCTGATGCCGAATGCCAGGAGCCGGAAGTTCGATGTGATCGATTCGAAGTCTCTCGACCGCATCTCACGCGACCTCAAAGACCTGGGCGGCTTTCACAACGAACCAGGTCTGCCGGCGTCCAGTTGATCGCTGCCCAGGACAACATCGATCGCTCGGTTTGCTCGACGAGTATGGGCCTGATCGGCAATAGCGGCACATAATCGCGACTCCAAATACAACCGCAGCGTGGGCATCATTCCGTCATTCTCCCGAAGTCAGGGAATGCGCGAGCACAGTAACACGCTCCTCGCAACCGGTCACGCCTAGGGCGTCGAGATCAATCCACGAGCTGTTGCAACTATCCAGCGGTTGCCCCAACGCACGATAGAATCGATTCGCCCGATGCCGGGGACCACGTCGCCCCGTGCTGCCATTCGAATCCCATCGGGCCCTTCGAGCACCGCCGTTCCGCCGCGAACGTCAAGGACTGTCCAACCCCCAATTGTCGTTGGTCTTGTCTCGGGAACCGACAGGAGCGGCCCCGCAGGCTCAAGCGAGCCGGTCACAGACATGTCCGTCTCCACAGCAGAGGAAGCTTGCTTCGAAGCTTCCGCCGATTGCGCCGCACTCGACGCTTTGGCGAGAGGCTTCGGAGCAAGGCTCGCGCTGACTGTGGAGGGCTGACCTAAACCAGGCGGTGCTCGCGAGCCTGATGCTGATGCTATCTTTCGGGCGCTTTCGGCCTTACCGCCTGACTTTGTGTCAGGCATCCGGCGCGAAGCCGTATCTATCTGAGCAATTGGGTTGAGAGCCGAGATAGTTGCAGGACCATACAAAGCCCCAGCCCATCCCAACCCGAAGCCCCCAGCTAATGCGGCCACGACGAGCCAAATGGTGCGATTTGGATGGCCGCTTGGCTCTAATAGCGCCAGGATCTCATCTCGATTGGAGGTCAAGAAATCTGATTGGTCGAGAGTGACGGGCCACGTTGCGACCTCGCCACTGCCTTGATCCGCGACCGCCTCGATCCTTTCCAAGGTATTGGCATGATGCAGTTGCATGCTCGGACCCCTCGTGGTCCCCAATGATCATGCCGGGAACTAAACCAACTCTTAACAGCCGATGTCCCTCAGCACGAATAAGACAGCGGTGGATCGCGCAAGAAACCAAAAAGGCGTGATGCCTGGCGGTCGCCCGGGAGCTCAACGCCAAGCCGGCCGGACTGTGTCTGCAACCATGTGCTGCTGGACCGCCCTTGCATTCGTGCGATGCGCGGCGGAGCCTCCGAGGGATCGACCCCTAGATTTCATAGTGCACAGTGGCGCTGAGATCATCGATGTTTCCCTGGCGGACCTATCGAGCCTCATGTCGTCTCACCATCGCGAAAACGTGCACGCGATTGGCATGTGCTAAGCGGAGGAGCAGTTAAGGCGAGGCCCGGTTTGCCTAGGCGCCAGGGCCTCATAGTCCGCCCCCTGGCCCTCCGCGGCGGAGGAGAGGGAGAGTGGCCGGCGGTCCGATGGGCAAGGCGGGGGCATGCGCCACGCGGTTGTCATGATGCACGCAACTGGTCGCAATGGGGCGCGGGTATAATTTGTAATGTTCGATGCGATCCTTCAAACCGGGGCCGCCAGGCGATTAAGAGCGGCCCTAAGCAGCCGTCGTGCGACTAAGGGCAGAAGGGAACTACCACGCCTGAGAGATCGCAGCGCGCGAGAGTGCCGCGGTACTAAGCCTGCAGCTTTAATCTTTCGAAACGAAATCAACCCGAAAGACAAAGCGAAAGCAACGCGCACTGAACAACGATGTAGGACATGGCCCCTGTTAATGCCACCGTCATTTATGGGTTGTATGTTCCTACCCTGGATTGCATATTTTTCCCGTTGTCGACCGCCTATTGCTTTCAACAATCATGGTTTGGGCAGTAATGAGTAATCGAGCTCGGGTTTACAATTATTCGACTATTCTGGGCGAACGGGTCGAGGGACTGGTCGCACTATTTCGAGAACTGCAGGCCCTCCGGCGTCGCCTACGAGCCGCTCAGGCGAGAAGGATTGCCAGGACTAGCCGTATCCCCAAGGCCAGCCGTAGAAGGAGAGTTCTTCGGCGGAGCTAGCTATCGCAAGCTCGTAGAGCCGTTCAATGCGATGATCGAACTTGCCACTTCGGCTTTTTGGAACGCTCGCATCAGATCGCTTTTACCGACGCCTCATTTTTCACTGCCTGCGCAGCACCGAAGCATTGGAGCAACAGTCTCCCAGCACTTTGCCCCAGTGCACGATTCTTAATTTGCGTCATGCGCGCGATTCAGCCCTGCTCTCTGTACGAAGCAGACAGTGTATGGGGGACGGCGAGAATGATCGTACGGGCGGCGGCCATTGTTGCCTTGTTGCTGATCCCGCTGGGGTCCGAAGCCTTCGCTTCGCGTCACCATAGGCCCACAGGGCGCATCTCTTGCAGCGAGGTCAGATACTACGTTGCGAAATATTCGGCACCAGTGGCCGAGATGTACGCGCGTAACCATGGCGCTACCGACGCACAGATCGAGCGGGCGCGCCGTTGCTTAGCCCCAAACGAGACTGCCGAAACCGAGCGACCACGCGCTTATACTGATTGAACTGATGATCGCCACCCGCTCCGCCTCAATGGAGGAACACTACTCGCCGTCTCGGCGAAAGCTATGTCTGTTGTCCGCCCAACTCGGACCCTGAGGCTGCTTTAAGCGCTTAATGAACGTCTCGGTCTAACTCTCGCAACAGTCGATGAAGGAAGTCGCTCGCGTGGTTATATTGTGCACCGCCGTCCAGGATCTGATGAGCGAGTGGTGACATTATGTTGCCAACAGCCTCAGGGCTAATCAGCTCGGTCCGTGATGACCACAACTCCAACAGCCCGTCCGGGATGTGTTCGCTCGATCCAAATAGTTTGAGGAGCCGACCTTCGGCGACACCGTTATGATCATGGTGGGCCTTGGCCGCATAAAAGGCGAACAACCCACGAAAGGCCTCACGGGAAACGGAAGGCTTAGCCATCGCAATGTCCCCCACAGAATGTTTCAAATGAATTTGCGAAATCTGGAACTAAACGGAGGCTATTCGAAGTCCTAACACGAAGAAGATTCTACAGCAGACCGGGAAAAAACGGCAAGCTCTTAATCATGGTAGATGCGGCTCACGCCGGATGGCTTTTGACGTATCGCAACCCGGCTGTGTTCATTTTTCTTAAAGTGGCGTGTAGCCGAACAACCGGCCGCTCAGGTCGCTGAGACTATGGGCCCGGGCGTCCAGGCAAACCGGGCCTGCTCTTCAAAAGTCTCCGATAAGTCAGAGAGCCCAGCGCAAACCCCGAGCTTGAAGTTGCCTGGCCGATGACATGACCGCATGGACGAGGTTGTCGCCTTCGAACGTTAGACAGCTACCCTTTGCTAGGACAGAAAGTAGACGCACGGCGTCGAGCCGCAAAATTCCTCGAAACACATATGGTAATGGAGGTCTGGAGCGGAGCTCGCCGCATCGCAAGATTGACGGCCGGTACGCCTGGGGAAAAGAACCATGCATCCACGCCCGATCAACGGCGTAGCGCCTGAAAAACTGAAGATAACATTGCGCGCGAGCAGCTTGGCCCACGCGGCGTTCCTGGAGCTCCCGACACAGCTCGTATGGTCCCGCAAATTCAAGAACACGCCCAAGCACATCGCCCCCCCGATCATACCGCCTTGAAGCGGAACGGCCGCTGGGGCTCATCGCCAAGCGGCTCTGGAGCGTAGCCGGCTGCAGTCTGCCAGCGCACTCTCTCATCTCCGGGACTCACAAGATCAATTCCCCGGCCGCGGCATACAACAGCCGAAGCCGTCCGCGGCGCACCTCCGAAATCCTTCATGCTCTCTTCGCGGATAGTTCTTCGCTTAGGAGCCTTCCCAGTCGGGGGCGCCCACCTAGAATTTCATCGTCGTACGCAGACCGAAGACTACCGCGTTCTTGAGCGCTTTGCCCCGCATCGGCCCCGCCGGATCCGTCGCGCCGCCGCCGGGGTGGATGACATATTGGAAGTTGGGCTGGAGCGTCCAGCCGTCCCTTAGCTGGTACTGATACACGGCCGTTAACAGTCCTTCGAAGCTGCGTACCGGCCAAGCCGGACCGACAAGTGCGCGATAATCGGCGTCGAGCGCCTGGGCGCGTTTCGAGACGTGCGCATAGCCGGCCGCGACGCCGAACTTGTCGTCCGGCCGTTTGTCGCTGAGGCCGATGAATTCGAGCCCGGCGTCGGCGTAGAGATCGATCAGGTTTCGGTCGGCGGGAGCGCCGGAGACGCGAGCGAATACGCCAATTCCCCGGTCATCGCTCTTGGGCACGCGATAGATCTGCTGCTCGAAGACTGCCCATCCGCCGACGTCGCCAGCCAACATGAGCGGAGTGCCGCTGCTGGTCGGTGCCGCAAGCGAAACGCCGTTGCTGGCGAGTTGAAGATCGGAGAATGGTCCGAAGTGACGCCATCCGCCGAACTTGATCTGGCCCGCCAGATTGGGATCGCCCTTCTTGTTGTTCCAGGCGTACTGGATCTGGCCGAGCACAAGAGGCGGATCGTTGATCCGGAAGTTGACGCCATATCGGTTACGTTGTTGCGGGTCGCCCGGGCCTGGACCTGCCTGATTGCCGTCGAAGATGCCTCCGAGGACGGATAGCTGATCCGTGATGTTGAGCAGCAGCCGGGTACCCATTGCCGCTAACGGCGGCGACGGGCCGCCGCTGGGCAGGTCGAGCGATGTGATCGCCGGCCACCCCATCGAGGCGTTGGTGAAGACGTCGGTGTATTTGGTGTTGAAGAACTCGCTATCGGCGGCGAGCTGCCCAAACTTCAGAGAGGCCCTTTTGTCGCCCCACTGCTTCTCGAAGTACGCTTCGTAGAGGCGCGTCGAGGGCAACGCTTCGATGCCGCTGACGACGAAGAGATTGTCGAGATAGTTGCGCGACAGTCCTTCGCCGTGAATCTGGAACATGTTGGCGTGGAAGGTCAGCTTGTCGATGCCGGCGAGCTTCTGCAAGTCGACATCGACCGCGAGGTTCAGCCGGCCTTCGTAAATCGCTCCCTGCTTCAGTCCGCCGGAGACATTTCCGAGCGTCTCGCCGATGTATGTCGCGGCGAACTTGATCCCATATTTTTTTTGGAAGGGGTTCGGCAGAAGCCCAAGGGTCTTCTCCTCGACCGTGCTCTCGCCGGTGTCCGGATCGGCAGGCTTGTCTTCGTCAGTCTTCTTGTCCTCCTGCGCGAAAACATGCGTCCCCGCGAGTAGCCCCGCGGCAAGGATTGCCAGCGCCAGGCATCTAACGGACATGTTCAATTGAACTGCATACGGAGGACTCCACGATACGACGCATTGGCGCACGGTCGGACGGCAAACTCAAGAGCGTACCGTGGCCTGTTCCGGAACCCGACATGCGATGGTCGTGGGCAAGCATGCAATGTCAGAATCCGAACCGACTGGACGCGACTGACTCCTGTCTAATTCGTCCGTTGCTGAGAACCGAACTATATTAGCGATCAGCCCGGCGCAAATGCCGGGCTTATTTGTTGCGCTCGTCTCGCGGGGCACAGCTCGCAGGAATGAGCAGCGCCGGCGACACAGTCATACCAGCGTCTGGATCACACCAGGGGTTTCGACCACGGTGACGCGGACGGCGCGCCGCTGCACAGCTTCAACCAGCGAGCGGAAGTCTCCATCACCCGAGAACAGCACCATCTGGTCCATGTGCTCCGCGAGCTCCATAGCATCGACTGCAAGCTCGATGTTCATGTCACCCTTGACCTTGCGACCGGACGCCTCGATGTATTCCTTCGTCGCCTTGGTAACGACCGTGTAGCCGTTGTAGTCCAGCCAGTCGACCAGCGGCCGGACCGAGGAGTAATCCTGATCCTCCATCATGGCCGTGTAGTAGAACGCTCGGAGCAGCGTCCCGCGAGTTTGAAATTCGCTGAGCAGCCGCTTGTAATCGATGTCGAAGTCGAGGGTCTTGGCTGTGGCATAGAGATTGGCTCCGTCGATTCGTTGCCGCCCTTCTCGTCCTTCGTCGCCTTATCCCATTTCCCTATGGATTCTTGGGAAATACTCTCGAAATCAGCGAGTAGGATAGCTTATAGTCGCGCGATACGCGTACAAGGGGGCTTCTCGGTGCACGACAGTTCGGTGGAAAGAGCCAGATGGCTCCGCGATTTGCTGCGCTTTTTGCCTCTGCGCAGCCAATTCGTGCTCTCCGGCAATACGCGGGACCTTCAGATCCACGAGCTCGGTCCGGGCGAGTTGACCGCAGCGCCGCTATCGAGGGTCCTGCCGGACGTTTTGAAGGCAGCTGGTTATGGGCGGATCGCATGGTTCGATCTTCTGAACGGATTTCGGGACGTCGAGCCGGCCGACGGAAGCTACCTCACTCAACTGGGTCTAGTCCCGACTGCTGGCACAGCGGCCGGCGGGATCGATCTGTTGTCGACGACGCTCGAACGGCACGTCATGGCTGAAGGCCAGCCCTCCGCCCTTATCGTCGACTTTGCCTCAAGACTGATCGCGCGAAACGACGCCTTATCACCTGCCGAGCACCAGCTTTTCTCCCGGGCGCTGATCCTGTCTCATGCGGCGCGGGCGCGTCCGGCGGGCGACAAGCGGCTGCCCTTCTTCAATACGGTCGTCTGGATCGTCGACAACGAGGGTGATCTGCCCGATTGGTTCCTGATCGGAAACCCGAGGATCAGACACGTGCCCATTGGGCGACCGGATCATCTTGCGAGAAGGAGCATGATCCGTTCCCTTGTCCGAAGTCTACCTGGCGCGCAGAACGCGGACCAATCTGACTTAGAAAAGTGTACTCAAGGATTCGTGGACGAGACTGAAGGCCTTCTGTTGCTCGACGTCAGCGCGGTCGCGCAGCTCGCCCGCAGCGAAGGCGTGCAGTTCGATCGGATCGGGGATGCCGTCCGGCGCTTCAAAGTGGGCGTGACTGAGGATCCCTGGCGCAAGATCAGTCGCGACAAGATCACTTCGGGTGAAGAATTCGTCAGACGCCGCGTCAAGGGACAGTCTCACGCAGTCACGCATATGCTCGATATCGTCAAGCGCGCGGTGACCGGGATCGGACAATCGCCGCGCGGCGGCCGGCCAAGAGGTGTCGTCTTTCTTGCCGGGCCGACCGGTGTCGGCAAGACGGAACTCGCCAAGACCATCACCAGCCTGCTTTTCGGCGATGAATCTGCGTATATCCGCTTCGACATGTCGGAGTTCAGTGCCGAGCACTCCGACCAACGGCTGATCGGCGCACCGCCCGGCTATATCGGGTATGACGTCGGAGGCGAGCTCACGAACGCGATCCGTGAAAAGCCGTTCAGCGTCGTCCTGTTCGACGAGATCGAAAAGGCCCATCCGAGGATTCTCGACAAATTCCTGCAGGTCCTCGACGATGGCGTCCTCACCTCGGGACGAGGCGATCGCGTCTATTTCTCCGAGGCGTTCATTGTCTTCACCTCAAATTTAGGCATCTACGTCCCGGGCCATCTGGTGAGAGAATTGCCAACGTCACGCCCGAAGAGACCTTCGACGGCGTGCGGAGAAAGGTCCGAAGCGAGATCGAAAAGCACTTCAAACAGGTCCTGAACCGGCCCGAGATATTGAACCGGATCGGAGAGAACGTCATCGTCTTCGATTTCATCCGGCCCGAGGTTGCAAACGAGATATTCGATCAGATGGTCGACAACCTGCTCAGGGACGTCAGCTCGCTCGGCTATGGCGTGACTTTGACCGGAGCTGCCCGCGAGGTCCTTCGCGGCCTGTGCCTTTCTGATCTTTCAAACGGCGGCCGCGGCATCCGCAATCAGGTTGAATCTCACCTCATCAACCCACTGTCGCGCAGTCTCTTCGATCGCGGAGCGGAAGCCGGACACAGATACAGGATTGAACAGATTCGACCTGGACCATCGACCACGATCGATCTCGTGAGCGAGCAGTCCCCATGAGGATGGTCAATCTGTCGCGCATCCATTTCCCGGTCACAACGTTGGGGCCTGGCCGAAGGATCGGGATCTGGTTTCAAGGCTGTTCGATCCGCTGCCCGGGATGCATCTCCATGGACACCTGGGCGCACGGACGAGGAACGACGACCGTAGAGAAAGTCGTCGAGGCAGTCTCGCCATGGCTTTCGACCGCCGATGGGATCACGATTTCGGGTGGCGAGCCCTTCGATCAACGCGAGGCTTTGTTCGATCTTCTGGCGCGGCTTAGAACTCGAACGAAGGCGGACATCCTGGTCTTTACCGGCCACCCGTGGACCGCGATCTGCGAAGCGCTAGCCACATCGCCATCTCTGATCGACGCGGTCGTTTCCGGGCCGTTCGATATCGATGAAAAGCAAACCCTCGCGCTTCGTGGCAGCGACAATCAGGAGCTGCACCTCATGACGCCCCTGGGCCGCGCTCGGTTCGCGAGTTTCGACCGGCCGATGGACGAAAGAGACCGCACCTTCGACGTCATGTTCGACGATAATGGCGACGTCTGGCTTGCGGGCATTCCGGCTCGTGGCGACTTCCGGCGCCTTCGACATATGCTCGAAGGCGGCGGAGCGACGCTGGGAATTTCGGAAGATACACATATTCCCTCTGTTTAGAATTTTGCTGATGATCAGACTTTGCCCGAACTGCAATACCGAACGCCCCGTCAGCGAGATCTTTTGCGAAGGCACGTTGAACGGCCAAACCTGCGGCTGGGACCTGTCGGCGGTCGATATAACGCCGGCGGGATCGGCGACACCAAGGCCAAATCCAGCTGTAATTCCTCTTCCGAGCGCCCCAACCTGCCGAAACGGTCATCAGGGCTCTCCTGGCGACCTGATCTGCAGCCTATGCGGCGAGCCGATCATCGAAGGGGACGAGGCGCCCTCACCGACCGAGCCCATTCCGACGCCACAGCCCGCGCCAGCGCCCGGCCACGAAACGGTCGTGGACGGTTGGCATCTGCAGGATCGGATCGCCTCGTCCAGCACAGTTCGCGAGCGGTTCGTCGCCACGCGCGCCTCAGACGGACAGCGAGGAATACTCACGCTTTACGCTATAGGCTCGGAACCGGACCAAGCGATCTACGATTTGCTCTTAAAGCTTCCTCGAGATCACGTCCCGGAATTCTTCGCAACCGGTCGCTGGCAAGACCGCGCCTACGAGGTCACGGAGGAATTCAAGGGCGGCACTCTGGCGGATTTTGCCGTCGATCTAGCCGATCCGGCGTCTCTTGCAACGTTGGTCGGCGAGCTCGCCAAGGCCGTTCACGCTCTCACCGAAGCCGGATTGCGACACAGGGATCTGCGCCCTTCCGTGGTCTTCGTGCGGTCAAAAGAGCCACTTGACCTCGTCATCGGGGGCTTCGGCTCGGCACGGCTCTCCGAATTCGACCTCGATATCGTGTCTCCGCTTGAAACCACTCGCTATATGGCGCCCGAGGCGATCGCTGGCGGCGTCGCCCCGGCTTCCGACTGGTGGAGCATGGGGATGATCTTGTTGGAGAAGATCACCCAAGGCGCGTGCTTCGCAGGCATCAATGAGCAGGCTTTTCTGATCCACATTCTCACCAACGGCGTACACCTCCCCGAAAGTCTGGATGAGCGGCTTAACACGTTGCTGCGCGGCCTGTTGGCGCGTGACAGGCGTCAGCGCTGGCAGTGGAAGGAAGTTCAGGCGTGGCTACGCGGAGAAAGCGTATCAGCGCCAGCGGCCGATACAGCGGGCGACACAGAGGGCCGGAGCTCGATTTCGCTGGGCGGCAAACAATATCGATCTGCAAACATGTTCGCATTGGCAGCGGCGGAAGCTGCGAACTGGGACCATGCCAAGGCGCTTGTCCTCAGAGGCGCCGTTGCAAGCTGGACTTCGGAGGCTGGCTTCGAAGCGGCTGTTGCGGCAGGTCTTCGGCAAATTCTGCGGACTGAGGACCTTCAGGAGGATTTGAAGCTCTCCATCTCACTTAAAACCCTCAATCCGTCGATGCCTCTGATCGTCAGAGGCAATATCGTCACACCGGGTTGGCTGCTCGACCACCCGAGCGACGGTTACAGTCTGATCACAGGTCCTGCACCCGACCTGCTGCGGAAGATTGATCCGGACGATTGGCTCTGGCGCCTGAAGGTCCGCTCGGACACGGTTCGTAAGCGACTGGACCAACTCGAAATCGCGGTCGACGAGGATGCTCTGCGCGTTCACCTGCTGTCGACCTCTATGGCCCGCCTGGCCGCGCTCTGGGAAGAACGGCGAAAGCTTTTCCCCGATACCGACCATGCCGGCGTAGCAGCGCTCACTGAGCGCCGCATTTCGGCGGAAGAAGACCTCGTCATCCTGCTCAGCGCGACCTCGAACCAGTTCCGCTCGGTCGCCGAGGTCATCGAAGAAGCAGAAAAGGAAGCGTCGACGGCCGGGCTCGGCAACTTTTCGGCAGAGGAGGCGACAACGCTCCTCGGCCGCCCACGTCGCGAGATCTACCAGGCGATTGACGAGCGCATTCAAAACTTCGCCAGATGCGGCATCAAGGAAGTCGACGAGTGGGCGGACCAGTTTCGCCTGGACAGACGGATGCCCTTAGGGCGCGCGCTCGCCCTTCTTTGTGTGCCCGCCGAGACGTGGAGAGCGCTTCCGAAGCAAGGCTATGTGTCGACGATCTTGGACTTCTTCGCCAAGCGGATTTCAGGCGGCGTGTTGCGCGGGCCGCTGACGCGCATGCTGATCGGCAAATCGGCCAGGATCGATCTCACCGAGCTCGACACGTCCAGAGTGCCGGCAGCTGAGATTCTCGACCAACTGCTTGGTCGTACGAACCGGACCGTGAACGTCGATCCGGCGGCTTTCGCCGATGACGACGGGATTGAGCGAAGGTTGCGCTCTTTGCACTCCCATGCATTGCTCTACAGACGCGATACCGGCATCGATGGCCTGTTCATGGGATTTCCGTTCCTGATCATGCGCGATCATCGGCCGAACGCGAGACCGCGGATTGCGCCGGTCCTGCTGTGGCCGGTGCGCGTCAATCCGGAGGTCGGAAACCGCGGTCATGTCTCTTTAGGTTATGGGCGCGAGAGAAATCCAGATACCGAGTTCGAGCATGTTCTCGTCAATCCCGCTCTCGAAGGAATGGTCGGCATTCCCGAGGCGAGACGTTGGCAGGAAGCGGCCAACGAGCTCCTGACCCATGCAAGCTTGTCCGTCCAGGCGGTGATGGACGCCTTCAGCCGATTGGCCAAGCCTATCGGCAACGAATTGACTGCTCTTCCCGGAAAGGACGTCGAAGTCGGCGCGCAAGAACGGCAGCTGGTGCCAGCAGCCGTGCTGTTCCATCTGGCCTTCATGGGCCAGGCGGTGATGAAGGATCTCGAGACCCTCCGGGGCTTGCCGCCGACGGCCACAGCACTCGAGGCCGCCCTGCGCCTGAACGAACAGCAGGCGGCGCCTTCGGCATCCCCTCCGGTGAAAGAGGCCGATTTACTGCGGATAGTGATCCCTCGCAGGAGGCGGCCGTCCTCGAAGCACGTCAGGCTCCGGGCCTGGTCATCGAAGGACCTCCTGGAACCGGCAAGAGCCAGACCATCGTCAACATGGTCGCGGACGCCATCGGCACGGGAAAATCGCTCCTCGTGATCTGCCAGAAGCAAGCCGCTCTCGAGGTGGTCCGCAAGCGCTTGGATAAGGAACGCCTGACGGATCGCTTCGTCATGATCACCGATGCCCATCGCGACCGTGAGTCGATCGTCGGCGCAATCCGTTCGCAGGTCCAGGCTTTGCACAACCAGTCTCCCGGAGGGTCTCCGGCCTGGAAGCGAGAGCGCGATCGTCTCGCCGCTCGCATCGAGACGCTCGAGACGGAGCTGGACTGTCGCCAGGTTGCACTTCATTCCGTGGATGATCGAACCGGATTGTCCTATCGAACGCTGCTCGGCGAACTGCTCGAGATTGAAGAAGTTAGCCCGAAACCCATTGACGCTCCTGAACTCCGCCCTTTGCTGGCAGATCTACATCCCGCGGACGTGGCGAGGATCGAGGAGAATTGCGGCCCGCTCGCGAAATTCTGGCTTCCGGCGAAATTTGAAGACAATCCTCTGTCCGCCCTCAAGCCGTTCAATCCCGATCGAGGAACCGCGGCCGCGCTGGCCTTGCACCTGCAGGCATTTTTGCAAGCCGACGCGCGGCGGGAGCAGACCGACGCTGAGACGGCGAATTGTCTGAAAATATCGGATGCGGCGGAATTTCGGTCCTGGCTCGCCGAAGCGGATGAGCTCCGCTCGATCAGCGATTCGGTCTGCGCAAATCTCGCTCGATTGCGGCCGCTGTTTCGGAACGTCGAGGATGGGACATCGGAAGCTGCGCGCATTCTCGCGAGCCTATCAGCGATTAAAGAAATCTTCTCATCGCTCGACGGCCCATCCTACAAAACGAACTTTTGCTCCAAGCTCATCGCCTTCAAGGAGGAAGAGCTCTGCTCTGCCGGGGAGCTCGCGGGCCAAGTTCGCTTGCCGGCAAGCGCCCTACAATGGCTCAACCCGCTCCATTGGCTGCGAACGCGCCGTGTACGCCAGCTCCTTGCGTCATTGCAGCTCCCGCAAGATAACGACGCCATCAGCTCATTGTATTATGCGGTCGAGCTGGAATTGGCCATACGCAGGCCAAGGCACGAACTCGAGCAATATTTCACGATCCTGTTCGGCCGTTCCCCCAATCTCGATTTGTCGCCCGGTAAGCTCGCCGATTTCGCCGAGCGCCTCGGCTCGTTCCTCAATGGTCTGGGAGGCCACAATTCGCTCATCGACCGGTGCCCGGACCGGCTTGAGCTCGAGAGAGCTCTCTCGGCCGGAACGACCGCGGAGCTCGGCACGTTCTTTGAGCGGGCTGAACTCGCGCTCAGAAGGCATGACACGCGGGAGGAGAGCCGCGCCGCATTGGACCGGCTCAGGACCTATTTCGACGAACTGTGGCTCGGATCGAGACGCTCGGCGATCGAGAATGGTCGCTCTAATGCGAGCGCCATTGACCAGATCGCGCAGGCTCTGCCGATGCTGAGCAGCTACCAGGAATATCGACTTCGCTCTTCGCGCCTGGACGACAAGGAGCGCGCCATCTTCGCAACACTCAGGTCGAGGGAGTCCGAACTTTCGGAACTGGCTTCCGAAGACCTCGACGCCTGCATTCGCGCCACTATAGGCCGCGAGGCCCGTTTGGCGTGGAAGGCCGATATGGAGGGTGCGAATCCTGACGTCTTGTTCGACGCCGACGAGCTAGATGCGAAGGTAAAATCGCTCGCGGAAGCCGACGTACAGATCCGGCAGTATAACCGGGATCTTCTCGTCCAAGGTATCGATGCAGCAAAAGTGCGTCCGACCAGCGAGTGGGACGCGATCACCAAGCTGCGTGGCCCAAGAGCGCTAAGATTGCGCGAATTCATCGATCGCGCCGCTCCGCTCGGTCTTTTCGCGCTCCGGCCGATCTGGCTCATGACGCCAGATGTCGCGAGCCGCGTGCTGCAACCTCGCGCGGGACTCTTCGATACCGTCATCTTTGACGAGGCTTCGCAGATGCCCGTTGAGTATGCGCTGCCCTCCCTGTTCCGCAGCAGGCTTGTCGTCGTCAGCGGCGACGAAAAGCAGATGCCGCCGACCTCCTTCTTCGCCAGCAAGGTCGAGAACGACGAAGCGGCAATATTCGACGGTGAAGAACCAGAAGAAGGAGCCAGCGAGGAGGAACGCGAAGCCTTCGCGGAGACGTGGAATCGCAGAGAGATCAAGGATTGTCCCGACCTCCTCCAACTCGCCCGCTCCGTGCTTCGGACCCGTACTCTGCAGGTGCACTATCGTTCGAAATATCGAGAGCTGATATCATTCTCGAACGCATCGTTCTACGCCAACGGCCTTAGCGTCCCCGTTCGCCATCCCGTAGAGACAATCCACAGGCTCAAGCCGATCGAAGTCGTGCGCTCGGACGGCACTTACAAGGCTCAGACGAACCAAAAGGAAGCCAGCGATGTCGTACAATACCTATCGCAGCTCTGGGAGGATTCATCGCCACCGTCGGTTGGTGTCGTCACATTCAACCGCAAGCAGGCCGACGCCATAGAAGATGTTTTGGAAGATCGCGCCGAAAACGATACAGCGTTCCGAGAGGCATTGATGCGCGAGCGCGAACGTATCGAGCATGGCGAGGACATGGGCTTTTTCGTCAAGAATGCGGAGAATGTGCAAGGCGATGAACGTGACATCATCGTTTTCTCCACGACATTCGGCCGCAACGAACACAGCGTTTTCCGCAAGAGCTTCGGCGCGCTAGGCCACGCCGGCGGCGAGCGCCGCCTGAATGTCGCGGTAACACGTGCGAGAGAAAAGGTGGTCATCGTCACATCCATGCCGATATCGGAGATATCGGACTTGTTGACGAGGCGGAGTGGTCCCAGGGTGCCGCGCGACTATCTGCAAGGCTACCTCGAATATGCCAGGACGGTATCCGATGGTCTTGCAGACTCCGGAAAGACGCTCCTGGACCGGATGGTAACCGAACCACGTCCGCACCACGAAGCTGGACATCATGAGGACGACGGCTTCACCAGGTCCGTCGAAGCCTTTCTGGAAGCGAATGGCTATAAGCCCACTCGCGCTCGCGATGGCGGCGCATTCAGCCTTGATTTTGCCGTGACCGATCCCCGGACCGGCCTATACGCGATAGGCGTGGAATGCGATGCGCCGCGACACCAATTGCTTCAAAGAGCTCGTGCTCGCGAGATCTGGCGTCCCAATGTGTTGGGAAGAGCCGTTCCTTATGTCCATAGAGTTTCGTCGTATGCTTGGACTCATGCTGGAGACGCCGAACGCCTCCGGCTCAAGAACGCTGTCGAGCACGCGCTCCGTGGGGGAGGATTGCAATGAGCGGACCCAAAGCCTTCAGGATCGTTACTCGAGCCGAGATCATCGCCATCTGCCACCGCAACCTGGCGCGGCTTGACGCCGCGATCGAAAGCTGGACCTCCGCCGGCAAACGCAACGGGACCATTGAGCAGAAGGACATCGACAAAGTCATAGTTCGGCGAGATGAGCTTCGTCGCCTGCTCGAGGCCGATCGTTTCATCGAACTCCAGAAGCAGGTTGCCGCCGAGATCGCCTTCCTTCAGGCGGATTCCGAGCGCCGGGTCGAAAGAGCTGCCGAAATGGCCGCCCGTTCGAACCGCGTATTAAGGCGCTCGAAAGCGGCAGCCGAGGCACTGCTAGAGAGACTGCAAGCTCTGAAAGTCGAGATTCCCGCCGACATTCGAAGCGAGCTCAGTGGCTTGGCCGAATCTTCCGAGCGCCTGGAAGCGGCGATGGCAAAGGCGCTGCTGCTGCTTCCTTTTCAGGCGGCACAGGATAGCGCGACAGACCGCCAACGCGAGCTTGCTACTCGCCTGGGCGCCGGCGAGCGCCGTGACACCCTGCGGGACTGGATTGCCGGGCAAGTTCAGGAGATGGAGGATCCCGCCTTGGGACGCGTCGATACTCTTCTCGGCGAGTTGCGCGGGCTTGGCATCGATTCCTCCCCATTCTCGGACCGTGTCGCACTGCTGGAAGCAGAGCCGCTCGTTCGAAGATCGCTTGTCGCGGACAGTCTTCTGCTCGACCTGGCCGCGGCCGTGAAGGATGGCCGCGCCAGCGCGCGACTAGCGGACGAGCTTCGGGCGCGACGCGCCGAGCTTTCCGTGATGAAGTCAGCGGAGGCTAACTCGCTGCTGACCGAAATCGAGGAGACCCTCGCCTCGCCGGCGCCCAGCAACCGGCAAGAGCTCGTCAAACGCGCCGACGTTCTCATCGAGGAAGAATTCAAGGCGATGGCCGCGGCGGAGCGCAGGCGCGCGGTGCTCGAAGGTCTTGCCAGCCTGGGATACGAAGTATCGGAGGGAATAGCGACCGCCTGGGTCCAGAACGGCCAGATTGTCCTGCGTAAGGCGGCGAATCCTGGCTACGGAGTAGAGCTCTTGGGCGGATCGAGATCGGATCTCCTCCAGGTGCGCGCCGTAGGTATCGGCAGCTCGGCCGAAGCTCGCGATGCGAAACGTGACCACGACATGGAAACGATCTGGTGCGGCGAGTTCGATCGCCTGAAGGCGTTGGTCGCTAAAGCAGGCGGGCACTTTGCAATGGAATTCGCAAGGCCCGCCGGCCAATTTCCTCTCAAGATCGTGTCAGTTCCGGATGTAAGCCACGAAGCGGAAGTTGTTGAAAGTTCATATCGAGCACTATCAATCAACCCGCCCAATTAGCAATTTGCAAGAACCCAGCTACTAACCTAACAGAGATCATCTCGCAGATGTCCGCGAAGATCACACAGCCCGAAGTATTTCTTTCGCGGAGTCGAGAGCTGTTGCGGCAACTCCTTTATAGCCGTCCCTTATGATCAGACTGTCTATTGCCCTGCGCACAAATTCAGGATTTAGCCTATCGATCTGAACGATGGTTTCGATCACGTTCTGTCGATATGGGTTCAGCTCGCGGATCAGTTCGGCGGAATGATCGACGCTCGCTGCAGCGATATCAAAGATATCTCGCGGTTTGATACTCGCTCCACGAAAGATGATCTTTTTAGCGATGATTTCCGGAATCGTTTCTAGAAGGACGTTGATACCTTCAATTTCTCTCTCAATCGTTGGGCTAGCGGTCTTGTGACCAGCAACGATGAAATCGATCTCGCCAACAGCTTCGAACGCCAATTTGAGAAAGCGATTGCCGTCACCCTTGTATTCGCTTGGGCGTATCTCGAAGTTGAAGTCCTGTTTCTGCGGATCCAAAAACGGCAGCAATTGCGGATCACAAAGAAAGATGTCCACGTCGTGGCTTTCGCGATGTGCAATTTGCAGCATCATCGCGGTGCCCCCACCGAACGTCCAATGGTCTATGACTGTTCCTTGCGAGTTAACTTGGCCAATTAGATCGCGCGCTATCCGAAATAGCTTCGCCCAATCCGACCTGGTCTTCTCGGTTATCACGCTGCAATCGGGTAATGCTCACCCGAATAGCTGGAAAACGCTTTTGCAGAAGCAACGAGCTCCGCATCGCTGATGCCGAACTGATGTGCGAATTCTTTCTGCAAATACGTGTCAACTTCACCGAAGAAAGCCGACATGTGTCCCGGCATTGTTTTAGCGGCAGCTGGATTCTTAAGGCAAAAGACGAGCGCCTGCGCGTCCAGCTGTTTGCTGTGAGGCGCGTTGATAGCAGCGAGAACTAGCGTCGAGATCGTCATTTGCGTCCCTTTTGTCCCGAGAGCGGACAATCGAATTCCACTGAAGGTGGTGGAATGTCCAACAAAGTCAACCCAGCGAAATAGCTGATCATCTAAGCGAGGTACTATATTACCCGTACCGCGAAGCTTGTTCAAACCCGGTCCTGACGTTGGCCGCCTGAGGAAGCGAGCGAGGACGTCGCCGGATCCAGCGCCCTGCTCCACGTGGCGCACAACGGCCTAGCCGAGCATTCGTGAAGGCCTTCAAGCCCGATTACGTTCGGGCGAATCCGATCCCTGAGCCGACCGGGCTCTATGCGCTGTGCGCGCCGGGCCGAGAGTCCGGGCCCTCGGGACCCGAAGCGCGTCAGCCCAAGGCGTCCAACCATTTCCCAGGGGAGTCTCGGTCGGAGCTTCCTTGCCCCGCCGCTCATCTTTAGCGGCATGGGTTGAAATCATCGCGCCAGAAGGAGGCCTTGAACGCGGCTTGCAGCGTGTCCGCCGACAAAGGCGCAATCCAGGGCAGTCGCCCTAACCACCGCACCCGTCCAATCTCGCAAATTGCTCTCACAGCATCCGAATTCTTTTCGCCAACGAAAGCGATTCCAAGAATGTCGATCTGGCGCCTCCGGAGCGCCTCTATGGACAGCAGTGAACAATTGATCGTGCCCAGAGTTGTGCTCGCGCAGAGCACGACAGGAAGTCGCCATCTCTCCAAGAGGTCAATGTAAAGCGAGCCGCAATTCAGCGGCTCCATTAATCCGCCGGTACCCTCGATTACGAGCGGCTGCCCTTCAGTGTTCGGCACGTCCAGCGAATCCGTTTTGATGCGAACCTCGTCAATCTCCGCGGAACTGTAGGGCCAAGCGGCCGTTTGCAGTCGGTAACGCTCAGGCACGATGCGATCCGACGGAAGACTGCCAAGCCGAGCGACACGCTCGGTGTCCGTTTCTCCTTCGAGGCCGGCTTGAATCGGTTTCCAAAACTTCGCACCGAGGAGATTGACAAGTCCTGCGCAGAACACTGTCTTTCCGATGCCGGCGCCTGTAGCGGTCACCACAATCCGCTGCTGGCTCATCGAGCTTGGCCTCTTGTCTCCTCCTGCAGTGTACGCATCTCATCCTCCACGATTTTCAGTGTCAGTTCACAAACGTGCGCCAGTCGGGAGGCCCTGCCTCGCGCTTGGGAAGATCGGCAGTCTACGTTCGGCGTACGACCCGACCTTCCATGAGTCGAGCAAAAGGTTGCTCAGCGCACTTACGACGACTATTTTTTACGCTCTCAACGCCAAGCAGCGTCCGCACAGTTTATGCGAGACACCGATGGCGTTCGTTGCCGATGCCCGCCTGAAAGGGCCTGCTCCGCATGGCCAACTGTTAGATTGAACCATGCAAGTTTCGCGCGCGGACCATCGCGCTTCCCCGAGTTGCGTGTCATGCGTTGTGACAGGTCAAGATTGTTTTCGACACACAAATACTGTCCGGATCGGACGAAGGCGTTCACGTCCGGCGCGATGTATCCTAATAGATGCAGAACTGTACGTTTCGTACCGCAGCTCTACGATTTGTGACTGAGTTCAATTGGTATGGGGCCGGTGAGATAGTGCTGAAAAGTCTTCTCCGGAGAACATTGATCGACGGTATCACCCGCAACGGAGTATCGCCCGTTCTCGAGTTTTGCGCGCGGGCATTCATCGAGCCGCCGAGCCAGAATAACGGCACATTCAGATCATTTGGGCACCGCGCAACTCACACACATCTTGCTCAATTGGAACTTCTGCGAGCCTCTGCTGCAAGGCCGAGCGTCGCCCGAGCGCCCCCTCTTCTGCCATCAACGCCGTTCCAGCATTGCGTCGATTCTCATCCCGAGGTAAGAACGCGGCCAAGTTGCGGCGTCACGTTTGCGGCCACCATGATCCGTCACATCGTCTTCTTCACAGCCAGAGATGAGGCCGGTATCGACCAAATCGTCGAAGGTCTATCGGTTCTTACCTCCATTCCATATGCACGCCGGCTCGAGATTGCGCGCAACCGCAAGAGTGATCAGCTCGGCAATGACATTGACGTCGTGGTGTACGGGGAGTTTGATAGCGAGACGGATCTCGCTGCGTACAAAACGCACAATTTGTATCGAGAAGCGATCCGATGCGTACGGCCACTCCGGGAGTTGCGCTTTGCCGCTGACTATGAGCTGTCAACAGACGTGCATTTCGCTGGAACGGCAGGGCTAACGCAAGTCGCTCGGCGCAGCGGACCAGCTGGCCGTGAGTAGCTTGATGATCAGCCGCAAAGTCTCGTACGCGTCGGACGGAAATAGCCCTCGTTCGGAAAGGCATCACGCGGCGCGGGCCTCACAACCTGCCGGTCGTCGTAACAGATAGCCTATGCACGTCCGCGAGCTGCAGTGGATTGAGCCTGTCAAGGCGCTGCGATGCTTTGCGCAGCGGCCGCAGCTTACCTTTCTCGATAGCGCGGCAGGGCATGAGCTGCTTGGGCGTTACTCGTATCTGGCCTGCGAGCCGTTCAGCACCTATTTGGTCGCCGATGGACAGGCAAGTTGGAGTGGAGAGGCACTTACAGGCGATCCATGGGAGGTCCTCCGTGACCTTCTTGCGAGATACAAAGAAGCGCATCGGCCCGATCTACCCCCATTCCAGGGCGGCGCAGCCGGCTTCCTTGCTTACGATCTGAACCGAACACTGGAGCGGCTGCCGCCGCCGTCAATTCTCGGCCTCCGGTTGCCTCAATCAATCCTGCATTTTTACGATGTGGTGGTCAGCTTCGATCACAAGGACCACAGGTGCTGGATCGTCTCGACCGGATGGCCCGAGCAGGACCCCACCCGACGAGCCGATCGCGCGCGTCGTCGCGCCGACGAGTTTGCAGCACTGCTTGCCAGGCCAAAGTCGCCGCGGATCATAATCCCCAGCACGGCGGGTGCTTGGCATTCGAACTATAGCCGTGAACGCTTCATCGCAGCGGTCCAGCGCGTCGTCGGTTTGATCCTGGCTGGAGATATATTCCAGGCGAACATCGCGCAACGCTTCAGTGCCAGGGTTTCGCCCCTGTTCGATCCGCTCGCCTTCTATTGCCAGCTCCGGTCATTGAACCCGGCACCGTTTGCAGCTCTCCTGCGCTACGATAAGCTGACGATCGCATCGAGCTCTCCTGAGCGATTTCTGAAACTTGACGGACGGCAGGTCGAAACGCGCCCGATCAAGGGCACGATCGCGCGTTCCGCCGATTCCGCGGAAGATGGGCGCCGTGCCGAACTCCTTCTTGCGTCCGAGAAGGATCGCGCCGAGAACATTATGATCGTCGACCTGCTGCGCAACGATCTGTCACGCGTTTGTACCGACAATTCGGTCGAGGTTACCGCACTGTGCAACCTGGAATCCTATGCGTCGGTGCACCATCTCGTCTCGATTGTCAGGGGCGCACTTGCTGCGGACAAAGACGCCGTCGGTCTGCTTCGCGCCTGCTTTCCGGGCGGCTCCGTTACCGGCGTTCCGAAGGTGCGAGCAATGGAGATCATTGCGGACATCGAGGGAGTGGCGCGAGAGGTCTATTGCGGGGCGATCGGTTTCATTGGATTCAATGGACAGATGGACACGAACATTGCGATCCGCACCGTGATGATCGACGACGACCTAGCTGTATTTCATGCAGGGGGTGGAATAACGGCGATGTCGGATCCTGAAACCGAGTATGAGGAAACCCTTGCCAAGGCACAGCGGCTCTTCCACGCCTTTGGTGCCGATCCCTCTGGTGCGCTTTGATTTTCATCGTCGACAATTACGATTCCTTCGTGTTCAATATTGCGCGCTATTTCCGCGAGCTCGGTGAAGAGACGCAAGTCGTCCGGAATGACGCGATCAGCTTCACCGATCTTGTCGCGCTCCAGGCCCGTGCAATCGTGATCTCTCCCGGGCCGTGCACGCCAATGGAGGCCGGCATATCCACTGCCGTTGTCCGCGAACTCTCGGGTCGCGTTCCAATTCTTGGCATCTGTCTTGGGCACCAGTGTATTGGCAGCGTTTTCGGCGGTCGCGTGGCGCGCGCGCGTTGTCCCATGCACGGCCGAGCCTCACACATAACGCATGACGGCCGAGGGTTGTTCAAGGAACTCCCGTCTCCACTTTCTGTTGGACGCTATCATTCTCTGGCGGTCGAACTCGAGGAGTCAGACGCGCAGCATCTCGTGGTTACAGCCCGTTCAATTGAAGGTGAGATTATGGCTTTGTCACATCGGCATCATCCAACCTATGGCGTGCAATTCCACCCCGAGTCAGTACTTACTCAACAAGGGCACGTTTTGCTTATGAATTTCTTGCGATTGGCGACCAGTTTCGAAGCGTGAGATCGGAGACTTCGTCGAAAGGCGAGCTGCGTATTCGTGAATCGCCCCGCAGAGGTCGGATAAGATGTAACCAGAAGGCGGAAATAGCTCAGTTGGTATGCTACGTACGCAACTTTCTCTTTTGGTGCACTCCTTGAAAAGCAGTGGCGAAAACACATTCTGCCAAAGTAGTGCTAGGCCGTGTACCTATATCGGCGTCGTCATGTGACTGGTGACTACGTCCGCTTTGGTCCTATAGCGACCAAGTTCGTGCGGCAGCGCAGTATGTCGCGATGGGCCATGAGCGGTCGCGAAGGCAGGGCGTTGCTAGCTCACTCGCTCAACAAGATGCGCACGCGAGGGTGCAGGGTCAAACCGATCGGCGAA
>NZ_JAULLN010000024.1:0-122122 GCF_041357655.1 Bradyrhizobium sp. DN3 | reverse complement strand
CGCCAGCCTTGAGGCCGGCCGATCGCCGGGCTACTTCAACACAGTTGCTCCCCGCAAGCGGGGAGAGGTAAGAAGCGCCGTCTCACTTCAAATCAATCTCAAGCCACCTGTCGTGTCCGCGCGCTGACGCTTTGCAGCGGCCGCTTGCTGCCATAGGCCATCTGCGCATCTTCGGACGAGGCGCGGCGGAGCCGGCTGGTCTGGGGCATGTGCTCGGCATTGGCGATCAGCTGGGTGACGAAGCTGGGATCGGGGCGCGGCAGCGGCGCCTTGTGGACCCACTGCAACGTCGGCATCACCGGCACGAGGGCCGTGCCTGTGCCGTTGTCCGCCGCGTCCGATCGATCAGTACTCAACATCGCAATCACCGTTGATCCGGCCGGATTGTCGCGTTTCGGGACGCTGGCGCCGGTGCGTGTCATGTACTCGCAAGCCCTATGCCGGCCGGGCCCGATTGGTTCCCCGGGGTCGGCAAACGTGGTTTCCAAATTGTTTATCAACTTTGCCTAGGGTCGAGCGCGAATCTGGCTTTATTCTGTGCCGGCTCAGGACTTTCCCACTGTCCCGAAACGAGGCGATTTTGACCCCAGCATTGCCGCAAGCCTCCGACATCCTGGCCGCGCTCGGCCAGGCCGTGTTCGCCTGGGACATCGCCAGCGACGTCATCGTCTGGGGTGAGCAGGTCAGCGCCGTCTTCCCGGGCATTCCCGCCGAGCGGCTCGCCACCGGGGCCGAATTCGCCAAGCTGATCGAGCCGGCGCAATCGCTGCGGACCGCTGCGCTGGCACAGACCTCCGCCGTGCACGGTGCCGACGGCACACCTTACCGGGTCGAGTACGGCGTGCGCATGAGCGCCTCCGATCCCGTGGTCTGGATCGAGGAGACCGGCCGCTGGTTTGCCGGTCCCGACGGCCGCCCCACGCGCGCGATCGGCTCCGTCCGCATCAACAATGAGCGTCATGCCCGCGACGAGGAATTGAGGAAGCTGGCCCGGCTCGATCCCTTGACCGGCGAGCTTAACCGCTCCCATCTGATCGCGTCGCTGGCCGAGGCGATCGAGGAGTCGACCCGCTTCCGCTCGACCGCAGCCTTCATGCTGGTCGGCATCGATCATCTCGCCCGCGTCAACGACGCCTTCGGCTTCGACGTCGCCGACGCGGTGATCCTCGACGTCGCCAAGCGCATTCGCGCGCGCTTGCGCGGCGGCGACGTGCTCGGCCGCTTCTCCGGCAACAAGTTCGGCCTGATCCTGAAGAACTGCACCGTCGACGACATGAACGTTGCCGCCGAGCGCTTCCTCGCCGGCATCCGCGACGAGGTGGTGCCGACGAAATCAGGCCCGGTCTCGGTCACCGCGTCGATCGGCGCGGTCAGCGTGCCACGCTATGCCCGCAACACCGATGAGGCGGTCAACCGCGCCCATGAGACGCTGGATGCCGCCAAAAGCCGCCGCGCCGGCTCGTTCGCGACATGGCGCCCGGATGCCGCGCGCGACGCGCAGCGCCGCGTCAATATCCGCGTCACCGACGAGATCGTCACCGCGCTGAACGAGCGCCGCATCAAGCTCGCCTATGAGCCGGTGGTCTCGGCCGCCTCGCGCGAACGCGCCTTCCACGAGTGCCTGGTGCGGATGGATCAGGGCGATGGCCAGGTGCTGCTCGCACCCGACATCGTGCCGGTCGCCGAACGGCTCGGCCTGATTCGCCTGGTCGATCATCGCGTGCTCGAGCTCGTGGTCGCCGAGCTTGCGGCCGCGCCCGACATCTGCCTCAGCCTCAACATCTCGCCTGATACGACCATGGATCCGGACTGGTGGGCGGGGATCGAATCGCTGATGCTGGCCCATCCCGGCGTCGCCGAGCGGCTGATCGTCGAGATCACCGAAACGGTCGCGATCCAGGACATCGACGACGTCCGCGGCTTTGTCACGCGGCTGAAGAATTTCGGCAGCCGCATTGCCATCGACGATTTCGGCGCCGGCTACACCTCCTTCAGGAACCTGCGCAAGCTCGGCGTCGACATCGTCAAGATCGACGGCGCCTTCGTCCAGAACGTCACGCGGTCCGCCGACGACCGCGCCTTCGTGCACACCTTGATCGATCTCGCCCGACGCCTCGACATCAAGACGGTCGCGGAATGGGTGCAGGACGAAGAGGCTGCAAGCATGCTGCGCGATTGGGGTTGCGACTACATCCAGGGCCGTTTGATCGGGCTGGCGTCTGCCGAGCGGCCGTGGGGCGTGGCGGCAGATAGCGCACTGCCCGCGGCGGGGTAGGAGCTATTCGCTCGCCAAGCTTGCGCACTCGCTTCCCCTCTCCCCTTGCGGGAGAGGGTGGCTCGCCGCGTAGCGGCGAGACGGGTGAGGGGTCTCCCTCCGCGAGTCGATTTCTTGCGATTGAGTTTGAGGAGACAACCCCTCATCCGGCGCTTTGCGCCACCTTCTCCCACAAGGGGAGAAGGAAGAGCTCGTGCAGCGGCTACGAAATCTCTCATGCCCCTTCGTCCAATGCCACCAGCTCGCGCTTCTTGCGCAGCGCGGGCAACAGCGGCGCGATCAGCAGCACCGTTGCGAGTGCAAGGCAGGCCGCCGAGATCGGCCGCTGCACGAAAGTCCAGAGATCGCCCTGCGACAGGATCAGCGACTTGCGCAGATTGTTCTCCAGCATCGGTCCGAGCACGAAGGCGAGTACCAGCGGCGCCGGCTCATAGCCGAGCTTGCGCATGAAATAGCCGATGATCCCGAACGCGATCATGACGTAGACGTCGAACACATTGTTGCTCGAGCAATAGACGCCCAGGATCGTGAACAGGATGATCAGCGGGAACAGGATGTTGTAGGGCAGCTTCAAGAGCTGCACCCACATGCCGATCATCGGCAGATTGAGGATCAGCAGCATGACATTGCCGATATACATGCTGGCGACGATGCCCCAGAACAGGCCGGGATTCTGCGTGATCAGCAGCGGTCCCGGCTGCAGGCCGTGAATGACGAAGGCGCCAAGCAGCAGCGCCATCACCACGTTCGGCGGGATGCCCAAGGTCATCAGCGGAATGAACGCGCCGCCGGCCGCCGCGTTGTTGGCGGATTCGGGGCCCGCGACGCCCTCGATCGCGCCGCGGCCGAACCGCTCCGGCGTTTTCGACAGCCGCTTCTCCAGCGCATAGGACGCGAACGAGGCCACCACGGCACCGCCGCCCGGCAGGATGCCGAGCAGAAAGCCGAGCAGGGTGCCGCGCGCCACCGGGCCGGCGCTCGCCTGCCAGTCGGTCTTGTTGGGCAAGAGCTGCGTTATCTTCGCGTTGATGATGTCGCGCTTGATCGCCTGCTCGGTGTTGAGCAGCACCTCGGCGACGCCGAACAGGCCCATCACGACGGGCACGAGGCCGATGCCGTCGATCAGCTCCATGCGGCCGAAGGTGAGGCGCGGCTGCGCGGTGATGCTGTCGAGGCCGATCAGGCCGAGCACGACGCCGATGCAGGCCATCAGAAGCGCCTTCGGCATCGAGCCCTGCGTGAGGAAGGTGAGCACGACGAGGCCGAGCACCATCAGGCTGAAATACTCGGCCGGGCCGAACGCGATGGCGATGCTGGCAAGCCTCGGCGCCACCAGCATCAGCGCGACCAGCGCAAAGGTGCCGGCGATGAAGGAGCCGAACGCGGAGATGCCGAGCGCGGGGCCGGCGCGGCCCTGCTTCGCCATCTGGTGGCCGTCGATGCAGGTGACGACGGAGGCCGCTTCGCCGGGGATGTTGACCAGGATCGAGGTGGTCGATCCGCCATACATCGAGCCGTAATAGATGCCGGCCATCATGATGATGCCGGATTCCGGCGTGCCCGACAGCGTCACCGGCAGCAGCAGCGACATCGCCGAGATCGGCCCGATGCCCGGCAGCACGCCGACAAGCGTGCCGATGAAGACACCGATGAAGCAATAGAGCAGGTTGATCCCGGTCAGCGCGACGCCGAACCCATGGGCGACATTGGCAAGCGTATCCATGCGATCAGCCGATCCCGAACAGGCCCGAGGGCAGCTGGATCAAAAGCAGCCGCTTGAGCACCCACCACATGCCTGATGGCACCAGCACCGCGATCGGAATCGCCAGCGTCCAGCGCACGGGATCGATCAGGCGCAACAGCAGCAGCATCAACGGGATCGACGACAACAGGAATCCCAGCGGCTCCAACGCGAACGAGAATGCAGTGAGGCAGGCGATGACGAGAAGCGGCTTGCTCCAGCGCACATTTTCCCAGCGCGAGACCAGCGTCGGTCCGCCCTCGGTGATGGCCGAGATGATGATGGAGGTTGCGAACACGCAGATCAGGATGCCCGTGTAGAACAGCACGTAGCCGGAGCCGGGATCATTGATGGTGCCGAGCTTGAGCTTCAGCCCCGACCAGATCACGAAGCCCCCCAGCGCGAGCCCGATCAGCCCGCCCCAAAGTTCGGAATTGCTGAGGCGGAGTTTGACGTTGGTTTGGTTGGTCATCGACGCCCTCTCGGCCGTTCCCCGGACGCTGCGCAGCGCGAAGCGGTGCGCTGCAGATCCGGGGTCCATGGATGCGTGGCAAGAGTGGGTCCCGGCTCTGCGGTGCACCGCTGAAGAGGCGCTGCACCGCGTCCGGGACACGGAGGTGGGTCAGTTCTACTTCTTCGCAAGTCCGAGCGTGTCGATCACCTTGCGCTCGGACTCGGTGACCTCGACGACGAACTTCTTGTAGTCCTCGGTGTTCTTGTAGTTCGGCACCATGTCGTATTTGGCGAGCGTTGCCACAACGGCGGGGTCCTCGACCGCCTTCTTGAAGGCATCGTGCAGCTTGGCGACGATTTTCGGATCCATTCCCTTCGGGCCGGCGATGCCAAACGGGGAATCATAGACCATGGGATAGCCGAGCTCCTTCAGCGTCGGTACATCAGGGTAATTCGGCGATCGGGCCCCGGTCCACACCATCAACAACCGCAGCTTGCCGGCATCGACCAGCGGCCGCCATCCCGTGGAGTCCGCCTGCAGCATCGTATGCTGCCCCAGGACCGCGGCGTTGGTTTCCGCGCCGCCTTTGAATGGTACCTGCGTGAGCTTGATGCCGGACATCGCGGCAATCTGCTCCATGCCGATATGCAGCGAGGTGCCGGTGCCCGGCGTCGCGTAGGTCACCTTGCCCGGGTTCGCCTTGGCGAACTCCACCACGTCCTTCCAGCTCTTGAACTGGGATTCCGCATTGGTGGTGACGCCGAAGGTATAGCCGGTGAGATGGATGACGTAGGTAAAATCCTTCGCCGGATCCCACGACACCTCCTGCATCAGAGGCAGGCGGAAGACGGTGATCGGGATCTGCGAGATGGTGTAGCCGTCCGGCTTCGCGCCCGCGGCCATGGTCGCAGGTCCCACGGTGCCGCCGCCACCGGCCTTGTTGTCGATCACGATGGGCTGTCCCAGAACCTTCGAAGCGCTGTCGGCGATCGCGCGCATCGAGATGTCGGTCGAACCGCCGGCCGGCCATGGCACGATCAGCGTGATCGGCTTGGTCGGATAGTCCTGCGCACTGGCGGCAGTGGAGAGCACTGCACCCATGACCGCATGTATGGCGGCCAAGGCAATCGTCTTCAGCCCGTATCGCGACATCGAAACGCCTCCCTCGCAGCGGCCTCGCTTGGGCCGCCGTCTCTCGTTCTTGTGGGGCGATTGTTTCCGAAATCACGAGAGAAGAAAAGCGCCATTGCGCGTGTGCCAGGCCAGCGCGAGACGGCAATTCCGCCGGAAACCATCCATGCGACAATTGGTCGTTTGGCAGCGTGCCGAGATACGGAATTTGAGTGGGGAAAGCTGCTACGCCACGCGGCGGACTGCGCTCAGCGTCTCGATGGTACGGCCGACCTCGGCCGCCGGGCACGGCTTGCCGAAATAATAGCCCTGAACGGCGGTGCAGCCGCATTCGCGCACGAAGTCGAGTTGCTCCGCGGTCTCTACACCCTCCGCCGTAGTCTCGACGCCGAGCACGGAGCCGAGGCTGGCGATGGTGCGGACGATGGCTACGCTTTCCGGGCTTTCGCCGAGCGTGCCGACGAAAGAGCGGTCGATCTTGATGCGGTCGAACGGAAATTTGCGCAAATAGCTCAGCGAGGAATAGCCGACGCCGAAATCGTCGAGGCTGACCCGCACGCCGAGTGCGCGGAGCTGGTGCAGGATCTCGATCGTCGCCTCGCTGTCGTCGAGCAGCGCCGTCTCGGTGACTTCGAGCTCGAGCCGTTGTGGCGGCAGGCCGGCTTCCGCAAGTGCGCTCGTGACCATCGCCACCAGGCCGCGCGAGCGGAACTGCACCGGCGACAGGTTTACCGCGACGGTGACCTCGGGCCAGGAGACGGCGGTCGCACAGGCGGTGCGCAGCACCCATTCGCCGATCGGGACGATCAGCCCGGTCTCTTCCGCGATCGGAATGAATTCGGCCGGCGAGACGAAGCCGCGCGAGGGATGCTTCCAACGCAACAGCGCTTCGAAGCCGGTGAGCTCGGAGCTGTCGAGCCGTACCTGCGGCTGGAACACGAGATTGAATTCACGTGCCTCCAACGCGCCGCGCAGATCCTGCTCCAGCGCGTGCCGGCTGCGCGCCTCCTCTTCCATCTCGGGCTCGAACAGCTGGTAGGCGCCGCGTCCCTTTGCCTTGGCCTGGTAGAGGGCGAGGTCGGCGCATTTCATCAGCTCGTCGGCATCAAGCCCGTGATCGGGCGCGATCGCGATGCCGACGGAGACGCCGACATGGATCGACTGACTTTCCAGCGGCGGCGGATGGCCGATGATCTCGACCAGGCGACGAGCGAGCTTTTCAGCTGCTTGCGGCTGCGGTCCGCGCTGGAGTACGGCAAACTCGTCGCCGCCGAGCCGCGCGACGGTATCATGCTCGCCGACATTCTCCTTCAGTCGCGCCGCAACCCAGCGCAGCAGGCGATCGCCTGCGGCGTGGCCGAGGCGATCGTTGACGGTCTTAAAATTATCGAGGTCGAAGCACAGCACGGCCATCGCGCCGCCGGCGATCGCGACCTGGTTCAGCCCCTCGCTCATCTTCTCGCGGAACAGCGTGCGGTTGGGCAGGTCGGTCAGCGAATCGTGGCGCGCCATGTGCGCGACGCGGGCCTGGGCCTTGTGGCGCTCGGTGACGTCCTCATAGGTGACGACCCAGCCGCCAAGCTCCATCCGCTTGTGATTGAGCTTGATGATGCGGCCATCGTTCAAATGGCGGTGCAGCGTGTGCTCGCCCTCGCGCAGCCTCTCGACATAGTCGGCATAGAGCCGCGCGCCTGTGGTGTTCGGATGAATGCCCAGTTCGCAGCTATGCTCCATGATCTCGCGCATCGAGACGCCCGGTTTCACGATCTCGGGCGACAGCCCGTACATCTCGATATAGCGGCGGTTGCAGACGATGATGCGCAGGCTCGAATCGAGCATGCACAGCCCCTGGCTCATGTTGTTCAGTGCGGCGTCGAAACGTCGATACTGCTCGCTCAGCTCCTCAACCGCGCGTTCGCGTTCGGTGATGTCCTCGTAGGTGGCGGCGAAGCCGCCGTCTGGCTGCGCGCAGTAACGCACCGAGATCACGGAGCCATTGGACATGCGCCGTCGCATCGACGAGGAATCGCGGTTCGCGATTCTCGCGCTGGCGGCTTCCAGGAGCTGCTGCGGGCTGTATTCGGAAGCGAACGCGCCGTTCGCCATCGAACGCTCGATCAGCTCGGAAAGATGCGTGCCGGGCCGGGTCTCCTCGGGCGACAGCCGGTAGATCTTGCGGTAGTTCGTGTTGCAGACGCGGAGCCGCATGTCGCTGTCGTAGAAGGCGAGTCCGTGCGCCATGTTCTCCAGCGCTGCATCGAGGATGAAGTTCTGCTTCCTCAGCGTCTCCTCGTATTGCAGCCGCTCGGTGACGTCTTCGTGCACCGTCACCCAGCCGCCGTCGGGCAGGAAGCGGGAGACCGCCTGCACCATCCGCCCGTCATAGCGCATCACCAGCAGGGTTTTCGCCTTCCTGGCGCGCACGTCGTCCAGCCTGGTGTCATGGAATTCATCGGCCGACATGCCCGGCAGGTTGCCGCGCGAAAGCCAGTGGTCGATGGCCGCGCTGTGCGTGACGCCCGGCTTCATGATCTCGGGGTCGAGGTTGTAGAGCTTCAGGAAACGTTCGTTGCAGACGACGACGCGGCTGTCGGCATCGTACATGATGAGGCCGTGCGACATGTTTGCGAGCGCGTGCTGGCTGCGCTCCGTCTGCACGCGCAATTCCGCCTCGAGCCGTGCGAGACGAGTGACGTCGTCGCAGATCGTCATCCAGCCGCCGCCGGGAAGAGGCTTCAACTCGAGCGCCATGACGAGGCCGCTTGCAAGCCGCTGTTCGGTGCGGAACGGTTTGCCCGCTGCGATTTGCGCAATCCGCGCCGAATACAACGCATCAAGCTCGTCCTGGGGGAAGTTTCCGCGTGTCGCGCTGTGGGCAAGCACCTCGCGATAGCTCGTGCCCACCCGCACGATATCGGCCGACATGTCGAACAGCGTGAGATAGCGCTGATTGACCAGCACGATCCGGTTGTCGGCATCGTAGACGCAGACGCCCTGCTCCATGTGGTCGAGCGCAAGCTGGCCGAGCGCGATCAGGGCCGCGGGGGCCTGTTCGCGGTGTGCACCATGCTCATTGTCGCAGGTCGACGTCATGGGAGTCGCGGATCTCGGCGGGCAATAGACTTAACGCAACGTAATTCAGCTGCCGAGGGTAGCGAAGAGGCCGGAAAATTCCCTTAAGCGCAGTAGTTTACGGAGAGTGACTGGCGATGCGGAGACGCGTGTATCTCGGGGCCGGAATGCGCCCAACATTGCCCGTCGTCCCGGCGAAGGCCGGGACCCATAACCACAGCGAGAAGCTTGGCGGAGATCGGTAGTGAAGAGGTTTGGTACAAACACCGGCGCCTATCGATAGATCACGCGGTATGGGTCCCGGCCCCCCGTGCGCAATTGCGCACTAGGCCGGGACGATAATACGGGATAGATTAGCGCTACGGCCCGTACAGCACGAGCTCCGTATCGGTGAGATCGGCAAGCTGTGGCCGATGCGGGCCCTTGAAATATTTGCGGCCGCGGCGCTCTGTGTAGAGGCCGATGAGGCCGGGAAGCGGGCTGTTGCAATCGACGGCCACCGAGATTTTGCCGAACCGCAGCAGCAGCCGGCCGATCCGGCCGGCGCAGGCGGCATATTCGGCGATGTTGCGGCAGTAGATCAGTTTCATCGCGGGCGGCGCGATGAAGCCGCGGCGGATGCGCACCGGTTGCAGGATGAAGGGGAACGTTCCCTGCGGCGTGCGGCAGACCAGGCTGAGGCAATTGTAGCGTGCATGACGCGTCAAGAGCTCGGTCTCTGTGTCGGAAAGCCCTTCGATCGCCTTGGCGTGCTGCGAGATCACCTCGATCTTGCTCCAGCGCGGGGCGCGCGCCAGCGCGGGCACCGAGAAGAAGATGCCGCGGCAGTAATCACGAAAGCCCTGCGTCTCGATGATGGGCCAGGTCCACGGCGCCGGGCTGATGTTGAGGTAAGTGACGTCCTTGTGCCGCTGCGCAATCTTGGTCAGCAGCGGCGCGTAGTTGCGATAGGTGGGATCGACATACCAGCTCGACAAATTGCACTGGATGGCGGTCTCTTCGCCGTTTTTGCGCGCCGTGTAGATCAGCAGCAGCACGCCGACCGGCGTGCCGTCATCCTCGAGCATGTAGCCGAAGCGCGGATAGCCCTCCGGCACGGTCCGGAAAGCCTGCCGGCGCAGGCCCTGGATCCAATAGTCACGCGAGCGGCCGACGAAGCCGCGCGTCAGCAGGTCCGCGATGGCTTCGACATCGGACTCGGTGATTTCGCGGCATCGGACCTTGGTGTGGATCACGCTCGTCTTGCCCGTGGAAATGATCGGCCTCGTGAGTTCCGTTAGCGCCAGCCTTCGCCATGGGCCTCGGCCGCAACATGCGGCTGTAAGCCCAGGACGTCGCGCACCTTGGCCGGCCAAGCGGCGGTATCAGTGCCGTGGGTGTGGAACATGGCGACCGCGAGCCGGTCCATGCCGAAGGCAACGCAGCCGGTGTGGGCCGGCTCGCCATTGGCGTCCCTAATGCCCCAGGTCGTGCCGAAATGCTCGCGGTGATAGTTGAAGCTCATGCAGGCGGTCGGCTGCTCTTCGGAGCGCAGCGGGATCAGGAGCTCGAACTTCAGCTGCTGCTGTTTCTGGCTCACCGCCTTCATCTGGCCGACGCGGCCGAAGAAGGGATCGCTGGCATAGTCGACGCGGAAGGTGAGACCGAGGTCGCGCGCGATCGCCTGTGCGCGGACCATCCAGCGTTCGCGGAAATCGGCGACGTCATCGGGGCTGCCAATGCAGACATATTCGCGCATCCGGAACGATTGCAGCCGGTCGAGATGCTTCGACGGCTCGCGGCGGAAGCAGTCGGCGGCGACGTCGAAGCGCAGACCGCCCTTCGGCAATTGGCCGCGGCTCGCCGCGATCGGGTAGACGGGATAGCAGGCGGCCGGCGACAGCACGAGGTCGGCCGGCGAGAGCGATGAGGTCCAGTCGCCACCGGCATCGAAGCGGCTCACCGCGGCGTTGATCTCGCGTTCGGTGCCGTGCAGGCCGCAGACGCAGCCGAGCAGGTTCGGAAAGCTCTTGAGGTAGCCGGACTTCTCCAGCTGAGCCCGGCTCATCACCGGCGGAAAGCGCATCACCTCGGTTCCGGCCTCGCGATGGCCAGTGATCAGCGTGGCGAGCTTCTCGACGATGCCTTCATAGAGCGCGGTGCGAGCGTAGACCCCGTCCGAGCCCATGCGGTGGAACAGCTTGTCGGCGAGATGATCGAGCGGATCGATGATCTGCGGTGCGGTGTCGGGCGAATTGGGGAGGACGGCAATATTCATGGGTCGATATCCTGCTATCTCAAAATTGTTCTTGTTGGTTCAGTCGCCAAGGCACGTTAGTCACGAAGGCTCATTGGCACGCCGCTCATCAGCATCGATGTCGCGGCGTTGGCGAGGATACGGTCGTTGTTGATCATGATCGGCGACGACAGCACGTCGCGCAGGTGGCGGCCCATCGTGAATTCGCCGTCGTTGCGGTAGCCGGAAAGACCCGCGGTGCGCATCGCATGCATCACCGTCTCGACCGCGAGCTCGGAAGCCTGCACCTTCAAAAGCGTGATCGAGGACTGGAAGTCGAGCGAGCCGAGCGCGCGCTCGTCATGCTCGGCGCGGTCGAAAGCGTCGATATTGGCTGCTATCAGCGCGCGCAGCTTGGCGAGCGACATCTTGGCGGCGGTGAAATGCGCCGCGGCCGGCGGCATTTGTCCGCCGGAGCTGCGGGCCGCCTTGCGGATGAAGGCCTGCGCGCGGGTCACCGCGGCGGCGGCAATGCCGGCCCAAGCCGACGACCAGCACAAATGCGCGAACGGCGTCATGGTCTGGGCGTGGATCTTGTCGTAGGATTCCGGGAAGACGCGGTCGGCGGGGCAATCGACCTTCAGCTCGAAACCGGTCGAGCAGGTACCGCGCATGCCGAGCGTTTCCCAGCCCAGCGTCCGCTTCAGCGAATAATCGTCCTTGGCGAGCGCCAGCAGCACTTGGTCCGAGGCAGCAGCGTCAGTGGCGCGGCGGGCGATGGTGACGAGGCCGTCGGCCTCGGCGCCGTAGGAGATCACGGTGGCGTCGCGGACCAGCGACACGGTATCGCCGGCGTGATCGACGGCGGCGGCGCTGGCGCGGATGTTGCCGCCGTTCTGGCCTTCGGTGGTGGAGGAGGCGAGCAGCCACTGATCGCGGGCGACCCGGCGCATCATGGTTTCCATCCAGGGGATGCCGTGGCCGTGCCTGACGACGCAGGCGACCTTGGTCTGGTGCATTGCGTAGATCATCGCAGTGGAGGCGCACGCGCGCCCGAGCGTGTAGCAGACATCGGTGACGTCATAGATCGAAGCGCCGAAGCCGCCGAACTCGACCGGGATCATGACGCCGAGCAGCTTTTGCTCACGCGCGACCTCGAAAGCTTTGTGGGGGAAGCGGGCGTCGCGATCGACCCCGTCTGCATCGGCCGCTGCGGCAGCGGCGGTCCGGGCGGCACGCTCGATCAGGGAGGGACCCTGCTCGAGAAAGCTCGTCTGCGTTTCGTCGACAGTGAGGACTGCTTCACGCACGTTCATTCTCGTCCGCCTCCGGTTTGCCGTTCGAGATCGCCGCCATCATTCGCGATGCCGCCAGCGATCCTCCGACCATCTTTGCTTGTAAGACGAGGCTACGGATTTAATTCAAATTCGTCGATGAAATAGAGGGTAAACAAATCCCAATTCCGAACGAACAGTTAAGGTCCGGTTGTTTGCATCACCGGAATTTCCGCGGTCGCGTTAGTGATCTGGAAGAGGTCTGAATTTTAGTCAATCTGAGTCATCGTTTACTAAGAAAAGCGAAGTAACCCTCGCGCCCATTGCGGGATCGACTGGCCGTGCCCATCGTAGCCGGCAGTCCGGTCCGCCTCCGATAGACAGATGGGAATTTGCCGATGCAGGCCTTCGATACCGACGTGCGCGATCGCATCATCAAGCTGGTGAAGGGCATCCTCGAACAGAACTCGCTCACCGCGGACATCACGCCACAGGCGAAGCTCGTGGACGTTGGCCTGACTTCGATGGACATGGTCAATCTGATGCTCGGCGTCGAGGCCGAGTTCGACTTCACCATCCCGCAAGCCGAGATCACGCCGGAGAACTTCCAGTCCGTCGAAACGCTGGAGCGGATGGTCGCGACCCAGCTGCAGCCGGCAACGGCGGCTTAGTTAAACGCGCCAATCTCACAGCGTCGTCCCGGCGCAGGCCGGGACCCATACCGCGTGATCTATCGGTTGCGAACGGTCGTTGTACCGAGCGACGAGTCTTAGCCAAACTACTCCCTGGGGTTATGGGTCCCGGCCCCCGTGCGCAATTGCGCACTAGGCCGGGACGACTTCGAGTGTGAGGCGCGCTCCTCACAGTCCCTCCATCCCCTCTCCACCCCCCGTTTCAAATCCGCTGCAAAACTGGCATAGCTTAACCATGTCGCACGTGGCGGACGGGATGGAGCAGGCATGACGCAGGCGGTATTGGGCATCATCGGCGGCTCCGGCATCTATGATCTGCCGGGCCTGGAGGGCGCGCGCGAAGAGGTGATCAAGAGCCCCTGGGGAGAGCCGTCCGCGCCCGTGCGGCGCGGCACCATGGCGGGCCTGCCGGTCGTGTTCCTGCCGCGGCACGACAAGGGCCATCGGCTGTCGCCCTCCGACATCAACTATCGCGCCAATATCGACGTTCTGAAGCGGGCCGGCGTCACCGACCTGATCTCGCTGTCGGCCTGCGGTTCCTTTAGGGAGGAACTGCCGCCCGGCACCTTCGTTCTCATCGATCAGTTCGTCGATCGCACCCACAAGCGCGAGAGCTCGTTCTTCGGCAAGGGTTGCGTCGCGCATGTGTCGATGGCGCATCCGGTCTCGCCGCGGCTGCGCATTCACCTGGCCGCAGCCGCCGAGGCCGAGGGCATCGCAATCGCGCGGACCGGTACCTATGTCTGCATGGAAGGGCCGCAATTCTCTACCTATGCGGAAAGCATGACGTACAAGACGCTGGGCTACTCCGTGATCGGCATGACCAACATGCCCGAGGCGAAGCTCGCGCGTGAGGCGGAGCTCTGTTACGCCACCGTCGCGATGGTGACGGATTTCGATTGCTGGCATCCCGACCACGATGCGGTCACCGTGCAGGATATCATCCGTGTGCTGAACTCGAATGCCGACAAGGCGAAAGCGCTGGTGGCGCGGCTGGCGAGGGATTTTCCGCGCGAGCACGAGTCGTGCCCAATCGGTTCGGATCGTGCGCTCGACACTGCGCTGATCACGGCGCCCGAGGCGCGTGATCCCGAGCTTTTGAAGAAGCTCGATGCGGTGGCAGGGCGCATCCTGCGTGGTTGAGACGAAAGGCAGAATGCCATGAAGGTCGACGGCAAGCATTTTCGCAGCATCTGGCGTGAGCGTGACGGCTGGTCGGTCGGCGCGATCGACCAGCGCAGGCTGCCCCACGAGTTCGTCATTGCGAAGCTGACGTCATGCGAAGACGCGGCAGTCGCCATCCACGACATGCTGGTGCGCGGCGCGCCGCTGATCGGCGCCACCGCGGCTTATGGCATGGCGCTCGCGATGCGCGAGGACGCCTCCGACGCCGGCCTGAAGCGTGCCTATGAGACGCTCGTCGTGGCGCGGCCGACCGCGATCAATCTGAAATGGGCGCTAGACGAGATGCGCGCGGCACTGGCGCCGATCGATCCGGTCGAACGGGCGGAGGCGGCCTACGCGCGTGCCGACGAGATCGTCGAACAGGACGTCGAGATCAACCGCGGCATCGCCGGCAATGGCCTGAAGCTGATCGAGGCGATTGCAGCAAAGAAGCCCGGCGAGGTGGTCAATGTCCTGACTCATTGCAACGCCGGCTGGCTTGCGACGGTCGACTGGGGCACGGCGACGGCGCCGATCTATCTCGCGCATGAGCGCGGCATCAAGGTCCATGTTTGGGTCGACGAGACCCGTCCGCGCAACCAGGGCGCCTCGCTGACCGCCTGGGAACTGGGCCATCACGGCGTGCCGCACACGGTGATCCCGGACAATACTGGCGGCCATCTGATGCAGCACGGCATGGTCGATCTCGCCATCGTCGGCACCGACCGCGTCGCCGCCAATGGCGATGTCTGCAACAAGATCGGCACCTATCTGAAGGCGCTCGCCGCGCATGACAATAGTGTGCCGTTCTACGTTGCGCTGCCGTCGCCGACGATCGATTTCGCCGTTCATGATGGCATCCGCGACATCCCGATCGAGCAGCGCAGCGGCGTGGAGGTCACCGACATGACCGGCCGCACCGCCGACGGCCGGCTGGAGACGGTCCGCATCGTGCCGGAGGGTTCGCCGGTCGCGAATTATGCGTTCGATGTCACACCGGCGCGTCTCGTCACTGGCCTGATCACGGAGCGCGGCGTGCTGAAGGCGGATCGTGAATCGCTCGCGGCCGCCTTTCCCGAGCGGATCGCCGCCGCGGCGGAATAGTTCTATCCCGTAGGGTGGGCAAAGGCGCATCGCGCCGTGTCCACCATCTTCATTCCGCGCCGCGCGAGCTTGGTGGGCACGCTTTCGCTTTGCCCACCCTACGGCTGCGCTCGCAATGACGGAGAATGACGCGCTAGCTCAGCTTCAGCCCCGTCGCGGCCTCGAGCTCGGCGATGGCCTGGGCTCCGCTCGTCACCTTGATCGTGGTCATGCCCATCTCGCGCGCGGGTTTGAGATTGACGCCGAGATCGTCGAGATAGACGCAATTCTTCGGATCGACCTTCAGCGTCTCAACCATCAGCTTGTAGATGCGTGGATCGGGCTTGCGCAGGCCGATCTTGGCGGATTCGATGACGTGATCGAACAGCACCATCACCTCGGCGATGTAGAGGGAACGTCCCGTCATGCTGCCGATGGCGTTGGCCGGCAAATTGTTGGTGATGCAGCCGGTTCTGAATTGCGCCTTGATGCGCTTCAACGCCCCGACCATCTCGGGACGCAGATCGCCCTGGAGCAGCGGCAGCACGTCGCGGCCGCGCACCTCCGCGCCAAGTGCACGTGATTCCTCGGCGAACAAATGATCGAATGCGTCGATATCCACCTCGGCGCGCTCGAACCTGGCCCAGGCATTTTCCAGATGGTTGGCGGCGTTGGTTCGCCGGATGATGTCGATGGGCAGGCCGCGTTCGGTCTCGAACCGGGCGAACGCCTCGAACGGCGAGCTCGTCAACACGCCGCCAAAATCAAAGATCACAGCTTCGATCGTCAAGGTCCCGCCCTCGTCAATTCAGTGCCAAGATGGCTGACAAGACGGCTAGCACGCGCTATCGGCAAGGACCAGCCTGAAGCACACTCCGCCCCTGACCGAACCGACTGCCAAGACGTTCCCATGAAAACAATTACGACATTCACCACGGCCGCTCTGTTGCTCGCCACGCCCGCTCACGCGATCGTCGGCGGCGGCACGCCGCAGGCGGATGGTGTCGCGCGCGCCATTGTCACGATCGTCGGCTCGCGCGGCAATTTTTGCACCGGCAGCCTGATAGCACCGAGGCTGGTGCTGACGGTCGCTCACTGCGTGCAGCCCGGTGCGGACTACAAGATCGTCGATCGCGGCGCCGACGGCCAGCCGCAATTGCTGAACGTCCGCACCGTCGCGATCCATCCGAACTTCAACATGCAGGCGATGCAGGCGCATCGGGCGACCGCCGACGTGGCACTGTTGCAACTGGAAATTCCACCCAAGGGAAAATCGACGGTGCCAGTCGGTGCACCGAATATTCCGATCCGCGTCGGCAGCCGTTTTACCATCGCCGGCATCGGCGTCACGATTCGCGGCGATGGCAAGAGCGGCGGCATCACGCGTGTCGCTGCGCTTGTCGCCACCGGCCAGCCCGGGACGCTCCAGATCCGGTTGGTCGATCCCGTAACCAACGGTGTTCGCGATGGAATCGGCGCTTGTACCGGCGATTCCGGCGGCCCTGTGTTCGAGGACAAGCCGAATGGTGCCGTGCTCGTCGGCGTTGTCAGCTGGTCGACAGGGCCAAACGGGGCCGACGGTTGCGGCGGGTTGACCGGGGTCACGCCGCTCACGCTCTACCGGGACTGGATCTTGCAGACCGCACGGAGCTGGGGTGCGGCACTGTGATTTGACCGCGACCTGATCTATGTCATCTTGAAGCGGAAGCGCGGCGGGCGACACTGCCTGTCGCGGAGGAAACGCGCCGTCCGATCAAGGCCGGCCACAAAAACAAAGCAAGGCAATAAGCAACAATGAATGTCGCTGTTCGCGGTCACACCGCCACCAAGCAAGCTTCCGAACATTTCGACGTACTGATCGTCGGCGCCGGCATCTCCGGCATCGGCAGCGCCTATCATATCGAACAGCAGCTGCCGGGTACGAGCTACGTCATCCTCGAAACGCAGGCGACGTTCGGCGGCACCTGGAACACGCATCGCTATCCCGGCATCCGCTCGGACAGCGACCTCCACACCTTCGGCTACAGCTTCAAGCCCTGGGTCGGCCCGCCCATCGCGACCGCCGAGGAGATTCTCTCCTACATGAAAGAGGTGATCGACGACAACGATATCGCCCGCCACATCCGCTACAAGCACAAGATCAATTCCGCGAGCTGGTCGAGCGAGCAGAATCTCTGGACAATCGAGGCGACGACCACCGATACGGGCGAGGCAAAGACCTTTACCGCAAACTTCCTCTGGATGTGCCAGGGCTATTACCGCCATTCGGAGGGCTATACGCCGGAATGGAAGGGCATGGACCGCTTCAAGGGTCGCATCGTCCATCCGCAGACCTGGCCGGATGATATCGATCTCGCGGGCAAGAAGGTAGTTGTGATCGGCTCGGGCGCGACGGCGGCGACGCTGGTGCCGAACATCGCGGACAGTTGCGCGCATGTCACCATGCTGCAGCGCTCGCCGACCTATTTCCGCCTCGGCCGCAACGCCATCGAGATCGCGGAAGAGCTGCGCCGGCTTCAGGTTGACGAAACCTGGATCCATGAGATCGTGCGGCGCAAGATCCTGTTCGAACAGGATGCGTTCACAAAGCTCTGCGTGTCCAAGCCCGAGCAGGTCAAGAAGGAGCTGATCGGTCAGATCAGCGCGGTCCTCGGCCCCGACTACGACGTCGAGACGCATTTCACGCCAACCTACCGGCCGTGGCGGCAGCGCATCGCCTTCGTGCCGGACGCCGATCTGTTCAAAGGCATTGCGAGCGGCAAGGCCTCCGTCGTTACCGACGAGATCGAGTGCTTCGTCGAGAACGGCATTCAGCTCAAATCCGGCAAGCTGTTGGAGGCCGATATCATCGTCACCGCGACCGGCTTCAATCTCGCCGCCCTCGGCGACATCGCCTTCGAGATCGACGGCAAGCCGCTCGCCTTCGGCGACACCGTCACCTATCGCGGCATGATGTTCACGGGCGTGCCGAACATGGTCTGGGTGTTCGGCTATTTCCGCGCGAGCTGGACCCTGCGTGTCGACCTCGTCGCCGACTTCGTCTGCCGGCTGCTCGGTCATATGAAGGCCAAGGGCGCCAAGAAGGTCGAAGTGAGCTTGCGCCCCGAAGATCACAACATGCCGATCCTGCCCTGGATCGATCCGGAAAACTTCAACCCCGGCTACATGATGCGCAACATGGACCTGCTGCCGAAGCGCGGCGACAAGCCGGAATGGCAGCACAGCCAGGATTACTGGACCGAGAAGGACGATATCCCGAAGACGGATCTGGACGATGCGGCGTTTGTGTATGGGTGAGTCGTTAGTGCGCAGGTGAGGGACGACAGCGATCGCGCCCTAAACTCCGCCGTCGTCCCGGCCTAGTGCCGGGACGACACTGGTTGTTGGGTTAATGGCGTTGCGACTTACTCGATGTCGTCCTGGCGAAAGCCAGGACCTATTTCCCCAGGGAGGTGTTGTGGCACGAGCAGGTAACTATGAGTCTTCGTCAAACTTTTCCCTGTGGTTATGGGTCCTGGATCAGCGCTACGCTTTGCTGCACTTGTCCAGGACCACACCATTTATTGCGCAAGCGGCGCCTCAACTCATCCGCGATACGCTCACGAATTCCGCCGCGTCGCATTGGTCGCAATCGCTGCCGCGGCCGTCCGGTTCTCCACGCCGAGCTTGGCGTAGATCTGCTCCAGATGCTTGTCGACCGTGCGCGGGCTCAATCCCAAAATCTGCGCGATGTCGCGGTTGGTCTTGCCCTTGCTGAGCCAGGCCAGCACTTCGCCTTCACGGGTGGTGAGGCCGAGTTCGCTGGTGAATTCGGGCGGCGGCGCGGTGCCGGACTCCTTGGACAGCCGCAGCAGGAACTCGTTCGGCGCGGTTTCGCCCATGTAGTAGAACCGGAGTTGCGGATTGTCGGGCAAAGAGGCCGCCTGAGATTTCGAGCTGCCCTTGCTCCTGGCCTGATCCAGCCATTGCAGCATTGATGGCGGCAGGACGAAGTCGTCGGCCTGCGGGCCGTGGTGGTCGGACAGCAGCCTTTGCGCCTGCGGCGTTGCCCAGAGCACGTTGCCCTGCCGGTTGACCGCGAACAGGAAGCGCCCGGAGACGTCGAGTGCGGCGCGCGCGCTCTGTGTCAGCCGGGCATTGCCGAGATGGACGCGGATGCGCGCCAGCATCTCCTCGATCACGATCGGCTTGGTCACGTAGTCGACGCCGCCGGCCTCGAGCCCGCGAACGATGTGCTCGGTTTCGGCAAGCCCCGTCATGAAGATGACCGGGACATTGGCCAGATCCGCATCGCGCTTGAGACGGCGGCAGGTCTCGAAGCCGTCGATGCCGGGCATCACGGCGTCCAGCAGCACGATGTCGGGCGTGATCTGGTCGATGATGCGCATCGCGGCTGCGCCGTCGAGCGCCACCATCACCGTCATCCCGGCACCGTCGAGCGCATCGGTCAGCAGCCGCAGCGTCTCCGGAGAGTCATCGACAACGAGCGCGACGTCGCGCTTCCTCGAATCAATGTTCATGCGCATGCAACGTCTTCAATGTGGCCATGTACTGGTCGAGATCGAAGCGGTCGACCAGCGACCGCATCTGCGCGACGAAGTCGGCATGCTCCGGATGCTCGCTGCCGATCTCGTCCAGCTTCAATTGGATGCCCTTGACGTAGCCGATCTGGCCGAGCCCGATCAGCGCCTCGATGTGCCGCACCGGCGGCTTCGATCCGCTCTCGGGCCGCCAGAACGGTACTGCGATCTCGTCCGAGCCGTATTGCCATTCGATCTTGAGGAGCTGGCGAATCGTCTCCAGCAGCCGCGGGATGTCGATCGGCTTCATCAGATAGCCATCGTGGAAGGGCTGCGCCAGCGGCGTGCCGTGGGCCTCCAACGCACTCGCCGACACCATCAGGATACGCGCTTGGTGATGGCCGCTCGCACGCAAGGCCTCGGCCACGGCCCAGCCGTCCATGGCCGGCATGGAGATGTCGAGCAGGAACAGATCAGGCCGGCAATGCTGCGCCAACGCGAGGCACCCCGGGCCGTCGGGGGCGCTGAGCAGGATGAAGCCGAGCGGCGTCAGCACCTCGCGCAGGAGGTCGCGATGCACGGGGTCGTCGTCGGTGATGAGGATGGTCTTGCGCGCGCCGCGATAGCCCGAGACCGGCGCCTCTACCGGCGCGATACGCTGAGGATTGGTCACCTCCGACAGCAGGATCTTGACCTTGAACGTGCTGCCGGCGCCGACCGTGCTCATGACCTTGATGTCGCCGCCCATGACGCCGGCGAGCAGCCGGCTGATGGTGAGGCCCAGGCCAGTTCCGGTCTGTGGCTGCGAGACACCGAGCGCACCGCGCTCGAAGGGCGCGAAGATGCGCTCGAGATCGTCGCTTCGGATGCCGGGACCGGTATCGATCACCTCGAACTCGGCGACGGGGCTGCGATAGTGCACCACGAACTGCACGCTGCCGACCTGGGTGAACTTGATCGCATTGGAGAGCAAATTGATCAGCACCTGGCGCAGCCGCTTCTCGTCGGCATAGACGACGAGCGGCAGCGAGGCGGGCCTCCTGAACACGAAGTCGATACTCTTGGCGGCGGCTTGAAGGCGGAACATGCCGACGAGCTGGTCGAGAAATTCGCTGAGGCGCACCTCGTCGCGTGACAAATACAGCCGCCCCGCCTCGATCTTGGAGATATCCAGGATGCCGTCGATCAGGCCGGAGAGGTGATCGGCACTGCGGCGGACGACACGGACCTGGTCGCGCGGCTTGGTCGCGAGCGTTGCGTCCTGCTCCAGGAGCTGGGCGTAACCGCTGATGGCGTTCAGCGGCGAGCGCAATTCGTGGCTCAGGCCGACGACATAGCGGCTCTTGGCGAGGTTGGCGGATTCGGCGACTTCCTTGGCGCGCTGGAGCTCGGCATCGGTGCGCTTGTGCGCGTCGATCTCCTGGATCAGCAGCGCGGTCTGCCGTTTGGTTTCAGCTTCCGCGGCCCGGCGGCTCTGCTGTGCCAGCACGAACAGCCAGGCCACGACGCCGATGATGATGCTAAGCGAGAAGAACACCTTCCAGAGCACGTTGGAAACGAGCATGTTCTCGCCATATACGGTCGCCGAGGTCTGGAGATAGATCAGCCCCAGCACCAGCGCGACCAGACCCGCGGAGACCACGAACACGCCGATATAATGGCCGAACTGCGAATTGATGCGCCGATAGATCGGCTGCGGCAAGATCCTGCTCAGCGCGTCGGAGAACTGCACCTGAGCGCGCGCGTGCGGCTTGCAGAGATCGTGGCAGCGGGCATCGAGCGAGCAGCATAGCGAGCAGATCGGGCCGGCATAGGCCGGACAGGAGGTGGTGTCTTCCGGCTCGAAACTGTGCTCGCAGATACAGCACTGGATCGCCTCGATATTGGCCCAGCTCTTTTTGGGCTTACGCGCGATGTAGTATTTTCCGTCGGTAAGCCAGGCGATGACAGGCGCGGTGACGAAGGCGACGGCCAATGCGACGAACGCCGCGAGCGCCTTCATGACAGGGCCGAACAGGCCATAGAATGCCGCGATCGAGACGATGGTCGCGATCGTCATGGCGCCGACGCCGACCGGGTTGATGTCGTAGAGATGGGCGCGCTTGAACTCCATCTGCGGCGGGCGCAGGCCGAGCGGCTTGTTGATGACGAGATCGGCGACCAGCGCGCCGACCCAGGCGATCGCAACGTTCGAGTAGAGCGCCAGCGTCTGCTCCAGCGCCTTGTAGACGCCGATCTCCATCAAGAGCAGCGCCACCATGACATTGAACACCAGCCACACCACGCGGCCGGGATGACTGTGCGTCAATCGCGAGAAGAAGTTCGACCAGGCAATCGAGCCGGCATAGGCATTGGTCACGTTGATCTTGATCTGCGACAGGATCACGAACGTGCCGGTGAGCGCCAGCGCCATGTCCGGCTGCGACAGCACGTATCGGAATGCTTCGAGATACATGTGCGCTGGCTCGGCCGCCAGCTCGCTGGAGAGGCCGTGGCTCAGTGCAAAGAAGGCGAGAAACGAGCCCAGTAGCAATTTCAGCGCGCCGAAGATGATCCAGCCGGGACCTGCGATCAGCAGGGCGATCCACCATGAGGTGCGCGACGTGCGGCGGTCGCGCGGCAGAAACCGGAGGAAGTCGACCTGCTCGCCAATCTGCGCCACCAATGAAAACACCACGGAAGATGCGACGCCGAACAGCAACAGGTCGAAATGTCCGTTCGCATCGCCGTGCTCGCCGGCGAACTTGCGCCACTCCGCGAACGAATAGGGATTGGCCCAGGCGATCGCGGCAAAGGGCAGGATATGCAGGACGATCCAGATCGGCTGCGTCCAGAGCTGGAAACGGCTGATCAGGGTGATGCCATAGGTGACGAGCGGGATGATCGCGACCGCGCTGATGAGGTAGCCGATCGGGCGCGGAACGCCGAAGCACATCTCAAGCGCGGTGGCCAGAATCACCGCTTCGATGGCGAAGAAGATGAAGGTGAAAGAGGCGTAGATCAGCGAGGTGACGGTCGAGCCGATATAGCCGAAGCCGGCGCCGCGTGTGAGCAGGTCAATGTCGATGCCGCATTTGGCCGCGTAATAGGCAATCGGCACACCGCAGAAGAAGATGATGGCGGAGACGAAGAGGATCGCGGCGCTGGCGTTGGTGACGCCGTAGTTCAGCGTGATAGTACCGCCGATCGCTTCCAGCGCCAGAAAGGAGATCGCGCCGAGCGCCGTGTTGGCGACGCGAGCGGCGGACCAGCGGCGCGCGCTCTTCGCGGTGAAGCGCAGCGCGTAGTCTTCCAGCGTCTGGTTGGCGACCCATTGGTTGTACTGGCGCCTGACGCGGTCTATTCGCTGCCGCCCTGCCACGCTTTACCCCACTCCAGATACGGACCCGGAGCCCCTCGCAATTTCCGTACCAAAAGCCTACGTCGGCATTTTGCGGTGCAGTATACGCGATCTTGCGTATGCTTGAGCTGCACAAATTCGAGCCATCCTCACGACACCAACGCGTGTCCTCGAACAAAAGTGGGGTGCTCATGTCAGACGAAGCAAACAAGGGGCTGTTGTCGCCGCTCCGGCGTAAACTGTTGATGGGAATGGCGGCCGCGCCTGTTATCACGATGCTGCCACGGGCATCTTTTGCGCAGGCTCCGGCGACCTCGGCGGTCAACACCACGGGTCTTGCGGTCACCGACAGCGAGGTGACGGTCGGCATCCTGCACTCGGCGACCGGCACCATGGCCATCTCCGAGACCGGCTCGATCGAAGCCGAGAAGCTCGCCATCGAGCAGATCAATGCCGCCGGCGGCGTGCTCGGGCGCAAGATCAAGTTCATCCAGGAGGACGGCGCCTCGGACTGGCCGACCTTCGCCGAAAAGGCCAAGAAGCTGCTCGTCAACGACAAGGTCGCGGCCATCATGGGCTGCTGGACCTCGGCCTCACGCAAGGCGGTGCTGCCGGTCGTCGAGCAGTATAACGGCATGCTCTACTACCCGACCTTCTACGAAGGCCTCGAGCAGTCCAAGAACGTCATCTACACGGGCCAGGAGGCGACCCAGCAGATTCTCGCCGGCCTAAACTGGATCGCCAAGGAGAAGGGCGCGAAGTCGTTCTTCTTCATCGGCTCCGACTACATCTGGCCGCGCACCTCGAACAAGATCGCGCGCAAGCATGTAGAGAACGTGCTAAAGGGCAAGGTCGTCGGCGAAGAGTACTATGCGCTCGGCAGCACCCAGTTCAACTCGGTCATCAACAAGATCAAGCTCACCAAGCCCGACGTGATCTTCACCGACGTCGTCGGCGGCTCGAACGTCGCCTTCTACAAGCAGCTCAAGGCCGCCGGCATCGATCTCGCCAAGCAGCCGCTGCTGACGATCTCGGTGACCGAGGACGAGATCGACGGCATCGGCGGCGAGAACATTGCGGGCGCCTACGCCTGCATGAAGTACTTCCAGTCGCTCGACAATCCGAACAACAAGGCGTTCGTGCCTGCGTTCAAGAAGGCGTGGGGCGAGAAGACCGTGATCGGAGACGTCACCCAGGCTGCCTATCTCGGCCCGTGGCTGTGGAAGTTGACGGTCGAGAAGGCCGGCTCCTTCGACGTCGACAAGATCGCCGCGGCCTCGCCGGGCGTCGAGTTCAAGGGCGCGCCGGAAGGCTACGTGCGCATCCACGAAAACCATCACCTCTGGTCGAAGACCCGGGTGGGACGCGCCAAGCTCGATGGCCAGTTCGAGCTGATCTACGAGACCGCCGATCTCGTCGAGCCGGATCCGTTCCCGAAGGGTTACCAGTAAGGCCCGCGGCGTCGCTCGCGCTTCCCTCTAGACCAAGCCTCTCCCTGGCGTGGATCGCAAGTCCATGCCCAAGACCCCGCGTCGCGAATCTGCTCGCGACGCGGGACCCTTTCCCCGACGGAGGACATCGATGTTCGGCGACTACTCGCTTGGTGACCTTGGCTCCATCTTCGTCATGCAGGGCTTTGCGGGACTGATCCTGTTCTCGGTCTACGTCCTGATGGCGTTGGGACTGGCGATCATCTTCGGCCAGATGGGCGTCATCAACATGGCCCATGGCGAGTTCATGATCTTGGGGGCCTACGTCACCTGGATGACCTCAAGCTTCTTCCAGGCCTATTTGCCGAGCCTGTTCAGTGGCTACTTCTTCCTCGCGATGATCCTGGCTTTTGTCGCATCCGGCGCGCTGGGCATGCTGGTGGAATGGGTTCTGATCCGGCATCTCTACAAGCGTCCGCTCGACACATTGCTCGCGACCTGGGGCCTCAGCCTGATGCTGCAGCAGGCTTATCGCTCCGTGTTTGGCGCCCGCGAGGTCGGCGTCGAGCTGCCGCAATGGATGCTCGGGTCGCTGCACGTGACTGACAGCATCGAGGTGCCGATCAACGGCGTCTTCGTGATGTGTCTCACGGTGCTGATCACCATCGCAGTGGCCTACGTTCTTTATATGTCGCGCTGGGGCCGCCAGGTCCGTGCCGTGGTGCAGAACCGCATCATGGCCGGTGCAGTCGGCATCAACACCGAGAAGGTCGACCGCTACACGTTCGGGCTTGGTTGCGGCATTGCCGGCGTCGCCGGCAGCGCCTTCACAATGATCGGCTCGACCGGACCGACCTCGGGCCAGCTTTACATCGTGGACACCTTCCTCGTCGTCGTGTTCGGCGGCGCCGCCAGCCTGCTCGGCACCATCGCCTCGGCGTTCTCGATCTCGCAAACGCAATCGACGCTCGAATTCTTCATGTCGGGATCGATGGCCAAGGTGCTCACGCTGCTTGCTGTCGTCGGCATCCTGATGCTGCGACCGCAGGGTCTCTTCGCCCTCAAAGTCCGCAAATAGCGAGAAGCAGGCAAGTCATGATCATCAACTCACGCTTCTTCAATCGATCCGAACTCATGGGCTTCATTGTTCTGGCCGCAATGCTGTTCGTGATCCTGCCGCTCTCGCTGGACGTATTCCGCCTCAATCTGGTCGCGAAATACCTGACCTACGCCTTCGTCGCGCTCGGTCTCGTGCTGTGCTGGGGCTATGGCGGCATCTTAAGCCTGGGACAGGGCGTGTTCTTCGGTCTCGGCGGCTATTGCATGGCGATGTTCCTCAAGCTCGAGGCGTCCAGCGTCGAGAACACGAAAATCCAGTCGACGCCCGGCATCCCTGACTTCATGGACTGGAATCAGATCACGTCACTGCCGCTGTTCTGGCAGCCATTTCACAGCCTCACCTTCACCATCCTCGCCATCATCCTGGTCCCCGGTCTCTTCGCTCTGATCATCGGCACCGCCATGTTCAAGCGTCGCGTCGGCGGCACCTATTTCGCGATCATCACCCAGGCCGTCGCCGCCATCCTGACCATCCTGATCGTCGGGCAGCAGGGCTATACCGGCGGCATCAACGGCATGACCGACCTGCGCACGCTCAAGGGCTGGGACATCCGGCCCGACCATGCCAAGGTCATCCTGTACTTCGTCGAGGTGGTGCTGCTGTTCGCCTGCATCGGCATCGCGCAGTTCATCCGCCTGACCAAGCTCGGCCGCATCCTGGTCGCGATGCGCGAGCAGGAGGACCGCGTCCGCTTCTCCGGCTACAGCGTCGCCAACTTCAAGATCTTTGCCTTCTGCATGGCCGCGGTCTTCGCCGCGATCGGCGGCGCCATGTTCGCGCTCAATGTCGGTTTCATGTCGCCGTCCTTCGTCGGCATCGTGCCGTCGATCGAGATGGTGATCTACACCGCGGTCGGCGGCCGGATGTCGATCTTCGGCGCGATATGGGGCGCTATCCTGGTGAATTTCGCCAAGACCAGCCTGTCGGAATCCTTCCCGCAACTCTGGCTGTTCGGCCTCGGTGCGTTGTTCATCGCCGTCGTGCTCGCCTTCCCGAACGGTCTTTCCGGGCTCTGGGCCGATTACGTTCAACCGCGCATTGATCGTCTGTTCGCCTCGCGCAAGTCGAAGTCGGGCTGGAACGGCAACTCGGTCGCCGGCGGCGCACCGGCAGAGTGAGGAGGCCATCATGCTCATTGGACATCACGATGCCGATGCCACGCGGGCAGTGAGGAGATAGATCATGCTCATTGGACATCAGCCCAAGGAATTCCTGCTCGCGGTCTCCGGACTGACCGTCTCGTTCGACGGGTTCAAGGCGGTCAACGATCTCTCCTTCTACGTCGAGGAGAACGAGATCCGCGTCATCATCGGTCCCAACGGCGCCGGCAAGACCACGGTGCTCGATCTGATCTGCGGCAAGACCAAGGCGACCTCGGGCTTCATTCAGTTTCGTGGCAAGGAGCTCACGAAAATGAAGGAGAACGAGATCGTGCAGACCGGCGTCGGTCGCAAATTCCAGACGCCGTCGGTGTTCGAGGATCTCACCGTTTTTGAGAACCTCGAGATCTCGTTTCCGCGCGGTCGCACCGTGTTCGGCTCGCTGACCTTTCAGCGTGACCAGCCGGTCAAGGAGCGGGTCGAGGAGGTCGCGGAGATGATCTTCCTCAAGGACAAGCTCGACACCTATGCCGACGAACTCAGCCACGGCCAGAAGCAATGGCTCGAGATCGGCATGCTGCTGATCCAGGACCCTGACCTCCTGATGCTCGACGAGCCCGTCGCCGGCATGAGCGTGTCCGAACGCGCCAAGACTGCCGAGCTGCTCAACCGCATCATCAAGAACCGCTCGGTTCTGGTGATTGAGCACGACATGAAGTTCGTCGAGGACATCGCGCACAAGGTCACCGTGCTGCACCAGGGTCAGATCCTCTCGGAGGGGACCATGGAGAAGGTGAAGAACGATCCGAAGGTCATCGAAGTCTATCTGGGGCACTGAGATGGCGAAAACCAGCGAGTCCGCAGCGGCATTGGCGGTGCACCTCTCCCCTTGTGGGAGAGGTCGGATCGCGGAAGCGATCCGGGTGAGGGGTATCTCTCCGCGCATCAAACTGCCTCTCGAATCCGCTGATGCATACCCCTCATCCGTCGCGGGCTTCGCCCGCGCCACCTTCTCCCACAAAGGGAGAAGGAAGGCATACCGAGCTTAGGAGCCAACGATGCTGGCAATCTCAGACCTTCACGTCGCCTACGGCCAGAGCGAGGTGCTGCACGGGCTCAACGTCAAGGTCGCGCCCAACGAGATCGTGGCGATCATGGGCCGCAACGGCATGGGCAAGACCACGCTGATGAAGTCGTTGATGGGTATCCTGCCGGCGAAAAGCGGTTCGGTGACCATGGACGGTGCCGAGCTCGGCGGCCTCAAGAGCTACGAGCGCGTCGCCAAGGGCCTCGCCTATGTGCCGCAGGGCCGCATGATCTTCTCCACCATGACGGTGAAGGAGAACATCGAGACCGGGCTCGTCGTCTCCGGCGGCGCGGAGGTGCCCGGCGACATCTACGAACTCTTTCCGGTGCTGCTGGAGATGAAAGGCCGCCGCGGCGGCAATCTGTCCGGCGGCCAGCAGCAGCAGCTCGCAATCGCCCGCGCGCTCGCGACCAAGCCGAAAGTTCTGCTGCTGGATGAGCCCACCGAAGGCATCCAGCCGTCGATCATCAAGGACATGGCACGCACCCTCAAGCGGATCCGCGACGAGAAGGGGCTCTCGATCGTCGTGTCCGAGCAGGTCCTGAGCTTCGCGCTCGATATCGCCGATCGGGTGCTGGTGATCGAGAACGGCGAGATCGTGCGCGATGATCCGCGCGACGCCGTCGATGCCGCGCAGGTCTCGAAATATCTGTCCGTCTAACCAACCGTGTAAAAGGGGAGCTTCTCGATGCCAGAGACACTGATCAAGGTCGACCTCACCAAGTCGGCCTATGAAAACGACATGGTGCACAACCGCTGGCACCCCGACATCCCGATCGTGGCCTGGGTCAATCCCGGCGACGATTTCATCATCGAGACCTATGACTGGACCGGCGGCTTCATTAAGAACAATGATTCCGCGGACGACGTGCGCGACATCGATCTGTCGATCGTGCACTTCCTCTCCGGACCGATCGGCGTCAAAGGCGCCGAGCCTGGCGACCTGCTGGTGGTTGACTTACTCGATGTCGGTCCGCTCAAGGAGAGCATGTGGGGCTTCAACGGCTTCTTCTCCAAGCAGAATGGCGGCGGCTTCCTCACCGACCATTTCCCGCTGGCGCAGAAGTCGATCTGGGACATCAAGGGCCTCTACACCTCGTCGCGCCACGTGCCCGGCGTGAACTTCGCCGGCCTCATTCATCCCGGCCTGATCGGCTGTCTGCCCGATCCGAAGATGCTGGATATGTGGAACAAGCGCGAGGCCGAGCTGATCTCGACCAACCCGACCCGTGTGCCCGGCCTCGCCAATCCGCCATTTGCGTCGACCGCTCATGGCGGCCGCGCCAAGGGCGACGTGAAGGCCAAGATCGGTGCGGAAGGCGCGCGCACCGTGCCGCCGCGCGAGCATGGCGGCAATTGCGACATCAAGGATCTCTCGCGCGGCTCGAAGATCTACTTCCCGGTCTACGTGCCCGGGGCCGGTCTCTCGATGGGCGATCTGCACTTCAGCCAGGGCGACGGCGAGATCACCTTCTGCGGCGCCATCGAGATGGCCGGTTGGCTGCATCTGAAGGTCGAGGTGATCAAGGACGGCATGGCGAAATACGGCATCAAGAACCCGATCTTCAAGCCGTCGCCGATCACGCCGAACTACAAGGACTATCTCATTTTCGAAGGCATCTCGGTCGATGAAGCCGGCAAGCAGCATTATCTCGACGTCCACATCGCCTACCGCCAGGCCTGCCTCAACGCGATCGAGTACCTGAAGAAGTTCGGTTACTCCGGCGCGCAGGCCTATTCGATCCTCGGCACCGCGCCGTGCCAGGGCCACATCTCCGGCGTGGTCGACGTGCCCAACGCCTGCGCCACGCTGTGGCTGCCGACGGAGATCTTCGACTTCGACGTGATGCCGTCGGCGGTGGGCCCAATCAAGCATATCACAGGCGATATCCAGATGCCGATCTCGCCGGACAAATGACGCCGCGCTCCCTCTCCCCGTGCTTACGGGGAGAGGGTCGGGGTGAGGGGCTGTCTCCGCATGAGCGGTAGCAGTGAGCTGTGTTGAACACGCATTAGGGATGATGCGATGCCGGTCTACGAATATCTCTGTGATGACTGCGGTCCGTTCAAGGATTTGCGCCCGATGGCGGAATGCGACGATCCGCAAAACTGTCCGCATTGCGAGACGCCGGCGCCGCGCGTGATCCTGACCGCGCCGAATTTCTTCTGCATGCCGGCGGAGAAGCGCAAGGCGCATGCCGTCAACGAGCGCAGCGCGCATGCGCCGCAGACGCTGGCGCAATACAAGGCTACGCATGGTCCCGGCTGCGGCTGCTGCTCCACGGGTAAGACCACGTCAGACAAGAAAAAGCCAGCGCGTCTGATGACCAAGACCAAGAGCGGCGCCAAGGGCTTTCCCACCGCACGGCCCTGGATGATCAGCCACTAACTCACGCGCCAATCTCCAACAGAGCAGAGGACCAATTCAAATGCTTCACGGTGATATTTCCAGCAGCAACGACACCGTCGGCGTCGCAGTGGTCAACTACAAGATGCCCCGCCTGCACACCAAGGCGGAGGTGCTCGACAATGCCCGCAAGATCGCCGACATGATCGTCGGCATGAAGCTCGGTCTGCCCGGCATGGACCTCGTGATCTTCCCCGAATACTCCACCCAGGGCATCATGTACGACTCCAAGGAGATGTATGAGACTGCCTCCGTGGTGCCCGGTGAGGAGACCGCGATCTTCGCCGCAGCCTGCCGCAAGGCCAAGGTCTGGGGCGTGTTCTCACTGACCGGCGAGCGCCACGAGGAGCATCCGCACAAGGCGCCCTACAACACCTTGATCCTGATGAACGACAAGGGCGAGATCGTGCAGAAATATCGCAAGATCATGCCGTGGGTGCCGATCGAGGGCTGGTACCCCGGCAATTGCACCTATGTCTCCGACGGCCCGAAGGGCCTGAAGGTCAGCCTGATCATCTGCGACGACGGCAACTATCCGGAGATCTGGCGCGACTGCGCCATGAAGGGCGCCGAACTGATCGTGCGTTGCCAGGGCTACATGTATCCAGCCAAGGAGCAGCAGGTCATGATCTCCAAGGCGATGGCCTGGGCCAACAATGTCTATGTCGCGGTCGCCAACGCGGCCGGCTTCGACGGTGTGTATTCCTATTTCGGTCATTCCGCGATCATCGGCTTTGACGGGCGTACACTCGGCGAGTGCGGCGAGGAGGAATACGGCATCCAGTATGCCCAGCTCTCGAAACATTTGATCCGCGATGCGCGCCGCAACGGTCAATCGCAGAACCATCTCTACAAGCTGGTCCACCGCGGCTACACCGGCATGATCAACTCCGGCGACAGCCCACGCGGCGTTGCGGCCTGTCCTTATGATTTCTACAAGAATTGGATCGCCGATCCCGAAGGCACGCGCGACATGGTCGAGGCGATGACACGCTCGACGCCGGGGACCGAGGAGTGCCCGATCGACGGCATCCCGAATGAAGCTGCGGCGTCCAACTACTAGCCGTTGGCGGCATACAGGTTGAGCGGAGCTTGACGCCGGGATGATCAGCCATTGATGTGAATGGCCATCCATATGCGTCGACGTTCTGACATGTCTGCGCATGCGCGGAATGGGAATAGCGCCCGGCAAAACCGTGGCGCGGTTGCCACATGGACCGTTGAATCGGCCCAAGTTGCGATCCCGTTGGCGGATTCTCGATGCCCCTTAGTTCTACCGGCCATCCTCATGGCCTAAGTTCCACGCGGCGCCGCTGGGGAGCGCCGCGGGTGCGGGGAAGAGCGTGGGGGCTTGGTTGCCATCGAGTGGGCAGGGTTGCTCGCGCCGGAGCACCATTCGCGCGGTGTTCTGGGTGAGCCTTGCCTTGGGCGCGACTGTCGCGACGAGCCCCGCCGGCGCCCAGCAATTCTTCAACGGATCGCAGACCACGCCGAACGGTGCCGTCAATGGCGGCGGCGGCGTCTGGGACGCAACCACCACCAATTGGACGGACTCGTCCGGTTCGATCAGCACCGCTTACGATCCGTTGTCATCGGCTGGCACCGTGTTCGGCAGCGGCGGTCCCTCGACGCCGGCAACAGGCGGCACGGTGACGGTCACGCCAGGCGGCGTGCAACTCACGACCCAAGTGGTCTTCGACCTCACCGCCGACGGTTCGATCTATACGATTAAGGGTGGCGACCTCAGGCTGGCCCCTGGCGGCACCACGTTCTTCACCAACGATGTCACCGGTTCCGGCGATCCCTCGGCCGCGATCGCGTCTCGCATCACCGGCAGCGGCGGCATCTCCGTGCAGGGACCCGGCTTCCTGGCGTTGCTCGGCGCCAACACCTATACCGGCGGCACTTTCATATGCAACTGCGGCTCATTGCAGCTTGGCGACGCGACTCATACGGCCAGCATTGTCGGCGCCGTCACCAACGAGGGTCTCTTCAAAATCGTCAACGCCGACATGTCGAGCGTCACATCGCTCGTGAACGACTTCTCGGGCCTGACGACGTTCCGCAACGCGACCTCCGCCAGCTCGATGGTGATCAGCAACAGCGGCCAAGTGTATTTCGGCGATCCGGCCGGGGGCGGGACCGACACCGCGACGGCTGGGCGGGCGACCATCGTCAATGATGGCGGCCTGACCGGCTTCTTTGCCCGGAGCAATGCAGGCACGGCCAGCATCACCAACCAGAATGGCGGCGGCGCGGCGTTCCTCGAACAGTCCTCGGCCGGCTCGGCGACCATCGTGAACAATGATCTCAGCGGGACCGTGTTTGGTACGCTGAGTGGATCCGACACCGCGACCGCGGGCAACGCCACGATCACCAACGAGTCCGGCGGCCGAACCAATTTCAGCGCGTTCACCACGGCCGGCAATGCCACCATCGTCACAAAGGACGGCGGCAAGACCGAGTTCTTCGACAACTCCACCGGTGGCAACGCGCGCTTCATCACCACCGGGACAGGCATTGTCGATTTCGGGGTCAGCGTTGGCCCGAACAGCGACGGCCGCATCACGGCTGGTTCGATCGAAGGCAGCGGCTTTTACTACATCGGTGGCGGCAACACCCTCGTCGTCGGAGGCAACAACCGCTCGACCGAGGTCAGCGGTGTCATCGGCGATTTCGATCCTTGTGGTTGCGGTCCCGCCGGCCCGGGTTCGCTGGAGAAGGTCGGCAGCGGAACGCTGATCCTCTCCGGCACGAATACCTACACCGGGACCACCACGGTGAATGGCGGCATCCTGCGGGTCGATGGCGATATCTCCCAATCGAGCCTAACGACAGTGAATGCGGGCGGTGCGCTGTTCGGCGCAGGAATCGTCGGCAACACCACAATCGCTGCCGGTGGCATCTATGCGCCTGGTGATGGTGGCCCGGGCTCGCGCATGCTGGTTCTGGGTGACCTCGCTTTCCAGTCCGGTGCGGTTTACCTCGTGCAGACCGGCAGCGGAGCCAGTGCGAGCTTTGCCAATGCTCTCGGCAACGTCACCCTGAATGGCACCGTTGGCGTCTCGCTGCATGCCGGCAGCACTGTAGTGCCGCAGTATAAGATCATGCAGTTCTCCGGCGGTGCCACCGGCAACTTTGCCGGGGTCGCCGCTCCCGGCGGCCTGATTGGCACAACGACGATCGATCCCGCTGGCGTCGTCTATCTCAATTTCACACTGGACTATGGCGCGAAGTACGCTCTCAACGTCAACCAGAAGAACGTCGCCACGACGCTTCAGAATTTCTTCAACAGCAATGGCTTCCTGCAAGCCGAATTCGCGGGTCTCGGCCCCAATGGCTTGACGCAGGCCTCCGGCGAGCCGGCGACGGGATCGCAGCAGACGACATTCAACGCGATGAACCTGTTCCTCGGTCTGCTGACCGATGTCTACGGCTCGGGACGCAGTGGCACTCCAGGTGCGACGCAATATGTCGATGACGCGAGCGCAAATGCTCATGCCGCGGCCGGCAAGACCCTGCGTGACAGGAGCGCGCGCGACGCGTTCGCGTCGATCTACCGCAAGGCACCGGTCGCGACTTTCGAGCAGCGCTGGGACGTGTGGGCGGCCGGCTACGGCGGCTCGCAGACCACCGACGGCAACGCCGGCCTCGGCTCAAACAACACCACCAGCAGCGTCTACGGCACGGCCGTCGGTCTCGACTACCGTTTCGCGCCGTCGACCGTCGCCGGATTCGCGCTTGCCGGCGGCGGCACCAGCTTCGGCGTCAACGGCCTCGGCTGGGGCCGCTCCGATCTGTTCCAGGCCGGTGCCTTCGTTCGTCACACCTCCGGACCGGCCTATATCACGGCTGCGCTGGCCTATGGCTGGCAGGATGTCATCACCAATCGCGTCGGTACCGCCGCCGGGGTCGACCAGCTGCGCGCCCAGTTCAATGCCAACGCGTTTTCGGGCCGCGTCGAGGGTGGCTATCGCCATGCGATGTCATGGATCGGCCTCACGCCTTATGCGGCGCTCCAGGCCACCATGTTCAGCCTTCCGAGCTATTCAGAGTTCGCTGTGGTCGGCAGCAACCTCTTCGCTCTCAACTATGCCGCCAAGGACGTGACCAGCACCCGCACCGAGCTCGGCCTGCGCGCGGACAAATCCTTTGCCGCAGCCGGCGGTTTGATGACCCTGCGCGGCCGCGTCGCCTGGGCGCATGATTACAATCCGGATCGCACCATCGGCGCGGTGTTCCAGACGCTGCCGGGAACGACGTTTGTCGTGAACGGCGCCGCACAGGCGCGCGATTCCGCGTTGACCACGGCGTCGGTACAGATGAACTGGATGAACGGTTGGTCCGCGTCGGCGACCTTCGAGGGCGAGTTCTCGAACGTCACCCGCTCCTACGCCGGCAAGGGCATCGTCCGTTACGCGTGGTAGGTTCTGCCTATAGGCCACGGTGGGACTGCCATCCTCCCCTGGAGGGGGAGGATCGGTTCGCATGTAGCGGAGCGCAATGCGAACCGAGGTGGGGTGACAGTCTCTCCGTATTTTTCACTGCCCGAGTTGAGAGATCACCCCACCCCGCTCGCGCTGCGCGCGATCGACCCTCCCCCTCCAGGGGAGGGTAAGCATCACCGCTGCTGCTCTGGTCTGCGCGGCGGTCGCGGCGCCACGGGCGTTCCCGCCATCTTGTTGGCGGTCTCGCTGATATCGAGCAGCGAGCGGCGGATGTCCTCGAGGTACCCCGCCGATTTCTTCTTCATGGTGTCGGCGAGCTCGTGCAGCCCCTGTATCTTCTCGAACAGCTCGTCGGCCTTGCCATTGACGAAGCCGGGCACCACACCCTCGATCTTCGTGACCGCCTTGTCGAAGCCAGCGAAGGCGCTGTCGACCTTGGTCATGACCGAGTCGATTTCGCCGCCCTTGCTCCTGAGATCGGCAGTATGGTTCTCGAATGTGCGCAGGCCCTCCTTGATCGCAGGGGCGTTGCTCACGATCGTACGGTCGACACTGTGCAGGGTCTCCACGATGGACTCGGCGTCGCTGAGATCGGCGGTCAGTATGGGAATGCCGTCCGAGTCCAGCGGCACCGGCGGCGCGGAGGGGGCGCCCCCGATCAGCGAGATCGCGGCAACGCCAGTCAGACCCTGGAACTCGATGCCAGCGACGGTGTCCTTGCGGATCGGTGCGGTGTTGTCGAGCATCACGAGCGCCACGATCCTGCGGGGACTGTCCAGCTTGATCGACAGGATCTGGCCTGCAGGCACGCCGTCGAAATTGACCGGCCCGCCGCGACGCAGTCCGCTGGCGGAGCCACCTTCGAACACCACGCGCAACTGGCTGCGGCTTTGGATGGTGCGCCATTTCTGCACGCCGAGCAGGCCGCCGAACGCCACGGCGATCACCGCCAGCGTCGCCGTTCCGATCACAAGATTGCTCGCGCGTGCCATGCAGGGCGATTTTACGGCCAAAGCGGGGAAGTTGGAAGAAGCCGGGATGGGCCTTGGCCGCTATACTAGGGCAGGCGGGTTAACGACTTGTCTGCCGTGGCACGAAGTGCGAAGCGGAAGCATAACCCGCCACTTACGCACTTGCTTCACTCAATGCCCGGCCGCGCGCTTTGCCGCAGCGTTATTCAGGACAATGAGGGCATCGACGGCCACGCCCGTCCTGGTGTTGATCAGGAACGGGTTGATGTCGATCGAGGCGATCCGGTCGCCGGCATCTGCGATCAGGCTGGAGAGGCCGACGAGCGCCTTCACTGCGGAGGTCTCGTGCAGTACCGGCCTGCCGCGATAGCCACGCACCTTGATCCCGGCCTTGGTGCGGCCGATCAGCAGCCGCGCCTCGGCCTCATCAAGCGGCGCGCCGGCGAGTGCGACGTCCTTCATCAGCTCGATATCGATGCCGCCGGTGCCGAACAGCACGACCGGCCCCATCTCGGCATCGAGCGAGGCGCCGACCACGAGCTCGAGTTCGGCCTTGACCTGTTGCGCGATCAGGATGCCGTCGAGCTTCGGCTTGCCCTTCAGTTTCGCCACCCGCGCGGTGATGTCGGCGAACGCCTTCTTCACCTCGGCGGCATTATTGAGGTTCAGCACCACGCCGCCGATGTCGGATTTGTGCAGGATCTCGGCGCTGACGACCTTTGCCACGACCGGGAATCCGATCTGCTTGGCGATCTTCGCGGCTTCCGCCGCCGTCTGCGCAATTGCTTCCTTCGAGATCGGGATGCCATATGCCTTCAGAAGCTTCTTGGAGGCAACCTCGTCGAGCGCCGCGCCGTTCGCCGATTTCAGCGTCTTCTCCAGCACGGCACGTGCGGCCGGCTTCGAGGATAAGGCGATGTCCGGCACTTCCTTGCGCAGCTTCGCATAGTCGAGCAGCGATTTGATCGCGGTCACCGCGCGGTCCATGCCCTGCATGACTGCCAGATGCGGTAGCGATTTGCGCAGGGTCTTGGTGAAGTCGGTGAAGCCGATCGACATCGCGCTGATATAGATCACGGGTTTTGCAGCCCTGCTCGCCATCTCGTTGACGATGCGCAAATTGCGCTCGCGCAGCTCGTGCGGCGCCTTCGGCAGCTCGGCGTCGATGATGACGACGTCGATATCGGGATCGTCGATCATCAGCTTGATCGACTTCATGTAGACGGAGGGATCCACCACGGCGGCAAAACCTGCGTCGAGCGGATTTCCGACGATCGATCCGGGGCCGAGCATCTTTGCCAGCTCCGAGCTGACATGCGGGCTCAGCGGTGCGAAGTTCAGGCCCGCGGCATAGAAAGCGTCGATCAGCATGCCGCGCTTGCCGCCGGAGAGCGTAACTGCGGCGAGCCGGTCGCCTCTGGGTGCCGCGGCATGGACGAAGCACTCGGTGGTCTCGATCAACTCGTCGAGCCCACCGACCCGAATGACGCCTTCGCGCGTTGCAACGGCGTCGAACGTCTCGATCGATCCGGCAAGCGCGCCGGTATGCGCCATTGCCGCGGCGCGGCCGCCCTCGGACGAGCCGAGCTTGAGCGCGATCACGGGCTTGCTCGCGGCGCGCGCCGCCTTGCAGGCATCGCGGAAGGCTTTGGTGTTGCGCACGCCTTCGAGATAGACGACGATCACCTTGATGCTCGGGTCCTCGGCGAAATAGCGCATCAGATCCGGCGTCTCCAGCCCGGCTTCGTTGCCGGTCGTCACCATGTAGCCGACGCCGACACCTCGATCTTCCAGCGCCTGGCGAATCGCCATCACGATGGCGCCGGATTGTCCGGCAATCGCCACCGCCCCCTGCTCCATGGTGACGACACGGTCGTCGATGTTGGTGAAGAGCTTCTCGCCGGCACTCAGATTGCCGAGACAGTTTGGTCCCGTGACCGCAAGTCCGGTCTCGCGCACGGCGGCCTGCAATTCGGCGGCGAGCTTCTGGCTCTCCTCATCCTGCAATTCGCTGAAGCCCGAGGTGACGATGGTGGCCGAACGTGCGCCGGCCGCAGCGGCATCGCGGATCACCTGCACCGCAGAGCGTGCCGGCACCAGCACCAGGACGTGATCGGGCCTTTCGGGGAGGCTGGCAAAGTCCTTGTAGCAGGGGACGCCCCAGATGGTGTCGCGCCTGGCGTTGACGGGATAGAGTCCGCCCTCGTAGCCGTACTTGATCAGATTGTTCCAGATGCGCTCGGCATAGTTGCCGGGCTTGTCGGTCGCGCCCACCAGCACGATGTTGCGCGGGTGCAGCATGGCATGGATGCCCTTGACCACGTCGCTGGCGTCAGGTGGCGGGGACCATGGGCGCGGAGAGAGGGATGCAGCGGATACGCGAGCTTCCATGGCGTGACCTCACCTGTTGTTCTTCTTGGTGGCGCGTCACTCTGTTCTATGGCGAGTTCTTCGCAGTAGCAACCACATGGTATGCCGCGTGATGGAATGAGCGATGCATCGCCGTCATTCATCAGCTCCAATCAGGACGCCATGCAGGACATAACGCTCAGGGCCGGACGTAACGGCGTCGAACGGCCAGCAGGTCGCGAGCACGAGCTCGAAATCCTGCGTAGCGGGATCGATGCCCGATGCGTCGAAACGGACGACGGCCGAAGAATCCGCGCGATAGCGGAAATGCTTGCCGTCGCGGCGGGTGATTTCGATCACGTCTCCGATGGCAATATTCCGCAAGAAGCGGAAATGCGTATCGCGATGGGCGGCATAGACGGCAACGCCGCGTTCGCCGGCATCGGCCGTCCGCTCGACATGGCCCGGTCCGAAAGCGAGCGCCTGACCGCTCGAGCCCTCCAGCACGATCGCGCTGGCGCCGATCCGTTTCACCTCGATCCGTGCGACCGGCCAGGTGTCGGCCCAAGACCATGGTTTGACCAGCTCTCCCGTCGCGACGCTTCGATCGAACGCGCGCTCAAGCAGCACCTGGGCGAGCCAGGCCTTGGCATGAATGTAGGCGCCGTCGCCAAACAGGATGAGGCCGATCAGCGCCAGGGCCAAGGGAGACATAAGGCGGGGCATTGTGTTTCGTTTCCCGTCATTGCGAGCCACCGGGTCCGCGCGAAGCGCCGCCCGATGACAGGCTCCGCGAAGCAATCCAGACCGTCGTCGGAGCGGTAGTCTGGATTGCTTCGTCGCTTCTTCTCCTCGCAATGACGATCCAAAAAAGGCGCGCGCGGCCGTTGGTATGGGACGGGCAGCCGCGCGCGCTAACAGAGGAGTTCGGGGTGGCTCCTCTCTCAAGCGGCGTCAGTGAGCAAGGGCTGACGCCGGTTGAACACGAACAGGATCAGGGCGAGCACGATCAGGGTCAGGCCCGCGATCATCTTCAGCTCGGCCGAGGTTGCGGTCTTGGGCAGACGGATCGTGTCGGGCGCAGCAGGCGTCGGCCGCCTCGCCGCCGGCTGATTGCGCGCGTCGGCATGGCGCTCGCGCAGCTGTGCCGGCAATTGCTGTCGTTCGCCAAACACCTTCTCGAAATCCCAGCCGGCCGGCAGGTTGATCGGCAATTCGCTGAGCTTGAGCGGCTCGCCTTCGGGGCGGCTCGGCGTCTTGTCAACCGCGACCAGGCTGGTCAGCCGCGTGACGATCTGATGGTCGAGCGCCAGCGCCAGGATCGCCTTGTCGGCGTCATCGGGCGTCATCTCGCGCAGGGTGCGCGCGACCTCGACATCGCCGATCTTGCGCCTGGCCCAGAGTTTCGACAGGCCCTTGCCTTCGGCGGCATTTTGCAGCGGCAGCGTCACCGACCACGGGCGATCGCCGACGCGGCCTTTGATCTCGAGCGAGCCCGCGAGCTTGTCGAGTTTTGCCGCCAGCACCAAGGGCTCGTCGCGATAGACGTCGGGAATGATCGCCGGGGTGACATCGGCCTTAGCCTCCGAGAATTTTGCGCTGAGACCGGTCACGGCCGGATTTTCCAGCTTGGCGAACAAGCCGCGCATGCGTTCCTCCACCTGCTCGACGGAGCCGATATGAGTGAAGGCGCCGCGGCCGAGCTCGGAAGCGCGGGTCATCAGATAGGTGTTGGGCGCGGACCCGATGCCGACCATGAAGACGCGCGATCGCCCGCGCATCGCCGTGATGGTTTCGAACAATTGCTGCTCATTGCCGATCGCGCCGTCGGTCAGGAACACGACCTGGCGAACCAAGCTGGTGTCGGCGAGCTTGTCGGTCAGCGCCGCGCGCATCGCCGGCACCATCTCGGTGCCGCCGCGCGCCTGCAAGGCACTGACGAAGGAGGTGGCTTCACCGACATGCGCAGCATCCGCCGGCACGGCAGCCGGAAACAGCACGTCCATTGTGTCGTCGAAGCGGATCACGTTGAAACGATCAGTCGGCTGGAGGCGAGAGAGTGCGTTAGTCAGGCTCGCCTTGGCTTGGACGATCGACGTGCCGCCCATCGATCCCGAATTGTCGATCACGAACACGACCTCGCGCGGCAGCGGTTTCTGCATCGCCTGCTCGGCGGTGGGCGGGGTGACGAAGGCGAGCAGGTAATCGGCATCGCCGACATGCTCACGGAACAGGCCGACCGATGGCGCCTTCACTGCGGCCGGCTTCCAGGTCAGTTCGAAATCGCGATCGGCGGGTACGGCGCCCTCGGTGAGCGTGACGACGCGCGTCCCGTTGTCGGGGCTCTCGACCTTGACGTTATGGTGGTGGCTCTTGACCTCCCCGAGCGCAAAGCCGGCCTTCAGGCGGACCGTGATGCTGGTCGGATTGACCGGCGCATTCCTGGCAGGATCCAGCACGGGAGGCGAGATACGGTCGCGGTCCGGAACCGGGTCAGAATGGGTCGCGCCCCAGCCCGAGCCGTCGTTGCGGAAGTCGACGCTCTGCACGATCGGCGCCGGATTGTAGCGCGGTCCGACCACCAGCGGCAGGCGCAGCGAATATTCGTTGCCGGATTGATGCACCGGCTCCTGATACTCGATCTGCACCAGCACGGTTTCGCCGGGACCGATATTGACAACCGAGTTGGTGAAGATGTTCGGCCGCTCCTGCTCGGTGAGCGCGGCCTTCTGCCCGGTGCGGCGCGCCTCTTCATAGATCACGCGGGCCTGCTGCCGTTCCTTGATGTCGCCGACGATGACACGGTCGCCGACCACCATCTTCAGCGTGTCGACAGCGCCGTCGGTCGCGAGCGGATAAACATAGGTTGCTTCGACCCAATCCTTGGTCGGGTTGCGGAAGACCTGAGTGGCTCGGGCGCGCAGCGTCGGGCCGGACACTGTGACGTCGACGTCGATGCCGAGGCGGATTGCTTCGGTGGTGGCGCCGTCCTGCTTCAGGAGCAGGGTGCCGGAGCGAGCATCGCCGGGCTGGAGCAGGCTCGCCTGCTCCGTCGTTGCCGACCAACTCGTCCCGAAGCTGACGAGCAGGGCCACGAAAGCCATCAGCATCACCGCGATGGCCTGCGCGAGAAGAAACAGTCCGAGTTTGATCAGCCGGTTCAACATGGGGTGATCGTCGTGGTCGGCTGTGCCGTAGGTGTCCATTTGGCCTGCTCCCGGAGGACGTTTGCTGGCTCTCAGCATCCGCCGGGACGGCCTGATTTCGCGAGCAGAATGATCGGCAATGTTCCGCCGCGACCGGCCCGGGTTCACCGCCGCCGGGGCGGTCATGTGCGGTTTTGTGCTGGTTTGTCCGCCCTGCTAGAATGGCACTTCCAAGGCAGGGTCGACGATGCAGACGCAGGATAAATTCACCGACAAGCAGCTTTCGGACGAGCAGAGCCGCGAGATCGCGGAGACAATTCGCGAGGAGCTCGCCAGACGCCGGATCTCCCGCCAGGCGCTGGCCGAGCAAGCCAAGCTCAGCCTGTCGACGCTGGAGAAGGTGCTCGGCGGCCGGCGGCCGTTCACGCTGGCAACGACGGTCCGGCTGGAGCAGGCACTGGGCGTCTCCTTGCGCAAAAGTGCCGTCGTGGTGACGCCACCGGCCGCAAACGACGTCGCGCCCGACAGCCTGGGCTCCTATGCGCATCGCGCGGTGACCTGGCTCGAGGACGTCTACATCACGTTGCGCCCGTCCTTCGGCGACAAGGACGCGATCTTCGCCTATCGCACCGAGATCGTCTGGGAGCCGAAAGTCTCTTCGCTGGTCTTTCGTGAGGGCGATCGGACCGATGCCGCCTATGAACATACCGGCGAGGTCGCCGTTCCCCATCAGTCCGGCTTCATCTACCTCGTCATCATCAAGCACGGCCAGCACCGCGTGATCACGGTGTCGCGGCCGACCGTTGCCGGTGAGATGTACGGCATCATCTCGACGCTCCGCGCCGGCCCTGGCTCGCAGCTCACGCCGATCGCGGCGCCAATTGCCTACGTGCCGCTCAAAAACGTTCCGAAGCCGTCATTGGGGCGGGTCGGGCCCGATGACGCCAGCCATGCTTTGTATCGAAAGCATCTGCGCCGAACGGTGGAGGAGCCCTTCGCGCTCTTCCTGCCGGGATAGCCGCGCTTTGATCTCATCCACGCAAAAAGATAGCGGCCTCTTCGGGCCGCTATCTTGCTTGGGCAGGTTGAGCTGATGCGGGCTAGCCGCCCGTTTCGGCGCTGATGATGTCGCCGAACAGTTCCCACTGACCGGCCTTGAAGCGGATCATCTTGAGTTGCTCGATCGGCGCGAAGTCATTGGCGCCGGTGTTGATCTTGATGCCGGGGATCAGCGTATCCGGCGCAAAGCCCTTCAGGCTGGCAGCCTGCTTCATCACGTTCTCCCGCGTCAGCTGGTCTCCACACTGCTTCAGCGCCTGGACCAGGGTCTGCGCGGCGGCGTAGCCGTAGACGAGATTGGTGTCGGAGACGTTGGCGCCGGGCATGTACTTGTCGATGAAGGCCATGAACTTCTTCATGCCCTCGTCGTCCTTCCATTGCGGGTCGGACGCGTCCTTCAAATAGGTCGCCGACAGCACGCCTTCCGAAGCATCGAGGCCGGCGGGCTTCATCACCGCACCGATCGAGATCGACACGTCGGTCATCACATGCATCGGCTTCCATTCGAGCTCGGCGATCTTCTTGATCGCCTGTGCCGCGAATTTCGGCGTCGAGATGTTGACGAGGACGTTGGCGCCGGTGCCCTTCAGCTTGACGATGTGGGAATCGATCGACGGCTCGGTGGTCTCGTAGCTCTCTTCCGCCACGATCAGCGAAGAGGCTTTCTCGCCAAAGATCTCCTTGATGCCGGCGACGTAGTCTTTGCCGAAATCGTCATTGGCATAGAAGATCGCGATCTTGGCATCGGGCTTCGCCTGCAGAATGTACTTGGCGAAGATCCGCGCCTCGACCCGATAGCTCGGCTGGAAGCCCATGGTCCAGGGAAAACCCTTGGGGTCGTTCCATTTGCTGGCGCCGGTGGCGAGGAAGAGCTGCGGCACCTTCTTGGCATTGTGATATTTCTGCACGGCGGTCTGGGTCGGGGTGCCCAGCGCGTTGAAGACCAGGAACACCTCGTCGCTCTCGATCAGCTTGCGCACCTGCTCCACGGTCTTGGGCGGCGAGTAGCCGTCATCATAGGAGATCCAGTTGATCTTGCGGCCGTTGATGCCGCCCTGGTCGTTGATCATCTTGAAATAGGCTTCCTCGGTCTTGCCGATGATGCCGTAGGCGGAAGCCGGACCGGAATAGGCCTCGACATTGCCGATCTTGATCTCGGTGTCGCTGGCACCCGTGTCGTATTTCTTTTGCGCGTAGGCGCCTTGTGCAGAGAGCAATGTCAGCGCCGTTGCCGCGGCGAGCAGGGCGATTTTCTTGTTGTTCATGGCAATATCCTTGGGGTTTCTTGTGGGTTGGAGCAGGCACTTCGAAAAGAAAAAGCGCCCGCGAGGGCGCTTCGGTCAGGCACTGGCGACTTTGTTGTCGACTTCGGAAGCCACCGAGAACTCCTTGCGCAAGGTCGGCTTGTGGATCTTGCCGGTGGCGTTGCGTGGTAGCGCATCGACGAAGCGGATCTGGCGCGGGCATTTGAAGCGCGCGAGGTTGGCCGCGCAATGCGCGAACACATCAGCCTCGGTCAGCTTCTGGCCCGGCTTGACCGCAACGATGGCAAGGCCGACTTCGCCCCATTGCGGATCGGGAATGCCGATCACGGCGGCTTCCGCGATGGCGTCAAGCTGATGCAGGACGTTCTCGACCTCGGCCGGATAGACATTCTCGCCGCCGGAAATGTACATGTCCTTCCAGCGGTCGACGATGTAGTAAAAACCTTCTTCGTCGACGCGTGTGGCATCGCCCGTATGCAGCCAGCCGTCGGTAAATGAGGTCTTATTGGCCTCGGGCCTGTTCCAGTAGCCCGGCGTGATGTTCGGGCCCTTGACCCAGAGCTCGCCGAGCTCGCCGATATCGGCATCGCTACCGTCGGGCCGCACGATGCGTACCTCCGTATGCAGCACCGGCTTGCCGGCGGAGCCAGCCTTGCGCGCAGCGTCCTCGCGATCGAGCACCAGCACGGCCGGCGAGGTCTCGGTCATGCCGTAGCCCTGCTGAAGCGCGACGCCGCGCGCTTCCCAGACTTTCAGCAGCGGCACCGGCATCGGCGCGCCGCCGACACCGCCGACAATCAGCCGGCTGAGATCGGTAGTTGCGAAGGCGGGGTGCTGCGCCATGAACTGGTAGATCGCGGGCACACCGAAGAACACGTTGATGCCCTGCGCGGGGTCGTTGATCAGGCCGAGCGCGGTGCCGGGATCGAAGGCGCGCATGATCATCACGGTGCCACCGGCATGCAGCACCGGATTGGTGTAGCAATTGAGACCACCGGTATGGAACAGCGGCAGCACGGTGAGCAGCACAGAAGACGGCCCGATGCAGGCGGGGCCGCCGAGATTGACGCAATTCCAGAAGGTCATGCCATGGGTGATGGTCGCGCCCTTCGGATGTCCAGTCGTGCCCGACGTGTACATGATGGTCGAGACGTCATCGAGCGTGACTTCTTCAGCGCGGTCGAGCGGTTTGGCGGCGGCGATGCCGGCCTCATAGGACCCGCCAGGGCCGAGCAGCAGGCTGGTCGCGATACCGCAAAGCTTCGCCACGCTCAGCGCCGTCTCGGCCAGGTCGGCATCGTGGATCATCACCTTCGGCGCGCAATCGCCGGTGATGAACTGCAGCTCGGGAACGGTGAGGCGGGTGTTCAGCGGCACGAAGATGGCACCTAACCGCCCGCAGGCGAACTGCACCTCCAGCGTGTCGGTCGTGTTCAGCGCCAGCACCGCGACGCGGTCCCCGCGCGAGACGTTCAGCGTGTCGCGCAAGAATGAGGCGAGGCGCGAGACGCGGGCATCGAGCTGCGAATAGGTGAAGCGGCGCTCGCTCGCGAGGTCGATGACCGCAACCTTGCCAGGCGTGCGCCGGCCATGATGAGCGATCCAGTCGTAGTAACGAACGGCCAAAAATCCCTCCCTCGGCGGTCTTGCGCCGCTGTATTACTTATTGCCATGCACCAGGCCGGCGTGGCCTTGGTGGGCCAGCCGGAGTTTTGTGCACCATCTTTTTTGATCCGGAGTTGGCCTGCGAGGAGCGAAAATCGTCTTGCGTTCAGTTGCTGGGCTTACGGCTTCACGCGGAACTGGCCTGTCCGGCCAGCCACTTGGCGCAAGTGAAACCAACAAAGTTCCGTCCATGGTGGCCGAGACGAATCCGTACGAGGCGAGAGTGCTATGAAGAGCCCGTTCTATACCGCCGAGCACGATGCCTTCCGCGAAATGATGCGCCGCTTCGTCGAGAAGGAGATCACGCCCTTCGCTCATGAGTGGGACGAGGCTGGTGAATTCCCGCGCGCGCTCTATCGCAAGGCGGCCGCGATCGGCCTGTTGGGGCTGGGATTCCCTGAGGAATATGGCGGTATCGCCGCCGACCAGTTCATGAAAATCGTGGCGAGCCAGGAGCTCGCACAGGCCGGCGCCGGCGGTGTCAGCGCCAGCCTGATGAGCCACACCATCGGCTCGCCGCCGATCGCCCGCGCGGCTCGCCCCGAGGTGAGGGCACGCGTGCTGCCGCAAGTGCTGTCAGGCGAAAAGATTTCCGCCCTCGCCATCACCGAGCCGGGCGGCGGCTCCGATGTCGCGAACCTGCGCACCCGGGCGCGGCGCGACGGCGATCACTACGTCGTGAGCGGCGAGAAGACCTTCATCACCTCAGGGATGCGAGCCGATTATCTGACCGTTGCGGTGCGTACCGGCGGCGAGGGCGCCGGTGGTGTCAGCCTGCTCCTGATCGAAGGCAACACGCCCGGCCTGTCGCGCACGAAGCTGAAGAAGATGGGCTGGTGGGCCTCCGATACCGCAACCTTGCATTTCGACGCGTGCCGCGTGCCCGCCGAGAATCTGATCGGCGAGGAAGGTCAGGGCTTCAAGATCATCATGCAAAACTTCAACAGCGAGCGCATGGGCATGGCCGCGAGCTGCACCGCCTTCGCCCGCGTCTGTCTCGATGAGGCGATCGCCTACGCCAAGGAGCGCAAGACGTTCGGTAAGCCGCTCGCCCAGCATCAGGTGATCCGCCACAAGATCGTCGACATGGCGCAGAAGGTCGCGGCTTCGCAAGCGATGCTGGAGATGCTGGCCTGGCGGCTCGAGCAGGGCGAAAGCCCGGTCGCCGAAATCTGCATGATGAAAAACCAGGCGACGCAGACCATGGCATTCTGCGCCTCGGAAGCCGTGCAGATCTTCGGCGGCGCCGGCTTCATGCGCGGCATCAAGGCCGAGCGCATCTACCGCGAGGTCAAGGTCAACGCCATCGGTGGCGGCACCGAGGAGATCATGAAGGATCTGGCCAGCCGGCAGATGGGGTTGTGATTGAGGCTATCATTCCGGGGCGCAAAGCGCAGCGGAGCGAGCCAGCGAATACCAGAGAGGAATAGATTCCGGGCTCGTCGCTTCGCGATGCCCCGGAATGACGAAGGGAAAGAGATGCTGTTTACAGCCGACCACGACGACATCCGCCGGTCCTTACAAAAATTCATCGCCAATGAGATCAATCCTCATGTCGATGAGTGGGAGAAGGCCGACATCTTCCCGGCGCATGAGCTGTTCAAGAAGATGGGCAGCCTCGGCTTCCTCGGCCTGAACAAGCCCGTGGAGTTCGGCGGCTCCGGCCTCGATTATTCCTACGCGCTGATGATGGCGGAGGAGCTCGGCGCCATCACCTGCGGCGGCGTGCCGATGGCGATCGGCGTGCAGACCGACATGGCGACGCCGGCGCTGGCGCGGTTCGGCTCGGACGAAGTGCGGCACGAGTTTCTGGCGCCGTCGATCGCCGGCGACTATGTCGCCTGCATCGGCGTCTCCGAACCCGGCGCAGGCTCTGACGTCGCCTCGATCAAGACCAATGCGCGTTCCGACGGCGACGATTACGTCATCAATGGCGGCAAGATGTGGATCACCAACGGCACCCAGGCCGACTGGATCTGCCTGCTCGCCAACACCGGCGAAGGGCCCGTCCACCGCAACAAGTCGCTGATTTGCGTGCCCATGAAGAGCAAGGGCGTCACCGTCGCGCGCAAACTCGACAAGATGGGCATGCGCTCGTCAGACACCGCGCAGATCTTCTTCGACAATGTCCGCGTGCCCAAGCGCAACCGGATCGGCGAGGAGGGCAAAGGCTTTACCTACCAGATGATCCAGTTCCAGGAGGAGCGGCTCTGGGGCGCGGCCGCCTGCCTGAAGGCGCACGAATACATCATTGATCAGACCATCGAATACACCCGCAACCGAAAGGCATTCGGGAAGTCGATCCTCGACAATCAGGTCGTGCACTTCAAGCTCGCGGAGATGCAGACCGAGGTCGAGCTGCTGCGCGCGCTGATCTATCGGGCCGCGGAACAGCTGGTCGCTGGCGAGGACGTGACGCGGCTTGCGACCATGGCCAAGCTGAAGGCCGGGCGACTCGGCCGTGAGCTCACCGACGCCTGCTTGCAATATTGGGGTGGAATGGGCTTTACCAACGAGACGCCGGTCAGCCGCGCCTATCGCGACAGCCGCCTGACCTCGATCGGCGGCGGCGCCGACGAGGTCATGCTCATGGTCCTGTGCAAGATGATGGGCACGCTGCCCGGCAGCAAAGGAAGTGCTTGATGATTACGCTCTATCACTGTGACGCCGCGCGCTCATTCCGTCCGCTCTGGATGCTGGAGGAGATGGGGCTGCCGTATGAATTGAAGATGCTGCCATTCCCGCCGCGGGTGTTCGCCAAGGATTATCTCGGGATCAATCCGCTCGGCACTATCCCCTTTTTGATTGATGGCGAGACGCGGATGACGGAGTCATCCGGCATCTGCCACTATCTCGGCATCAAGTACGGACCGACCCCGCTGATGGTCGGATCTGAGGATCCCGCCTATGGCGCGTTCCTGAACTGGATGTACTTCAGCGACGCCACGTTAACCTTCCCGCAGACGCTGGTGCTCAGATACACCCAGCTCGAGCCGGAGGAGCGCCGCAATCCGCAGGTCGCCGGCGACTATGCGAAATGGTTCTTGGGACGCTTGCGCGCCGTCGAGGCAGCCACCGCAAATGGCGAAACCTTGTGCGCCGGCCGCTTCACGGCCGCTGACATTGTCATCGGTTATGCGCTCCGCCTCGCCGACAACATTGGGCTGGCCAAGGATTTTGGGCCAAATGTCGCAGCCTATTGGGCGCGCCTGCAGCAGCGCGACGGCTTCAAGCGCGCCGTTGCTGCGGAGCAAAAGGCCGGCGCCGAGCAGAACGTCGCGCCCAGGGTGCGGGCGTAGTTGTCGTCCCGGCGAAGGCCGGGACCCATACTCCCCGAAACATGTTTTGCGAAGATTGGTCGTTCGGGATTGATATCGCCTACATCGATAGACCTCGCGGTATGGGTCCCGGCCTCCGCCGGGACGACCAAGAGTTCCGGGTCTGTCTTTGCCCTCCGGGAACGCCGATCTTTGCGCGTCAATGACAGCGCTATCTCACCGTGACAGCGCCCAAATTTCCGCTAAGGTGACCTCCGTCCGCAGCGGCCAGAGAGCCGCGCGAGGAGGATCCCCATGGAAGACAAAGGTCGCGAATCCGACCATTTGATGCTGATCACGCCGGAGCGGGTGTTCTATGCCGGCCTGCTCGGACGCCCCCGCAAACGGACCCCCGGCTGCTGCCACGTCTATGTGGCGGTGAAGGGCAATCTGCATCTGACGATCGACGATGTCCTTGCCACCGGCGAGCTGTTCGTCACTCTGCCGAACCAGCGACATTCCATCGCCAGCGACTATCGCACTGCAATCAGCGTGACACTCGAACCCGAGAGCATGCCGGACGGCGTGCTGGAGGGCTTGGCCCAGCGGCTGACCGGACCGGACAGTGCCGTCTATGCCCGCAAGATCCTCGCCGCCTATGCGCTGCTGCGTCAGCGCCGCTACGGTGACATCACCACCGCCGAGTTCGACGAGATGTGTTTTGGCGAGGCGCTGCCGCGCCGCGTGCTCGACCCGCGGGTGACGCGCGCGGTTGCCCGCATCGAACGCTTCTCCGGCGAGCCGGTCACGGCCGATACCTGTGCAGCCGAAGCGGGATTGTCCGCCTCCCGCTTCCTGCATTTGTTCAAGGAAGAGACGGGCATCTCGTTCCGCTCTTTCCGCGCCTGGAAGCGCGCGCGGCATTTGCTGCACTTCGCCAACCAGGACCTCAACCTCGCTCACCTCGCGCAGGACATCGGCTATCCCGATTCCACTCACTTCAGCCACTCGATCCGCCGCTTCTACGGGCTGAAGCCGCGCGCCATCTTCGTCGGCTCGCGCGATCTTGCGATCTATCGCAGCACCGAGACGGTGCGGCTCGCGGAGGCTTCGTAGGGTGGGTTAGCGCCGCTCTCGTAGGGTGGGCAAAGCGAAGCGTGCCCACCATCGTCACCAAACATCGAGATGTGGTGGGCACGGCGCAAAGCGCCTTTGCCCACCCTACGATAGCTCGTCCTTAGCTAGCTTCTCCGCGCAAGAAGCCGCATGCCGCGCGTCACATGATCGCAAGCGTTGAATTCTCAACCTGCGAGACATCCAAGTCATGAGCGTCAAGGCATGAGCGACAAGGCCGTCATCACCTGCGCGCTGAACGGCGTGCTTACCGATCCCAAGCAGCACAACGTGCCTGTGACGCCCGAAGAGATGGCGCGCGAGGCCAAGGCTGCGTTCGATGCCGGCGCGTCCATCATGCATATCCATCTGCGCCAGCAGGCGCCGGGTAAGGGGCATCTGCCGTCCTGGGAGGTCAGCGTCAGCCAGGAGATTCAGCAGGCGATCCGCGAGGCCTGTCCGGGCGTGATCATCAACCACACCTCGGGCGTTTCAGGGCCGAACTACTCAGGCGCGCTCGACTGCATCCGTGAGACGAAGCCGGAGATCGCAGCCTGCAATGCCGGCTCGCTGAACTATCTGAAGGTCAAGGCCGACAACACCTGGGCCTGGCCGCCGATGATGTTCGACAATGCGGTCGAGAAGGTGAAGGACTATCTCGATGTCATGAACGCGGTCGGCACCATTCCCGAGTTCGAATGCTTCGACGTCGGCATCGTCCGCTGCGTCGGGATGTATCACCAGGTCGGCATGTACAAGGGGCCACTCGAATATAACTTCGTGATGGGCGTCGCCTCGGGCATGCCTGCTGATCCCGAGCTGCTGCCGATCCTGATCAAGCTGAAGCGGCCCGAAGCGAATTTTCAGGTCACCGCCATCGGCCGCGAAGAGATCTGGCCACTGCACCAGCGTTGCGCCGAGCTCGGCGGTCATTTGCGTACCGGCCTCGAAGACACCTTCTATCTCGCCGACGGCAAGAAGGTGACGTCGAACGGCCAGCTGATCGAAGCCGTCGCCGCCTGCGCCCGCCGCGCCGGCCGCGAGATCGCAAGCCCCGCCGAGGCGCGGAAGATCTTTGGGACGAATCGGTAAGGTATCGCCTCACGGTCATTGCGAGCGCAGCGAAGCAATCCAGAATCTCTCCGCGGATGCAGTCTGGATTGCTTCGTCGCATCAGCGCAAAATTGCTTCGCAATTTTGTCGCGAGCTCCTCGCAATGACGAGCAGGATCAAGTCATGTCTGTCATTGAAAACACCATTTCCTCGGGCAGCGCCGCCTACCACGCCAACCGCGACGGCATGCTTGCGTTGATAGACCGCATGCGCGCTCTGGAAGAGCGTACGCGGGCAGCGTCCGCCGCAGCAAAGGACCGCTTCCACAAGCGCGGCCAGTTGCTGCCGCGCGAGCGCGTCGCGCTGGTGCTTGATCCCGGCGCGCCCTTCATTGAGCTGTCGACGCTCGCCGGTTACATGTTCGACGTTCCGGATCCGGCCAAGAGCGTGCCCGGCGGGGGCGTCATTGCCGGCATCGGCTTTGTTTCGGGCGTCCGCTGCATGGTCAGTGCTAGTGATTCCGGTATCGATGCCGGTGCACTGCAACCCTACGGTCTCGACAAGACGCTGCGGGTGCAGGAGTTGGCACTGGAGAACAAGCTGCCTTACGTCCAGCTCGTCGAAAGCGCCGGCGCCAATCTGTTGCGCTACCGCGTCGAGGATTTTGTCCGCGGCGGCAACATCTTTCGCAATCTCGCGCGGCTCTCGGCTGCGGGATTACCCGTCGTCACCGTGACGCACGGCTCGTCCACCGCCGGCGGCGCCTATCAGACTGGTCTCTCCGACTACATCGTCATGGTCCGCGGCCGCACCCGCGCTTTCCTTGCGGGGCCGCCACTCCTAAAAGCCGCGACCGGTGAGATCGCGACCGAGGAGGAGCTCGGCGGCGCCGAGATGCACACCCAGGTGTCCGGCCTCGGCGACTATCTCGCCGAGGACGATCGCGACGCACTTCGCATCGCGCGCGAGATCATGGCGGCGCTGCAATGGGAGCGGCCGGGCAGGGTGGCTGCGCAGTTCAAGCCGCCGCGCTACGACCAGGACGAGCTGCTCGGCATCATGCCGATGGACCACAAGCGCCCGGTGGACATGAAACAGGTGATCGCGCGCATCGTCGACGATTCCGACTTCACCGAGATGGCGCCGAACTACGGTCCCGCCACGGTCTGCGGTCATGCCCGCATCGAGGGCCAGGCGATCGGCATCATCACCAATAACGGTCCGCTCGATCCCGCCGGCGCCAACAAGGCGACGCATTTCATTCAGGCCTGCTGCCAGACCCGCACGCCGTTGCTCTATCTGAACAACACCACCGGCTACATGGTCGGCAAGGCCTATGAAGAAGCCGGCATGATCAAGCACGGTTCGAAGATGATCCAGGCGGTGACCTCGGCGACGGTGCCGCAGATCACCATCTATTGCGGTGCCTCGTTCGGCGCCGGCAATTACGGCATGTGCGGGCGCGGCTTCCATCCGCGTTTCTGCTTCTCCTGGCCGAACGCCAAGACAGCCGTGATGGGCGGTGAGCAGGCTGCAGAAACCATGGCGATCGTGACCGAGGCCGCTGCCGCGCGCCGCGGCAAACCGGTCGAGAAGGACAAGTTAGAGGCCATGAAGGCGCAGATTATCGGCGTGTTCGACGGCCAGATGGACGTGTTCTCGACCAGCGCGCGCGTGCTCGACGACGGCGTGATCGACCCGCGCGACACCCGCGCGGTGCTGTCCGAGGTGCTCGCGATCTGCCGCGAGGGCGATGCACGCACACCCCAGCGCATGCAATTCTCGGTCGCCCGCCCATGAGGAACGGATCAGTGCAGCACCGGCCGTTCTTCAAGGTCCTGATTGCCAACCGCGGCGAGATCGCGCTCCGCGTGATGCGTAGCGCGCGCCGGCTCGGCCTCGGTGTCGTCGCGGTCTATTCGGATGCCGATCGCGATGCGCTCCACGTGCGGCAGGCGGATCAGGCCGTGCGCATCGGCGAAGCGCTGCCGGCGCGCTCCTATCTCAACATCCCCGCGATCATCGCCGCGGCCAAGGCGAGCGGCGCGGACGCCGTGCATCCCGGCTATGGCTTTCTTGCCGAGAACGAGGAGTTTGCGAGAGGCTGCAAGGATGCTGGCCTCGTCTTCATCGGCCCGTCGCCGCAGGCGATCGAGGCGATGGGCAACAAGGCCGGCGCCAAGGAGATCATGAAGGAGGCCGGCGTGCCCGTCGTGCCCGGCTATCAGGGCGCTGAGCAGGGCGACGAGGTCATGCTCGCGGAGGCCAAGAAGATCGGTTTTCCCGCAATGATCAAGGCGGTGGCCGGCGGTGGCGGACGCGGCATGCGGCTCGTCGCCGACGCGGCCTCTTTTCCCGACGCCCTGCGCAGCGCGCGGTCGGAGGCCAAGGCCGCGTTCGGCGATCCCACCGTCATTCTCGAACGCGCCATCCAGAATCCCCGTCATATCGAGATCCAGGTGTTCGGCGACAGCCACGGCAACGCGATCCATCTGGGCGAGCGCGATTGCTCGGTGCAGCGGCGGCACCAGAAGCTGATCGAGGAGGCGCCGTCGCCCGCCGTCACGCCGGGGCTGCGCGCGAAAATGGGCGAGGTGGCCGTCGCGGCCGTGAAGGCGCTGCGCTATGAGGGCGCCGGCACGCTGGAATTTTTGCTCGATGCGAGCGGCGAGTTCTACTTCATGGAGATGAACACCCGGCTTCAGGTCGAGCATCCCGTGACCGAGGCGATCACCGGGCTCGACCTCGTCGAGCTGCAGCTGCGCGTTGCGCGCGGCGAGCAATTGCCGGTGAAGCAGCAGGATATTCGGTTCTCGGGCCACGCCATCGAGGTGCGACTCTGCTCGGAAGATGCCGCACACGATTTCATGCCGCAGTCCGGCCGCATGGCGCGCTGGCAGGTGCCGGACGGTGTCCGCATCGAGCATGCGCTGCAGTCGGGTACGGAGATCCCGCCGTTCTACGATTCCATGATCGCCAAGGTGATCAGCCATGGCGCCACGCGCGAGGAGGCGAGGGGCCGGTTGATCGTCGGCTTGGAGCAGCTCACGGCCTTTGGCGTGACCACGAACCAGGCGTTCCTGATGTCGTGCCTGCGTCATTCCGGCTTTGCCAGAGGCGAGGCGACGACGGCGTTCATCGACGCGCATCGCGACGAGCTGCTGACACCGCGCGCGAACAGCGTATTCGGCGTCGCACTCGCGGGCCTTCTGCTTTACGTCACCAGCCCGCAGGCGCCGTCATGGCGGGGCGGACGGAGCCTGTCGGCAACGTTCCCGCTGCCGGTGAAAATCGAGATCGCCGGCCAGATACACGAACTCGAAGTCACGCGCGAGCGCGATGGCAGCTACACCGTCGCTGCTGACGGCCGTCAGGACAGGTTCGAGATCGAGCAGCTCGATGCCGATGCGATCCGCTTTCGCCACGACGGCGTGATGGACAGCGCCAAATTCCTGCGCGATGACAACCGGCTCTACCTCCAGCATCGCGGTATCCCGCTCGCGGTTGTCGATCTCACGCTAGCCGCGCCGAAGGCTGCCGCAAGCAACGGCGGTGACGGCAAGGTCCGCGCGGCCCTGAATGGCCGCGTCGTCGCCGTCCTGGTCAAGCCGGGCGATCGCGTCACTGCCGGCCAACCGGTGATGACGCTGGAAGCGATGAAGATGGAGCACGTCCACAAGGCCGGCATTGACGGCGTGGTGGAGGCGATCGAGGTCGCCGAGGGCGAGCAGGTGACCATGGGCAGGATCGTGGCGGAGATCGGGGCGGGTTAGGGCGGCGAAGGGTGGACTAAGGCGCATAGCGCCGTGGCCACCGTCGTGCGGCGGTTGCGTCTGGGATGGTGCGCACGCTTCGCTTTGCCTATCCTACGGGATCTTCGCCGGGACGACATTAGAGAGGTCGCCCCGTCCCCTCATTCAGCAAACACGCCACCCGATGTCCGCCAGCCGCCTCCACCAGCGCCGGCCGCTCCGTCTTGCACCGTTCCATCGCAAACCGGCAGCGGGTATGAAACGCGCAGCCCGAGGGCGGATTGACCGGGCTCGGCACGTCGCCGTCGACCAGCGGTGCAAGTTTCTTCGCGAGCGGATTGGCGACCGGCACCGAGGCGAGCAGCGCCTGCGTGTACGGATGGCGCGGGTTGCGGAACAGCTCGTCCTTGTCGGCGATCTCGACGATGCGCCCGAGATACATCACCGCGACGCGGTGGCTGATATGCGCGACCACGGCGAGATCGTGCGCGATGAAGAGATAGGAGAAGCCGTGCCGGCGTTGCAGGTCTATCAAAAGATTGATCACTTGCGCCTGGATCGAGACGTCGAGCGCGGAGACCGGCTCGTCGCAGACGATCAGCCGCGGCTCCAGTGCCAGCGCGCGCGCGATGCAGATGCGCTGACGCTGGCCGCCGGAGAATTGATGCGGGAAGTTGCGCATCTGGTCTGGTCGCAAGCCGACTTGTTCAAAGAGCTTGGCGACGCGCTCCTCCAGCGCCTTGCCGGTGGCGAGCCCATGCACAGCCAGCGGCTCGCCGACGATGTCGCCCGCGGTCATGCGCGGATTGAGCGAGGCGAATGGGTCCTGGAACACGATCTGCATCGAGCGACGGTGCGGCCGCAGCGCCGTCTTCGAGAGATGGGTGATGTCCTCGCCTTCCAGGCGAATCTGGCCCGAGGTCGGCTCGACCAGCCGCAGCACGCTGCGCGCCACGGTCGACTTGCCGCAGCCGGATTCGCCGACGAGGCCAAGCGTTTCGCCAACGCCAAGCGCGAACGAGACGCCATCGACCGCGTGCACGGTGCCGACCTGCCGGCGCAGCACGCCCGCACGCACGGGATAGTGCTTGATCAAGTCCGTGACCTCGAGCAGCGCCTCGCTCATGCCACCTCCGCCACTTCCTCCGCGCGCCAGCAGGCGGCGAGATGGCCGCCGCCCCAATCGGCGAGCGGCGGATATTCGTCCTGGCAGCGCTTGATCGCGAGCGGGCAGCGCGGCGCGAAGGCGCAGCCTTTCGGCAGCCGCACCAGCGACGGCACCGTGCCGGGAATTTCGTTCAGCCGCGGCGGCGCGGCGACGCCGGACGCCGGCACGGCTGGAATCGAAGCCATCAGCCCCCGCGTATAGGGATGCTTTGGCGATGCAAACAGCGCTTCGACGCTGGCTTCCTCGACCTTGCGGCCCGCATACATCACGATCACGCGCTGCGCGGTCTGCGCGACCACGCCGAGATCATGCGTGATCAGCACGAGCCCAGTGCCGAGCTCCTTCTGAAGGTCGAGGATCAGTGCCAAGATCTGCGCCTGGATTGTGACGTCGAGCGCAGTAGTCGGCTCGTCCGCGATCAGCAGCGCCGGCCGGCATGCCAGCGCCATCGCGATCATCGCGCGCTGGCGCATGCCGCCGGAGAGTTGGTGCGGATATTCGCGTGCGCGCCGCGCCGGCTCGGGGATGCGCACCAGCCGCAGCATCTCGACTGCGATATCCCCGGCCTCCTTGGCCGACAAGTTCCGGTGCAGCCGCACCGCCTCGACGATCTGGTCGCCGATTCGCATCACCGGATTGAGCGAGGTCATCGGCTCCTGAAAGATCATCGAGATGCGGTTGCCCCTGACGGCACGCATCTTCGCTTCATCCAGCGCCAGCAGATCGGTGCCTTCGAGCGTGACGGAGCCGCCGACAATGCGGCCCGGCGGATCAGGCACTAGCCGCATCAGCGATAGCGCCGTGACGCTCTTGCCGCACCCGGATTCGCCGACGATCGCCAGCGTCTCGCCGCGCTTCACGGTGAATGAAACGTCGTCAACCGCCTTGAAGAGTCCCGAATTGGTGAAGAACACCGTCTTCAGGTTCTTCACGTCGAGCACGAGATCGGATTTGTCAGCCATCAGCCGCGCTGCCGGGGATCGAGGATATCACGCAGGGCGTCGCCGAACAGGTTGGCACCGAACACGGCGAGGCTGATGGCGATGCCCGGGAAGATCACCAGCCACGGCGCGGTGCGGACATATTCGGCGGCGGATTCCGAGAGCATACGCCCCCACGACGGATAAGGTTCGGGAATGCCGAGGCCGAGGAAGGACAGCGAAGCCTCGGTCAGGATGGTCGAGCCGAGCTGGGCAGTCGCCAGCACGATCAGCGGCGCCAGCGTATTCGGCAGCACGTGGCGCAGCGCGATCCGCATCTCGCTCATACCGATCGATTTTGCCGCCTCCACGAAGGGCTGCTCGCGCAGTGCCAGCGTGTTGGCGCGGATGACGCGCGCGACGGTCGGAATCAGCGGAATGGCGATGGCGATGATCACGTTCGGCAGCGACGGGCCAAGCGCGGCGGTCATCACCAGCGCCAGCACCAAGAGGGGCAGCGCCTGGAGAACGTCGGAGACGCGCTGGAACACGAGGTCGACCCAGCCGGAGAGATAACCGGAGGTGAGGCCGACGATCACGCCGATCGAGCCGCCGAGCGCCGTGGAGCCAAGCCCGACCGCGAGCGAGATCCGTGCACCGTGGATGATGCGGCTGAACACGTCGCGGCCGAAGGAATCGGTACCCATCCAGTGCGCCAGGCTCGGGCGGGCCAGCGCGCGGGCGGAATCGACCGTCAGCGGATCGTAGCGCGCGATGAAGTCGGCGAAGATTGCGGTGAGCACGAACACCGTCATGATGACGAGCCCGGCCGCGCCAAGCACGTGCCGCTGCGCCATGAACAGCACGCGCCGCCAGCCGCCGGTCGCATGCGCCCCGGCCCGCCTCAGTTCAACGTCGAAGTCGATCGTGGCCATGCTGCTACCTTCCCCCTCGCCCCGCTTGCGGGGAGAGGGTCGGGGTGAGGGGGGCTCTCCGCGGGGGAGGTGAGAGTTGGACTCGCGGAGAGTCCCCCTCACCCGGATCGCATCTAGCGATGCGATCCGGCCTCTCCCCGCAGGCGGGGAGAGGCGAAGAATGCGCATGCGCTGAGCGGGCAAACATCATGTGGCTAATCCGTGTACCTGATCCGCGGGTCGAACACCGCGTAGAGCATGTCGACGGTGAAATTCGCGAACACGACCACGACCGCGATGAACATCACGAGGTTCTGCACGATCGGATAATCGCGCCAGCGGATCGCCTCGACCAGGAAGCGGGCGACGCCGGGGATGTTGAACACGGTCTCGGTCACGATCAGACCGCCGATTAGGAATGCCGCCTCGATGCCGATCACGGTGATCACAGGCAGGATCGCATTCTTCAGTGCGTGGTGATAGTTCACGGCGGCGTCGGATGCGCCCTTGGCGCGGGCGGTGCGGATATAATCCTGCCGCAGCACCTCCAGCATCGAGGAGCGGGTGATGCGCATGGTCAGCGCGGCGCTGCGGAAGCCAACGGCGGCCGCCGGCACGGCATAGGTGGCAAACGCCTCGAGCCACGTCTGCGGATTGGGATTGAAGATCGGCATCTGGCCGAACATCGCCACCGACGCAGTGAGGATCAAAAGGCCGAGCCAGAACGAGGGCAGCGACAATCCGCTGAGGCTGACGACACGCAGCGCATAGTCGAGTCGAGTGCCCTGCTTCACGGCGCTGATGACGCCGAGCGGGATGCCGATGGACGCCGAGAACAACAGCGCGAGGCCAGCAAGCCGCGCCGTGATCGGAATCCGCGGCAGGATCTCCTGAAGCGCCGGCTTCTCCGAGACGTAGGAATAACCAAAGTCGCCGCGCAGAAGACCGCTGATCCAGTGCCAATATTGCACGATCAACGGCTGGTCGATGCCGAGCTCCTTCTCCAGATTGGCCTTGTCGGCGGGATCGACATAGCCGGCCGCGGCGAACAGGATGTCGACGATGTTGCCGGGGACGACGCGCAGCAGGAAGAAGATGACGATCGAGATCCCGAACAGGGTCACGAGCATCAGGAACAGGCGTCGCACCAGATAGGCAAACATGCACCGCCTCCTGTCGAACGCCTCAGCCGCCCGCGTTACTTGTCGAGCCAGACGTCCTCATAGCGAAAGCCGTTATAAGAGCTGTTCGACATGATCGTGATCCCCTTGACATAGGGCTGCCAGCAGGTGCCGGCCCGCGCATGGAAGATGATTGGGCGGGCGACATCCTCCTGCAGCTTCTTGTCGATGTCCCAGACCAGCTGCTTGCGCTTGCCAACGTCGATCTCCTGCGACTGCACGTCGAACAGCTTCTCGATCTCCTTGTTGCAATAATTGGTGTAGTTCCGCTCCGAGCCGCAAGAGTAGTTCTCGTAGAATGACTGGTCGGGATCGTCGACGGAATTTCCGGTCAGGTTCAGGCCGAGCATATAATCCTTGCGTGCGACCTTCGGGAACCAGTTCGCGGTTTCCACGACGTCGAGCTCGCCGTCGATATAGATGCTCTTGAGCTGGTCGATCAGAATCACCGCGGGATCGCGATATTCCGCGAGATTGCGTGTCGAGACCTTCACGGCGAGGTGCTTGTCGGGGCCGTAGCCGGCCTTCTGCATCAGCTTTTTCGCCTCCTCCCGGTTCGCGTTCACGTTCGGGCCATAGCCTGGAATGGTCTCCAGCTTGTCCTTGGGCATGCCCCAGATGCCCTGCGGCGGCGGCAGCATGGTGCCGCCGATATCGGCCTGGCCTTCGAACAGAATGTCGACGAAGGCCTTGCGGTCGAGCGCGAGCGCCATCGCCCGGCGGATGTCGATGTTGTCGAACGGCGCGGAAGTCGAATTGACGATGATGTTGGTCGAAACGTTGGTCGGCTCGACTGCGCAGATCGCGTTTGGCGCCTGTGACTTGATATCCTTGAGGAGCGGGATCGTGATGTGCGTCGGGAAGGTCATGTCGAACTTGCCGGCGACGAAGGCGAGGATCGCGGTCGAGCGGTTCGTGATGATCGTGTACTCGATGCCGTCGAGATGGGGCAGGCCCTTCTTCCAGTAGTCCGGGTTTCGCGTCAGCTTGATCGATTCATTGGCCTTGAACTCGACGAACTTGAACGGGCCGGTTCCGACCGGATGGGTGCGCATGTCGGCCGGCGAGACGTGACAGGGGTAGATCGGCGTATAACCGGATGCGAGCATCGCCAGCAGCGACGGTTGTGGCCGCTTCAGGTCGAAGGAGACCTCGAAATCGCCGTTCGGCGTGACGTTGTTGACCTCATTGTACCAGGCCTTGCGCGGATTCTGCCGCAGCTTCTGCTGCGATTTGCCCATCAGGAGATCGAAAGTGCATTTGACGTCGGCCGAGGTGAACGGCTTGCCGTCATGCCATTTGACGCCCTGGCGCAGTTTGAAGGTCAGCTTCTTGTTGTCGCCGCTCCAGGACCAGCTCTCGGCCAGCTCTGGCCTCAGGGTATCAGGGCTGTTCTGCGCGATGTGCTGGTCATAGATGACCAGATTGTTGAACACCCCCATGAAGGGCACGTTGATCGAATAGGTCGCGCCCTCGAGGATGGACGCATTGGCCGGGCTATCGCGATGATACATCCGCAGGATCCCGCCCTGCTTGGGCTCGCCGGCAAGCGCAATGGTCGAAAACGCCAGCAAAGATAGCGCCGCCGTCGCGGCGAGCGCCCGCACGCTCCGCATCCTCGTCCTCCCTGGACATCGGCCTTTTGGCCTGTTTGAGGGGACGATAGCGATGGGCGTGGAGGGAGGCAACCGGCAAGGCCGTCCACGCTCTCGACAATTCGGATGACGGAAGGCCGCAGGGTTCATTCTCTCACGATGTGAGAGTGCAGGTGCGAAAGGACGGTTCCTGTATCGATGTTGGGGCGCAAGCCACATCAACAAACTCCGGTGTCGTCCCGGACAAGCGCGCCCGAAGCGCGCGCCGATCCCGGACCCATAGCCACCGGGAGTGGTTTGGCGAAGACTCGGAGTTGCCTGCTCGCGCGACGATTGTTCCCTTTGGCTATGGGTCCCGGCGACCTCGTCGCGCCCCGGGACGACGGCTGAGTGTGGCTGCGCCTCACACGATCCGCGATGCCTTGTTCCCCCAGTACCTATCCCGCAGCAACCGCTTGTACAGCTTCCCCGTCGGTAGCCGCGGCAATTCCTTTTCGAAATCGACCGAGCGCGGCACCTTCTGCCGCGACAGCGATTTTGCGCAGAACGCGATCAGCTCTTCCGCCAGCGCAGGGCCCGGCACCACGCCCGGTATCGGCTGCACCACCGCCTTCACCTCTTCGCCGAGATCGGCATTGGGCACGCCGAACACCGCGGCGTCGGCGACCCTTGGGTGGGTGATCAGCAGATTCTCGCATTCCTGCGGGTAGATGTTCACGCCACCGGAGATGATCATGAAGGTCGCGCGATCGGTGAGGTAGAGAAAGCGGTCCTTGTCGACATAGCCGACGTCGCCGACCGTGCTCATGCTGCCGTCGGCCGAGCGCGCCTCCCGGGTCTTCTCGGGGTCGTTGAAATATTCGAACGGCGAGGCGGTCTTGAACCAGACCTGGCCCGGCGTGCCGGTCGGGCATTCCCTCATGTTCTCGTCGAGAATGTGGAGGTCGCCGAGCAGCACCTTGCCGACGGTGCCGCGATGGGCGAGCCACTCCTCGCTGTTACAGGCAGTGAAGCCGAGGCCCTCGGTGGCGCCGTAATATTCATGGATGATCGGGCCCCACCATTTGATCATGTCGTCCTTGACCAGGGCCGGGCAGGGCGCCGCGGCGTGGATCGCGATCTCCAGCGACGACAGGTCGTAGCGGTTGCGCATCGCCTCCGGCAACTTCAGCATGCGCGAGAACATCGTCGGCACCAGCTGGGTGTGGGTGATGCCCCATTGCTCGACGAGCTCAAGGTAACGCTCCGGATCGAAACTCTCCATGATGATCACGGTGCCGCCCATACGGATCGTGAGGTTCACGGCAGCTTGCGGCGCAGAGTGATAGAGCGGCGCCGGCGACAGATAGACCATGCCCTCGCGGTAGTGCCAAAGTTTCGTCAGGAAATCGAACAGCGGCAGATTGTGCCTTGGCGGCTCCTCCGGCAGCGGCCGCAGGATGCCCTTGGGCCGTCCGGTCGTGCCCGACGAATACAGCATGGCGGTGCCGAGCCACTCGTCTGCGATCGGCGTCGTCGGCAGATCGGCGGTCACCTCCGCAAGACCGACGATGCGGTCGCTCTCGCCCGGGCCATCGGCGACGATGCAGAGCTTGACGTCGGGGCAGGCCTGGATCGCCTCGCGCGCGATGTTGAGCTTCGCCACCGACGTGATCAGAATCTTGGATTGGCTGTTGACGAGGAGATAGGCGAGCTCGCCCGGTGTCAGGAAGGAGTTGATGCAGGTGTAGTAGAGGCCAGAGCGCTCGCCCGCGCCGCAGGCCTCGAGATAGCGCGAATTGTTCTCCATGAAGATCGAATAATGATCGAGCCGGTTCAGGCCGTGCCTGCGAAACAGATGCGCGAGGCGGTTGCTGCGCGCCTCCAGCTCGCGATAGGTAACGGTCTCGCCCGTCGCCGCCATGATGAAGGCAGGCTGGAGCGGATGTAGGCGGGCATGCTGACCTGGGTACATCAGTCCTCCGGCTTTTGGATCATGCGGCAAGAAGCAGGATTTCACGCACTTGCGCCGGGCTGTCGATCCTGCGCGGATTGTGCGGGATCCAATTCGTCCGCATCGCCTGTGCGGCGATGGCGTCGAAATGCTCCGGCGACACGCGCACCTCGGCGAGGCTGCGCGGCATGCCGAGCGAGCGAATGAAGGCATCGAGCACGTCGGCGGCATCTCGGCCAGGAAAGCCCATGGTGGCCGCGACGATCATCTGGCGCTCGGCATTGTCGGGCGCATTCCAGCGCATCACCGCCGGCAGCATGACGCAGGAGGTGTAGCCGTGGGGCACGTCGAAGGCCGCGCCCAGCGCGTAGCCGATGCCGTGGCTCGCGCCCATCGGTACGCCCGCTGCGAGTGCGCCCATCGACAGCCAGGTACCGATCTGCGCATCCATCCGCGCGTCGAGATCGGCAGGATCGGCCTTCACCCGCGGCAGCGCGTCGGCGAGCATGGCGAGGCCCTTCACCGATTGCGCGTCGGCATAGGGGTGTGTCTCGGGCGAGCAGATCGCTTCGACGCAATGGTCGACGGCGCGGACGCCGGTGGACAGGAACAGCCATTCCGGCGTGTGCACTGTGATGGCGGGATCGAGGATGGTCGCGCGCGGTACCATGAGCGGATGCCGCAGCATCTGTTTCACATGCGTGCTGCGGTCGGTGACGCCCGCAATCGCGCTGAACTCGCCGCCGGCGATCGTGGTCGGCACGCTGATCTGCCGCACGCTTGGCGCGGTCATCTCGGGCGCAACACCCTTGTGCACGCGGATGCGCTCGATGCCGCCGATATCGTCGATGCCATTGGCGAGGCAAAGCTGCACCGCCTTGGCGCCGTCGGTGATGGAGCCGCCACCGACGGTAACGATCAGGTCGGCATTCACCTCGCGCGCCGCATGGGTGGCGGCGATCACCGCCTCGCGCGGCGTATGCGCCGGCATGGCGTCGAACAGGCCGGCGCAGCGCTCGCCGAGCGCCTCCCTGATCTTCGTGATCTCGTCGGTCTGCCGGTTGAGCGTGCCCGAGACCATCAGGAAGGCGCGGCGCGTTCCCAGCCGGTCCATCTGCGCGACGATGGCTTCTGCTGCAGGATGGCCGAACACGACCTCCTCGATCGCGCCATAAACGACACGTCCCTGGTGCACGCTTGTCCTCCCCGGACAATTCGTCTTGTTTTTGTAGGGGGTAGTCTAGACGAGCAGTTGCGGCCCGTCATGCGCGAAGACGCTGGGCCTCTTCTTAACCCTCCCCTGGAGGGGGAGGGTCGGCTAACATTGAGCGAAGCGAAAATGTGTGCCGGGGTGGGGTGACGGTCTCTCCGCGATGAACAGCGCCCGAGTGGAGAGATCACCCCACCCCGCTCGCGCTGCGCGCGATCGACCCTCCCCCTCCAGGGGAGGGTGAACGCAGCGTGGACCTCGCCTCCTCCATTCATGAGCCCCGCGAATAAGTCCAATCGAATTCCGCCCGCTAATCATCGCGTGCGCGGCCGGCTAATCCCCCTGTCAACCCGCCATCCGGTCAGGGCATGCGGCCGGGCATTGCGCGTGCATTGGTCTTGAAGAGTTCATCATTGCCGCCCATGTTGTGTCCCCCGCGAGTGGGCGCTTATCCCGCATTTTCCGCGGCTTTTATGCGAGGACCTCGGATGACTGGACCGGACGGAAGCGAGCAGTTTGTCAAAAAGCACGATTTCGTTCAGCACAGCGCAATTGCCGGGCTTCTTGCCGCGGCATTCGCCCTGTCCGGCTGCGACAAGCTGGCGTCACAGGCCGCTGCCCCGCCGCCGGCGCCGGTGACGGTCGCCCAACCGGTCAAGCGCACTGTCACTGATTGGGACGAGTTCACCGGTCGCTTCGAGGCGGTCGAGGAGGTGCAGGTGCGCCCCCGCGTCGGCGGCTTCGTTAACTCGGTTGAGTTCCAGGACGGCGCCATCGTGCGTCAGGGCGATCTGCTCTACGTGATCGACTCCCGTCCGTTCGAGGCGGTGGCTACGCAGGCAGAGGGTCAGCTGTCGGACGCGCGGGCCAAAGTGGAGCTTGCCAAGCGCGAGCTCGACCGCGGCCTCAACCTGGTGCAGACCAGCGCGGTCTCGGAGCAGGTCGTCGATCAGCGCCGCCAGGCCTTGCAGGCCGCACATGCCGCCGAGACGCAGGCCGAGGGCGCGCTGAAGGCCGCCAAGCTCAACATCGAGTTCACGCATGTGACGGCGCCGCTGACCGGTCGCGTCAGCCGCCACCTCGTCAGTCCCGGCAATCTCGTGCAGGGCAGCGACAACGGCGCTTCGACGCTGCTGACCTCGATCGTCACGCTGGATCCGATCTACATCTATTTCGACATGGATGAGGCGACTTTCATCAAATACAGCAAGCTGTGGTTCGAGGGGCGGCGCCCAAGCTCGCGCGACACCGCGAACCCGGTGCAGGTGACGCTGGCCGGTGAAACCAAGCCGTCACATGAGGGCACCGTGAACTTCCTCGACAACCGCCTCGATGTCTCGACCGGCACGCTGCGCAGCCGCGCGGTGGTCAAGAACACCGACCTGTCGATCCTGCCCGGCCAGTTCGGGCGTGTCCGCCTGATCGGCAGCGCGCCCTATGAGGCGCTGCTGATTCCGGACGTCGCTATCGCGACCGACCAGTCCCGCAAGATCGTGTTCGTGGTGAAGCCCGATGACACGGTCGAGGCGCGTCCTGTGGTGCTCGGGCCGCTCGATGACGGCCTGCGCGTGATCCGCGAAGGGTTGAAGGCGGAGGACCGCGTCATCGTCAATGGCATCCAGCGCGCCCGCGTCGGCGCCAAGGTCGCCCCGCAGACCGCGCAAGCCCCGGCCGGTGGCAAGTCATGAATCTTGGCCGCCTCTCCATCAACCAGCCCATCCTGGCGATGGTGCTGTCGATCGTGCTGCTGATCGTCGGCGCGATCGCCTACACCACGCTGCCGGTCTCCGAATATCCGCAAGTGGTGCCGCCCACCGTGGTCGTCACCACGCAATATCCCGGCGCCTCCGCGCAGACCGTGTCCGACACGGTCGCAGCTCCCATCGAGCAGGAGATCAACGGCGTCGAGGACATGCTGTACCTCTACAGCCAGGCGACCTCGAACGGCCAGCTCACCATCACCGTCACCTTCAAGCTCGGCACCGATCTCGACAAGGCCCAGGTGCTGGTGCAGAACCGCGTCGCTATCGCGCAGCCGCGTTTGCCGGAGGAAGTGCAGCGCAACGGCGTCACCACGCGCAAGAACTCGCCCGACATCCTGATGGTCGTGTTCATGCTGTCGCCGGACGACACGTTCGACCAGCTCTACATCTCCAATTATGCGCTGCTCCAGGTCCGCGACCAGCTGCTGCGTCTCGACGGCGTCGGCGACATCCAGATCTTTGGCGCACGCGACTATTCGATGCGACTGTGGCTCGATCCTGACCGGATCGCCAATCTCGGCCTGACCTCGGCCGAGGTGCTCGCGGCGATCCGCGCCCAGAACCTGCAGATCGCCGGCGGCCAGATCGCCGAGCCGCCGATCGCCGACCGCGCCTTCCAGCCGAATCTCACCTTCACGGGACGCCTGAAGGATCAGAAGCAGTTCGAGGACATCCTGATCAAGGCCGGCTCCGACGGCCGGGTCGTTCGTTTGCGCGACGTTGCCCGCATCGAGCTAGGGGCGCTGGCGTATTCCACCAACAGCTTCCTGCTGCGCAAATCGGCGGTGGCCATGCTGGTGACCCAGCGGCCCGGATCAAACGCGCTCGCGACGGCGAAAAACATCTCCGACACGATGACGAAGCTCAAGGCGAGCTTCCCTCGCGGACTTGACTACAATATCGGCTACAACCCGACCGAGTTCATCGCGCAGTCGGTCCACGAGCTGATCAAGACTATCTACGAGGCCATGCTGCTCGTGGTCGTCGTCGTGCTGGTGTTCCTGCAGGGATGGCGGCCCGCGATCATCCCGATCATCGCGATACCGGTGTCGCTGGTCGGCACCTTCGCGGTGATGGCGGCGCTGGGCTTCTCCATCAACAATCTCACGCTGTTCGGCCTCGTGCTCGCCGTCGGTATCGTGGTCGACGACGCCATCGTCGTGGTCGAGAATGTCGAGCGGCATCTCGAGCACGGCATGAGCCGGCGCGACGCCGCGCTGAAGACGATGGAAGAGGTCGGTGGCGCGCTGGTCTCGATCGCGCTGGTGCTCTGCGCGGTGTTCGTGCCGACCGCGTTCCTGGGCGGCATTTCCGGCCAATTCTTCCAGCAATTCGCCGTCACCATCGCGGTCGCGACTGCGATCTCCTGCTTCTGCTCGCTGACGCTGTCGCCGGCGCTGGCCTCGCAGATCCTGGTGCCGCACGAAGAGAAGAAGCCGCCGGCCGCCTGGAACGTCATTGCGCGGGGCTGGGATGCCTTCACTGGCGTCTTCAACCGCGTGTTTGAGCGGCTGGCGCATGGTTATGCCGGTCTTGCCAATTTCGTGATCCGCCACTCCGTTGTGATGCTCCTGATCTACGTCGTGCTGATCGGCAGCGCCGGCTGGCTCATCGTGACCACGCCGCAGGGCTTCATTCCGGCGCAGGATCGCGGCTACGTCATCATCTCTGTACAGTTGCCGGGTGCGGCGTCACTGGCACGTACCACCGAGGTCGTGCGCGAGATCGAGCGCATCTCGCTGGATACGCCGGGTATCGTCCGCGTTGCGGCCTTCGCTGGCTTCTCCGGCGCCACCCGCACTCAGGCCGGCAATGCGGCGGCGCTGTTTCCAGTGTTCGACGAACCGGAGGCGCGGCTGAAGAAGGGGCTGTCCGCCAACGCCATCACGGCCGAGCTGCGCAAGCGCCTGTCCGCGATCCAGGGCGCGTTCATCATCGTGATTCCGCCACCGGCCGTGCCCGGCATCGGCACAGGCGGCGGCTTCACCATCCGCGTCCAGGACCGCCAGGGTCGCGGGCCTGAAATGCTGGCAGCCGCGACCGACGAGCTGGTCGCCGCCGCGCGCAAGGCGCCAAGTCTCACCTCGGTGTTCTCGCCGTTCACGGCCAACACGCCGCAGCTCTTCGTCGACATCGACCGCACCAAGGCGCAGAAGCTCGGTGTTCCCATCTCCAACATCAACGACACGATCCAGACCTATTTCGGATCGACCTATGTCAACGACTTCAATCTGTTCGGCCGCACCTACCACGTCACCGCGCAGGCCGATTTCCCCTACCGCAAGGAGCCCAGCGATCTCGCACGCCTGCGCACGCGCAACGCCTCCGGCGACATGGTGATGCTCGGCAGTGTGGTCGAGTTTAGGGATGTGTCGGGTCCCGACCGCGTCGCGCGCTATAATCTTTACGCGGCGTCCGAATTGCAGGGCGAGCCGGCGCCGGGCACCAGCTCGACCACCGCGCTCAACACCATCAAGAAGCTCGCGGACGACACGCTGCCGAGTGGCTTCAGCTTCGAATGGACCGACCTGTCCTATCAGCAGGTCACCGGCGGTAATGCCGGTCTCTACGTGTTTCCGATCTGCGTGCTGTTCGTCTATCTCGTGCTCGCCGCCCAATATGGCAGCTGGACCTTGCCGTTCGCGGTGATCCTGATCGTGCCGATGTGCCTGCTCGCTGCCACCATCGGCGTGCGCATCATGGGGCAGGACGTCAACATCCTCACCCAGATCGGCTTCGTGGTGCTGGTGGGATTGGCGGCAAAGAACGCGATCCTGATCGTCGAGTTTGCGCGCGATATCGAGAACGAAGGCAAGCCGCGGCTCGAGGCCGTCATCGAGGCCTGCCGATTGCGCCTGCGGCCCATCCTGATGACGTCGTTCGCCTTCATCCTGGGCGTCTTGCCGCTGGTGATCTCGAGCGGCTCCGGCTCGGAGATGCGGCAGGCCGTCGGCGTCGCCGTGTTCTTCGGCATGATCGGCGTCACCCTGTTCGGACTTCTGTTCACGCCGATCTTCTACGTGGTGGTACGCAACCTGGCGGAGGGGCGGCGGGATAAGAAGGCGGAGGTCGCGGGCTGACCATCGTCGGGAGTCCATCAGCGTAGCCACAATCACGCTGTCGTCCCGGACAAGCGCAAGCGCAGATCCGGGACCCATAGCCACAGGATCGAGTTTGGCGAAGACTCGCGGTGACCAGCTGCGCGCGATAGCTGCTCCCTGGGGTTATGGGTCCCGGATCTACGCGCGCTTGAAGCGCGCTTGTCCGGGACGACATCATTTCTGTGGAGCGCGCGCCCATACTAACGGCCTACGCCGAAATGGATGGGCACGCGTGGGGTTCTTCACTACTATCCGCGCGATTTCACAACAGAAGACTGTCGGGAGATAACATATGAAATCAGCATTTTTGGTGGCCGCTGCGTCTGCCGTATTGTTGGCGGTGCCTGCCTCGGCGCAGGGCGTCAAGATCGGCATCCTCAACGACCAGTCCGGCGTCTATGCCGACTACGGCGGCAAATGGTCGGTCGAGGCCGCCAAGATGGCGATCGAGGATTTTGGCGGCGAGGTGCTCGGCCACAAGATTGAGCTCGTCACCGCCGACCACCAGAACAAGCCGGATCTCGCCAGCTCGATCGCGCGGCGCTGGTACGACGTCGAGAACGTCGACATGATCACGGAGCTGACGACCTCCTCGGTCGCGCTCGCGATCCATGAGCTCTCGAAGGAAAAGAAGAAGATCGACATCGTGGTCGGCGCCGCGACCTCGCGCCTCACCGGCGATGCCTGCCAGCCCTATGGCTTCCACTGGGCCTACGACACCCGCGCGCTCGGGGTCGGCACCGGCGGTGCGCTGACCAAGGCCGGCGGCGACACCTGGTTCTTCCTCACCGCGGACTATGCCTTCGGCTACGCGCTGGAAAAGGACACCAGCGAGATCGTCACCGCCAACGGCGGCAAGGTGGTCGGCTCGGTGCGCGTGCCGCTCAACTCGTCGGACTTCTCCTCCTTCCTGCTCCAGGCGCAGAGCTCGAAGGCGAAGATCGTCGGCCTCGCCAATGCCGGTCTCGACACCACCAACTCGATCAAGCAGGCGTCTGAGTTCGGCATCGTCGCCAGTGGCCAGAAGCTTGCGGGCCTCCTGATGACGCTCGCCGAGGTGAACGGCCTCGGGCTTCAGGCCGCGCAAGGCCTGGTGCTGACCGAGGGCTATTACTGGGATCTCAACGACAAGACCCGCAATCTCGGCGAACGCTTCTTCAAGCGCACCGGGCGGATGCCGAGCATGATCCACGCCGGCACCTATTCGGCGACGCTGAGCTATCTTAAGGCGGTCAAGGCCGCCGGCACCAAGGATCCGGACGCGGTCGCCAAGAAGCTGAAGGAGCTGCCGGTCAACGACGACTTCGCGCAAGGCGGCAAGGTGCTCGAGAACGGCCGCATGATCCACGACATGTACCTGTTCGAGGTCAAGAAGCCCTCGGAATCGAAGAAGCCCTGGGACTATTACAAGCTGCTCGCCACTGTCCCCGGCGACAAGGCCTTCTTCACCGCCAAGGAAAGCGGCTGCCCGCTGACGAAGTAGGGAGAAGGGTCACAGCGAGCACCACACCCTCGCTGTCGTCCCGGACAAGCGCAGCCCTGGCAACGCGCCAGCGTTGTCGGGAGCGGAGCGCCGATCCGGGACCCATAACCACAGGCAGAAGTGGTTACAGGGACTCGGAGTGATCGACTCGCGCTAAACCACTTTCTGTGGTTATGGGTCCCGGATCGGCGCGCGCTTGGGGCGCGCTTGTCCGGGACGACGGCCGTGGTTGGGCTACACCAGCCGCAACACCACCGCCCCCAACGCGCCCGCCCACAGCGCGATGGCGGCGAGGCTCTGGATCGCAAATCCCGGGCTGCGCTTTGCCGCCGCCTTGGAATAGCCGACGAAATAGACGAAGCGGCCGATGATCCAGACGACGCCGATGCCGGCTGCGATGGCGTCGCTGATATAGGTCGCGAACAGCCACAGCGCCGGCAGGAAGATCGGCATCCATTCCAGCGTGTTCATCTGGATGCGGAAGGCGCGTTCGAAATCCGGATGGCCCGACATCGCCGGCACCTTGACGCCGGTCTTGTCGCGCGACCGCGCGACGTTGATACAGGTGAAGAAATAAAATGCGATCGCCAGCAGCGTGACGAGGGCGGTGAGATGATACATCGTTGGTTCCTTCGCAGAGATCGCGCTTCAATAGCCGGTCAGCTCGAGATAGCCAACGCCGTCATGCGTGCCGGCAAAGCTGATCGGTCCCTCCCAATAGGAGAAGCCGGTCCCCATCCAGGCTCTTGGATTGAGTGGCTTGCACAGGATCGAGAACGATCGCGAGGGAATTGCGATCTGCCATTCCACCGGCAGCTTGCGTCCCGCAACGTCTGCGGTTGCCTTCGGCATCATCTGGATTTCGCTCCCTGCAATCATCTGCGTCTCGCCGGCGGCGTTGATCCAATTGCCGAACGGATAGTTTTGGCCGTCCTTCTGCCGCAGCCGGTACAGCATCAGCTTGTCGCCGGATGCGAGATGCAGCGACAGCCAATCCCAGCCGGTCTGGTCGGCATCGAGCGGCTGACTGCTCCATTCGCGGTCCATCCAGGCCTGGCCTGACACCTCGACCTGCTTGTCATCGATGGTGAGCGTGCCGCGCGCGCGGTAGAACGGCTGGCTGTAATAGTAGGACGCCTGCCCACGCTCGGACTTGCGGCTGTAGCCGCCGTCGCCCTGCAACACCACCGGACGGTCGGCCTCCAGCGTCAGTGCGTAGCTGAAGTCGATGGCGGAGGCCTTCAGCGTCAGCGGCGCCAGCGTGCGATCGTCGGCGCGCTCGAGACCCTTCATCTCCCAATCGTCGATCCAGGCATCGAACGGCTTGGCCGTGACGCCGGCCTGCCCCACGCCACCGCGTGAAAACGTCTCGTTGAAGCGATGGGTGTCGGCGCGCGTCACCGCCGCATGTCCCATCCACACCTGCTGATTGCCCCAGCCCTCGGCTTGCGGGCCCGGCCGCGCCGCCTGGCGGAACAGCGTCCATTGCAGGCCGCAAGCCGCGCCGCTGCTATCGACGAGGTTCGCCGTGAGATACCACCACTCGATGCGAAATTCCGGATGCGGCCCGTGATCGCTCGGAAAGCTGAAGACCTTCCCCGGCGTCACCTTGGCAAAGCCATCAGCGGTTTCGCCGAGCCCGGCATAGCCCTGTGCGCGTGCGCGGCCTGCAAGCGCGAGTGCGGCGATGCCGCCGGCGAACGCACGCCGTGAGATCCGATCAGCGCTCATTGGCGAACACCTTGACGAGGTTCGCTGGCTGCATCCGTGCCAGCCGTAGCATCGGCAGTAGCGCGGCAATCAGCGAGGCGAGCAGCGCGACCGCGACCAGCTCGGCCAGCTGCAGCGGAAACACATGGAACGGCAGCCGCCATCCGAACGCCTTCACATTGACGATCGCGATCAGGCACCACGCCACCAACAAGCCGAGCGGCACCGCCAGCAGCGATGTGAACAGCGCAACCGACAGCGTCTTGGTCAGCTCGATCGCGGCAAGGCGCGGCCGCGTGAGCCCGATCGCCCACAGCGGCGCGAGCTGCGGCAGGCGGGAATTGGCCAGCGTCAGCAGGCTCGTGAGCAGAGCGATGCCGGCGACGCCTAGGGTGAAGGCATTCAGCGCGGAGGTCACCGCAAAGGTGCGGTTGAAGATGCGAATCGATTCCGCCTTCACCGTCGCCTGGTCGGCAACGCTGCGATCGTCGAGCGCAAACTGCGTCTGCAGGGCCGCGATCAGGCCGGAGATATTCTCCTTCGCGACGATGAGCCCGATCCGCGTCTGCGGCGTCTGCGGAAAATGCCGGATCAGCGCCGCGACATTGACGGCGAGCTGTCCCTTGGGGTTGCCGTAATCGGCATAGATGCCGACGATGTCGAGCTCCCAGGTCCCGCCCGGCGCCGGCACCTCTAAGACGTCGCCGACGCGGACGTTCAGCCGGCGGCTTAATTGCTCGCTGATGAAGGCGGCATTGCCCGGCACGAGCCGGGTCCAGGCACGCGGCGCGGCTTCCAAGAGCGGCCAGCGCTCGCGATAGAGCGCGTGATCGGGCAGGCCGAGCAATTCCACCGGCTGGCCCTGAACATGCGCCTCCGCACGTCCGCCCGAGAGGATCGCCTGGACGTCGCTACGCTCGCGCAGCCAGTTCCGGATCGCAACACCTTGCGCATTGTCGGACGCGCTGATGTAGACGTCGGCGGCCAAGCGTCCATTGAGCCAGCCGATGAAGGTCCGGCTGAACGTCTCCACCATGGTGGACACTCCGACATTGACGGCGAGCGCGAGCAGCAGCGCCATCAGCGCCAGCGACAACCCGGAGAGTTGTTGCCGGCTGTCGGCCCAGAACCACAGCGCGAGCGGCTTACGCGCAAAATGCTGGCCGACGAGCAGGATGAGTTCGAGAAAGGCCGGAAGGATCAGCGCCGCGCCGAACATCAGCGCCGCCAGCACGCCAAAGCCGGCGATCAGCGATTGCCCATAGTGAAGCAGCAGCAGCGCGATCGCGAACACCATGCACGCCGCAGCACTTTGCAGGATCAGCCAGCGGCGTTGCTGCTGCTGCCAGGCGCGCGGCTGAGCCGTTGCCAGCACCGGCATCCTGATCGCCTTGATCAGGCTGGTCGCCGCCGCCACCAGCGCGCCGGCAATGCTGATGCCGATACCGGCCAGCCACCATTCGGAACGCAGCGTCAGCTGCCCCGGGATCTGCGCGCCATAGAGCCCGCGCAGCGACGCTGCGACGTCGGGTAACAGCGCGGCCGCGATGAAATAGCCGCAGACGAGCCCGATCAGCCCGGCGACCAGCGCCAATACCACCAGCTCGACCACCAGCACCGTGTTGACCAGCCGCGCCGAGGCGCCGCAGGCGCGCAATGTCCGCAGCATCGGCAGCCGCTGCTCGAAGGCGAGGCCGACGGCCGAGTTGACGATGAAGAGCCCGACGAAGAACGACAGCAGACCGAAGGCGGTGAGATTGAGGTGAAAACTGTCGGTGAGGCGCTCCAGCTCCGTCTCCGCATTCGGCTCGACCCGCTGCAATTGATCGCCAACGATGCTTTGCAGCGGCGCGGGCTTGCCCTTCGCCGTGCCGAGCAGGAGCCGCGACACCTGGTCCGGCTTGTTGAGCAGCCGCTGCGCCACGCCGATATCGACCACGAGCACGTCGGGCACGAGCTGCGGCAGCACGCGCAGTGGCGGCAACTTCGCGCCGCTGCTGATCGCCGGCGCCGCGCCTTCCGGCTCCTGCAAATTGGCCAGCGCCACCAGCGTCTGGCCCGGCGGCGCAACGAAGCGGCTCAAATCAGATGCACCAAGGCGCGGTGCATTGCCGACGTCGGCCGGCAGCGTTACCGGCTCGATGCCGAGCAGCCGCATCGTGTGTCCATTGATCTGGACCCTTCCCTCCAGCACCGGGGAGACCGGCCAGCCCGCGCGTCGGAGTCTTATGAACAGCTCTTGGGAAAAGGTCGCGGTATCAGGCGCCACCAGCATCGCGGTGCGAACGCCGCCAAAGGTTGCGGCGGCGCGGTCATAGGCGCTGCGGGCCTGCTGGTTGATCGCCTGCACGCCGCTCCACAGCGCGGTCGCCGCGATCAGTCCGATCAGCAGCGTTGCGAACTGCATCCTGTGGCGCCGCCAATGGCTCAGCAGTACGGCGAGGACCCACAGCGCGCGCCTCATGCGATGCGCCCCCCATGCAAAGTGAGATGGCGGTCGAGCGTTGCTGCCAGATGCAGGCTGTGCGTCACCATCAGGAAGCCGCAGCCGGTGCGCGCCACGAGATCGCGCGTCAGCGCCAGCACATCCTCGGCGGTGGTTTCGTCCAGATTGCCGGTCGGCTCGTCCGCCAGCAGCAGCGAGGGCTTTGTGGCCAGCGCCCGGCCGATCGCGACCCGCTGCTGCTGTCCGCCCGATAATTGCTCTGGATAACGTTTGAGCAGGCTGCCAAGTCCGAGCCGTTCGATCAGCTCTTTCGTCCAGGCCGCATCATGCCGGCCCGCGATCCGGGCCTGGAAGGCGAGATTGTCTGCGACCGACAGGCTCGGGATCAGGTTGAATTGCTGAAACACAAGGCCGATCCGGTCGCGTCGCAGCTCCGCGCGTCCTGCATCTGACAGCTTGGTGACCTCGATATCCACCAGCCGGATCGAACCGCCATCGGCAGCATCGAGGCCGGCGATGAGGTGCAGCAGCGTGCTCTTGCCGCTGCCTGATTCTCCCGTCAGCGCGACGCGCTCGCCGGCCCGGAGGTCGAGATCGACGCCACGCAGCACGTGGACCGGCTCGCCGGCCGAGAAGAAGGTCTTGGATAGATTCTTGATGCTCAGCACGGGCCTGCCATTTTTTTCACCTCTCCCGTCGGGAGAGGTCGCGCCGAAGGCGCGGGTGAGGGGTTAAGGCCTGTCGTGGGACCTGAACCCCTCACCCGATTTGCTGCGCAAATCGACCTCTCCCCGGTGGGGAGAGGTAAGAATGCTGCGTAGCACACTTGCTGCGGAAATGCCGGGTTGCGTTGGTCTCGAACCCGTTGTTAGCTCCCAAGACGGCCAAATCAAAAAAGTGCCGCAAAGACATAAACGGGGAGATTTATGAGCGCTCAGGGAACGCCGTCCGCGGCGAGCAAGCCGACCGGGACGCCGAAGGGCGCCTGGACCATCACTTTTCTCCTGTTCCTGTTCATGCTGGTGAACTTCGCCGACAAGATCGTCGTCGGCCTCGCCGGCGTGCCGATCATGGCGGACCTCAAGCTCACGCCGGAGCAATTCGGCCTGCTCGGCTCTTCGTTCTTCTTCCTGTTCTCGATCTCGGCCATCGTGGTCGGCTTCATCGTCAACAAGGTGCCGACGCGCTGGGTGCTGTTGGCGCTCGCGGTGGTCTGGGCGCTGGCGCAGTTTCCGATGGTCGGCACCGTCTCCTTCACGACGCTCCTGATCTGCCGCATCGTGCTGGGCGCCGGCGAAGGTCCGGCCTTCTCGGTCGCCGCGCACGCCATCTACAAATGGTTCCCCGACGAGAAGCGCACGCTGCCCACCGCGATCCTGTCGCAAGGCTCGGCCTTCGGCGTGATCATCGCGGTGCCGGCGCTGAACTGGATCATCGTCAACCATTCCTGGCACTACGCCTTCGGCGCGCTCGGCGTCATCGGCCTGATCTGGGTCTGTGCCTGGCTCGCGCTCGCCAAGGAAGGCCCGCTGGAGGACACGCAGGCGCTCGCGGCTGCCGAGACGAAGATTCCCTACATTCAGCTTCTCACCTCGCGCACCTTCCTCGGCTGCGTCGCCGCCACCTTCGGCGCCTATTGGGCGCTGTCGCTCGGACTGACCTGGTTCACGCCGTTCATCATCAAGGGCCTCGGCTTCTCGCAGAGCCAGGCTGGCTGGATCTCGACCCTGCCCTGGATCTTCGGCGCCACCATCGTGATCCTGACCGGCTGGATCTCGCAACTGATGATGGTCCGCGGCTCGACCACGCGCGTCGCTCGTGGTGTGCTCGGCTCCGTGCCGCTGGTCGTCGGCGGCCTGATCCTGGCATCGATGCCGCATGTCCAGGGCGCCGGCCTTCAGCTCGCGCTGCTCGTGGTCGGAACGGGCCTGTGCGGCGCGATCTATGTCGTCTGCCCGCCCATGCTCGGCGAGTTCACGCCGACCTCGCAGCGCGGCGCCATCCTCGCGATCTACGGCGCGCTCTATACGCTCTCGGGCATCATCGCACCCGCCGTGATGGGCACCGTGATCCAGCACGCCGGCAGCATGCTCGACGGCTACATGACCGGCTTCACCATCAACGCCGCGATCATGGTCGGCTCCGGCCTGCTCGGTCTGCTCCTGCTCTGGCCGAACACCGAACGCGCCAGGCTGACGCGCGGTGCCGCCCCGAAGGCGGGCGCGCTGAAGAGCGCGGTATCGCCGACGTAAGGGGGGCTCTCTCTCACCCTCCCCTGGAGGGGGAGGGTCGATCGCGCGAAGCGCGAGCGGGGTGGGGTGATCTCTCCACGAGCAACACTGTTCGACGTGGAGAGACTGTCACCCCACCCCGTCTCACATTTCGCTGCGCTCAATGTGAGCCGACCCTCCCCCTCCAGGGGAGGGTAAGCCAGCAATCACCGTCGCTAATCGACCCCCTGCGCCCCTCGAATCAATTTCCCCGGTCGCCGTCCCGTCGCCTCGCCGTGCCGCCGCGTCACCACGCCCGACACGATCGTCGCCTCGTAGCCGTCGACATCCTGCAACAGCCGCCGGCCGCCGACCGGGAGGTCGTAATGCACCTTCGGCGGATGCAGATGCAGGCGGTCGTAGTCGATCACGTTGACGTCGGCCTTGTAGCCGGGCGCAATCAATCCGCGATCGGTGAGGCCGACCGAGAGCGCGGTCTTGCGCGACTGCGCCGCGACCACGAACGGGATCGACAGTCTCTCGCCGCGCTTGCGGTCCCGCGTCCAGTGCGTCAGCAGATAGGTCGGGAAGCTGGCATCGCAGATGATGCCGCAATGCGCGCCGCCGTCGGACAGGCCGGGCACCGATTGCGGATCGATCAGCATCTCGCGCGTCGCATCTAAGTTGCCGTCCGAATAGTTGAGGAAGGGCACGTACAGCATGCCGCGGCCCTCGTCCGACAGCATCGCATCGTAAGCGAGCTCCTCAGGCTGCCGGCCTTGCTTGCGCGCCTGTGGCCCGAGCGCATTTTCCGGCGGCTGCTCGTAATCAGGGGGATCGCCGAGCAGGAACATCTTGTCGTAGTTGGGCCGGAAGAACAGCGGATCGTCGGTCGCCGTCGCCGTCTCGCTCAGGATCGCCTTGCGCACGTCGCTCTGATGCAGCCGCGCGAGGCGCGCCTGCAGCGGCAGATGCGCGATCGCCTGGTAGCTCGGATGGGTCTGGAACGGGTTGCGCGACAGCTCGAGCCCGAGCAGCAGGCCCACCGGGCGCGCCGCGATCTGCGCGGTGATGGAGAGGCCGCGCTGTGCGGCCGCATTGATCTCGTCCAGCGTCTGGCGCCAGCGCTGCGGCGCCTTGTCGTTCTGGGTGATCGAGAATGAGATCGGGCATTTGGTGGCATCCGCCACCCGCAGCATCATCGGCAGGTCTTCATGGATGGTGGAGAGATCGAGCACGAATTGCAGCACGCTGCGGCCCTGCCGATGCATCGCGCCGGCGATCGCGGTGAGCTCGTCCTCGCCCGCCTTCAGTGTCGGGGTGAAATCGCCGGTCGAAGTGCGATGATTGAGCGTGCGCGAGGTCGAGAAGCCGAGCGCGCCGGAGCGCACCGCCTCGCCCGCGAGCCTCGCCATTGCTGCGTTGTCCTCGGCGGTCGAGGGATCGCGGCGGGCGCCGCGCTCGCCCATGACATAGACGCGCAGCGCCGCATGCGGCAGTTGCGCGCCGACGTCGATGTCGAAATCGCGCTTGGAGAGCCAGTCCATGTAGTCCGGAAAGCTCTCCCAGGCCCAGGGAATCCCGGCGCTCAGCACGGGCTCGGGAATGTCCTCGACACCTTCCATCAGCTGGATCAGGCGGGTGTGGTCATCAAGCCTGCAGGGCGCAAAACCGACGCCGCAATTGCCCATGATCGCGGTGGTGACGCCGTTCTGCGACGACGGCGTGATGTCCTGGCTCCAGGTGACCTGCCCGTCGTAATGGGTATGCACGTCGACGAAACCCGGTGTCACCAGTTTGCCGCGCGCGTCGATCTCCTCCTTGCCCTTGGCCGAAACCTTTCCGACCTCGCTGATCCTGCCGCCGGTGATGGCGACGTCGGCCTCGAACAATTCGCCGCCGCGCCCATCCGCAACGGTGCCGCCGCGGATCACGAGATCAGGGGTGTTCATGGTGTTTCTTCCCGTTTTGTTTTGTTGTTGCTGTCGTCCCGGCGAAGGCCGGGACCCATAACCACGACTTCCAGTTTGGCGATGGCTGGCAATGACCAACCCGCACCATAACTACTTTCGTGCGTATGGGTCCCGGCCTCCGCCGGGACGACAGTTATAGTTGTCGCTACGAATCGCTTTGCCGCTTCCGCTCCGTGAACGGTGACAGCACCACCGTCGCGACCATGAAGATCACGGAGGCGCCGAACACCCAGTGCGGCGCACTCTGGTCCATGATCCAGCCAAACAGCAACGGGCTGATGATGCCGCCGAGATTGAATCCGGTGGAGACGATGCCGAAGGCGCGCCCGGCAGCGCCGGCAGGCGCGGCATTGCGGACCAGCATGTCGCGCGAGGGCGCGATCACGCCGCTGAGGAAGCCCGCGGCCGTCATGGCAGTGGTGAGAGCCCAGCCCGGCAGCGTAGCGAGTGCGATCAGCAGCACGATTGCCGCGTTCGCGGCAAAGCAGGCCGCAGCGACCTGGCCGTGCCGCTCGGTCCGGTCGGCGAGGAAACCGCCTGCGAGCACGCCGATGGCGCTGGCGCCAAGGAACGCCGTCAGCGCAATGTTGGCGGCGGAGTAGGAGGCGCCGTAGCCGCTCATCAGCGCCACCACGCCGAAATTGTTGATGCCGGCGACCGACAGGCTCAGCAGCATGAACAGCGCGGTCAGCGTGATCAGCGCCGGCGTGATGACGGCCTGTTTTGGCGCGTTCGCGTTGCCCGGCTTCTTCTTATGCGCGCCGGCGTCGGGAATGTTCATGGCGATCAGCAGCAACGCCACCGCAACACCGATCGCGCCCGAGGCGATCAGCGCCCCAGTGCCACCGGACAATGTGACGAGCGCCGCCACGATAGCCGGTGCGACGGCGCCGCCGAGAAAGCCGGCAAAGGTGTGGATCGAAAAGGCGCGGCCCATGCGCGCCTCGTCCATGTGTTCGGCCAGGATCGCGTAATCGGCCGGATGATAGACGCTGTTGGCGAGGCCCAGCAGCACGGCGCAGGCGATCAGCGAGGCGTAACTGAGGTGCAGGCCGAGCAGGATCAGCGCGACGCCGCCGAGCGCGAGCCCGGCCAGCAGAATTCGCCGCGCGCCAAAATGATCGACGAGATAGCCGGTCGGCGCCTGCGTCAATCCCGACACCACCGCAAATACGGTGAGGGCGAAGCCGAGCTCGATATAGCCGACGCCGAGCTGGCTCTTGAGGAACGGGAACAGCATCGGCAGCACCAGCAGATGGAAATGGCTGACCCAATGCGCGATCGAAATCCCCGTCAGCGTGCGCAGCGCGCTGTCCGCCTTGCCTTGCTGCGCTGCGGCGAGAACATCGACCATTGCAGTTCCGTCTTGCGTCCGAAAGGGAGGCGCAAACTATCGGGCAGAGCGGTTATTTGTCCATGAACGCAGGCGCATGGCAGGTAGTGCGGGCGGTGGACGTGAGAACGCCTCCCTATCGTCGTCCTGGACAAGCGCAGCTCCTGACAACGCGCAGCGTTGTCTGGAGCGGAGCGCCGATCCAGGACCCATTACCCCAGGGAGCAGTTTGACGAAGATTCGGAGTTGCTTGCTCGCCCTACCATTCCGCGCTGGGGTAATGGGTCCTGGCTTTCGCCAGGACGACGGCGGAGGGTGTGGCGCCAGTGCGCCGTCAAACTCAATCTGCCAGCACCGCCCTCACAACGGTTCGTCGTCTGGCCCGTAGCGGTCGCGCTTCGGCGTTGCGATGTCGCCGTCCTCGTAGTCGTCGTCGATCTCGCGCGGCGGCGGGGGCTTTTTCGCCTTGTCGCTCGGCGTCCTGTCGTCCGCGATTTTGGGCGGCTGGCTCGGCTTGCCGGTCTTGGCCATGACTGGTTCCGGATGGTGATGCTGCACCCGATCCTATCCGGAAAATATGTGCGGTACCTGACCTATCGCAAGAAGGGGCGGCCGTTCAGTGCATCACCGGCCCGCCCGCCTTCTTCCAGGCATCCAGGCCGCCGGCGATATGGGCGGTGTTGGAAAGGCCGGCTTCCTTGGCGGCGGCCACCGCCATCGCCGAACGTTCGCCGAAGGCGCAGAAGAACACGACGCGGCGGCCGGTGGCGGCCGCGACCTCGCGCAGCATGCCGCCGGGCTTGAGGCTCTCCTCCACGGATTGATAGGGCGTGTGCAGCGCGCCTTCGAGCATGCCGTGCTTCATCCGCTCGTTGCTCTCGCGCAGATCGACGAGCAGGACGTCGGGCCGGCCGAGGATGCGGATCGCCTCGATCGCGCTGAGCACGCGGCCCTCTTTCTCGAGCTCCTCCTGATGCAGGCCGACATGCATGTTGGCGGGGACCGCCACATCCATCATCTTCGGATTGGGCAGCTTCAGATTGGCCATCAGCTCGATATATTCGTCGACCGAGCGCACCTGGAGCCGCGGATTGTAGCGCTTCTCCTCGCCGATGGTGGAGACGGTGTCGCCCTTGTAGTCATGCGCCGGGAACACCATCGTCTCGTCCGGCAGCTTGAGCAGGCGGTTGAAGATCGAGTCGTATTGCGCGCGCGATGAGCCGTTCTGGAAATCGGTGCGGCCGGTGCCGCGGATCAGAAGCGTGTCGCCGGTGAAGACGCGGTCGCCCATTAGATAGGAGTAGGAATCGTCGGTGTGACCGGGCGTGTACATCACGTCGAGCGACAGGCCCTCGATCGTCACCTTGTCGCCGTCGGCGACGCGCATGGCGACGACGTCGGCCTTGGTCTGATCGCCCATCACGGTCATGCAATGGGTGCGGTCGCGCAGCTCGCCGAGACCGGTGACGTGGTCGGCGTGCAGATGGGTGTCGACCGCCTTGACAAGCTTGAGGTCGAGCTCGCGCAGCAGCTGGCAGTAGCGATCGACCTTCTCCAGCACGGGATCGAGGATCAGCGCCTCGCCGCCTGGACGGCTCGCAACGAGATAGCTGTAGGTGCCCGAAACGCTGTCGAAGAGCTGGCGGAAGATCATGGCAGGACCCGGCGTGGAACTGATTTCGAGGATTCTACTACGTCAGGGGCCAGGAAGAGAAGCAATTCACTGTGTAGACAAGAAAATTTGGAAGATTTTTATTGTGCGTGAGGTGGGGACAGGCGCCACAAATTCGGTGTCGTCCCGGCGCAGGCCGGGACCCATACTCCCAACGAGGAGTTTGGCGAAGACCAGTCGTTCGGTACTCCCACCGCCCCTCTCGAAAGATCACGCGGTATGGGTCCCGGCCTTCGCCGGGACGACCCCGGAGGGTGTCGGGGGCGCAGCCTACGGCCGCACCACCGTGTACCCGTTCTCCGCCAAAAACAGGATCTGCCCGACTCCGACCTGCACCGGCGTCGCAGCTTGGATGAACTCCGGCCGCTTGCCCGTCTCCCGCTCGAGCGTGTCGACAGTGTTGAGGCAGATGTCGAAGCGCACGCCCTGCGCGATCAGGCTCTCGACCTGCTTGCGGCGCTCGCTGCCGGACAGCAGCAAATCGATGCCGGGACCGAACGCCACCACTTCGATCGCGATCTTGTCGGGATCGTAAGCCTTCAGCAGGTTATTGGCGACGCTCAAGACCAGCGCCTGCTTCCTCGCATCGCCGTCGGAGAGCTGGAGCACGACCTTGTGCTCGGCGAACGGCTTGTCCTGCAGCGGCACCTGCTGGGCAGAAGCCTGTGGGATCGCTGCCCAGACGAGCACTGCCAGCATCATCGCGAATAAGTGTTGCGACCGCATCATCCCTTTGCTGCAATGCCTGGATTGCCCTCGATCCCTTTCAGCGTGACGCCGGAGCCGAGCCGCTCCTGAAACATCCGGCCCGAGCGCAGATATTTGCCGACGACGTCCCACACCGGCGCGCCCTGCTGGCCGTTGATCGAGGCCCAGCCTGCGACCTTGTAGCGATGGCTGGCGCTGAGCGCCTCGCCGCTACTGAGCTTCAGCTCGGAGATGCGGCTGCCGATCGCGGCGTCCAGTGTGCAGGTGTAGCTGAGCCCGCCGGCGCGCACCATGTCGCCACCCTGCTGGTAATAGGGATCCGCGTTGAAGAGGTTGTCGCAGATGTCCTCCAGCACGTCCTTGATCTGTGCGCCGGTCATTTCCTGCACATAGGTCTCGGGATAGCTGATCGCGGTTTCCGCGAGCAGATCCTCCATGGTCAGCGCCTGGCCTGACAGCGCGGTGATGCCCCAGCGGAAGCCCGGCGACAGCGCGATCTCGGCATCGAGCTCGGTGCGCAGCGCCGTGCAGATCAGCTCGTCGACGGGCCCGGAGAAATTGCCGCGGCGGTAGAGCAGGCGATCAGGCGTTGCGATCTTCTCAGACCAGTCGGTCACGTGCGGCGCGCGCAGCCGGCCGATCAGCTCGGCCATCCCAGGATCCGGCTTCAGCAGCTCGGAAAAGACCGGCAGCAGATGATAATGAATGTCGCTGACCTTGCCCTTGCCGATCGCGAGATCGAGCACGGCCAGAAATTTTCCGTTGGAGCCGGCATTGGTGACGAGCGTGGTGCCACTAGCATTTTTCACGGGAATCGGCTGCGGCACGGCGTCATGGGTATGGCCGCCGAGGATGACATCGATGCCGGTGACGCGGCTTGCGAGCTTGAGGTCGACGTCCATGCCGTTGTGCGACAGCAGGATGACGGCATCGACCTTGTCGGTGCCGCGCAAGGCATCGACATGCTTCTGCAACTCCTCCTCGCGGATGCCAAAAGTCCAGTCCGGCGTGAACCGCTTGGGATGCGCGATCGGCACATAGGGGAAAGCCTGGCCGACGATTGCGACGCGATGGCCACCGAGCTCCTTGATGATCGACGGCTTGAACACGCGCCCGCTGGCCTTGTCGAAGGCGGGGGCGTCGTTGAATGCGGCCTCTTCGCTCAGGAACACGTTCTGCGCCAGAAACTCGCCCTTGAAGCGCTCGAGATTGTCGCGCAGCGCCTGCTCGCCATAGGTGAATTCCCAATGCCCGGTCATCGCTTCGATGCCGAGCAGATTGGCGACCTCGACCATGTCGCGGCCCTGCATGACGTTGGCGAGCCCCGTGCCCTGCCAGAGGTCGCCGCCGTCGACGAGCAGCGAATGCTTTTCCCCGGCGTCGGCCCGCAAGCGGTCGACCAGCGTCTTCAGATGGGCAAAGCCGCCGAGCTTGCCGAAGCGGCCCGCGGATTTCTCGAACTCGAAGCAGGTGAAGGCATAGGCATCCGCACTGTCGGACCGGATGCCGAAGCGCTCCAGGAAGGCGCGCCCGACCAGATGCGGCGGCCGCCCTGCCATCTCACCGATGCCGATATTGACGCTGGGCTCGCGAAAAAAGACTGGGTTGAGCTGCGCATGCGTGTCGGTGATGTGCAGAATGCGCGCATTGCCGAAGCGCTCGATGTCATAGATGCTCGCGGTGTCGGCGCCGCGCGCGAGCCGCGGCAGCCCAACAGATGCGACGGCAAGACCTGCGCTCTTCAGGAAATCGCGGCGCCGGATAGCCATCTCAAATTCTCCGCGCCCCCGACGCTGTCGACTGTTCCACAAGCATGATCCGTGTTAGCGCAAAGTGTGGTGCGGCTTTCCGACAAGATCGTGCTCAAAGAATGATCTGGAGCACGATGTTCTCGCGCGCCAGGCCCAGTCTAGCGGATTTCCATCGTCTTCCAGGCCTCTTTTTCGGAATTTGCCTGAAAGATCGACGCCTTCGCCAGCGCCTCGGCCTCTTTCGCTGCGGCGAATGCGCGGTCGAAATCGCCGCCCTCAGCCGCCTTCTTCGCCGCCGCCAGGGTCGAGACCGTCGTGGTCCATTGGTGACGCAGGCTGGCCGCCTCCTTGGCTGCGGCTTCCGCGGCGGCATAGGCGGCCTTGTAGTCCGCTTCCGTTGCCGCGTGCGCCGAGGGCAGCGCAATGGTTAACGCAAGCAATATGGCGAGGAGACCTGTCCGCTTCATGGCCGCGCTCCCGGCCCCGAGATCGGCAGGCCGTTGGCGACGTAGGAGAGAAAATATTCGACGTCGCGATATTCGTCCGATTGCGGCTCCAGCGGAACCGCGCGGGTCTGGCTGTTGCAGGTGACGAAGCGGCGGCTGGTCGTGCCCATGCCGCTCCATTCGGACCGGTAGATCGGCATCGCGTTGAGGATGCCGAGCGCCGGCGCCAGGGTCTCGGCACGGATGCGCTCGCCCGGGCTCTGCACGTGGCAGCTCGCGCAGGAGAAGTTCATCTGGCCGCGGCGGGTGTAGAAATAGCGCTTGCCGTTCTCAAATGCTGCGAGCGCGCGGGGATCGTCGGGGATCTTGATGTCCATCGGCTTGCCGCGCGAGGTGAAGGCCATGTAGGCCGTCAGCGAAGCCATCTCGTCCTTGACGTAGGAATAGGGCGCCTCGCCATTGGCCTCGCGGCAGCGGTTGAGCGCGAGCTCCAGCGTGACGACCTTGCCTTCCTTCGTTTCGAAATAGGGATAGTTCTGACGGATGCCGATGCCGCCATTCGGGAAGCAATCGGCGTAAGTCTTGCCGTTCTTGAACGGGGTGGCGAACATTTCCTTGCCGGCGTCGAGCGCGAACTCATAAGGAGGAAATTCCTCCTTCTCCTGCCACTGCCGCTTCATGTCCTCGTTCATGGAATAAGGACCGTTGACGAAATCCTCGTGCTTCACGTTCGGAAACTTCTGGAAGAAGAAGTTCTGGAACGCCTTGGCATCGGCGACGGGATCGACCTTGTCGGCCGCGACGACGCGCGGAGAGGTGAGGGCGAACGCAACGAGCGCGGCGCTGAGCGAGCCAAGCAGGAGGGCAGATCGGGTCTTCATCAGGAAATCTTCGCGGTGGTCGTATCCGACGCACCCTTGTTGTCGGTCCAGGAGATCTTGAGCTCGTCGCCCTTCTTGGCGCCCTTGAAGCTGAATTTGACGTAAGGATCCTTGGAGACCGCAGTGCCCCAATTGGCGACGAAGACGTCCTTGCCGTTACATTCGAACTTCAGCTCCTGGATGAAGTGCGCCGGGATCAGCTCGCCCTTGGGATCCTTGACCAGGCCGGTATCCATGGGGTGCTGAATCAGCGCCTGCACCTCGGTGAGGTCGCCGTTGGCGGTGGCGCGTACGCGAATGCTGGATGCCATCTCGGTTCTCCTTAGCCGCCGCAGCCGCCGACGGTGACCTTCACTTCCTTGGTCGCGCTGTAGAGCTTGCCGTCGGCCTCGACGATGGCGACCAATTTGGTGGTCTTGGCCATTTTCAGCCGGTTGGCGACGCCAGGAATCGTGCCATCGGCGATCTTGTAGGACGCTGCGAGCGCAAACGGGTTCTCGGCCACGAAGAACGAGATCGAGGTGACCTTGTCGAGCGTCGTCGTCACCGAGACCGGCACCACGCCGCCGTTCTCGGCGATCTCCGGCGCATCCAGCTTGACCTTGTCGGACGGCTCGGCCGCCTTGCCGTAGAGCGCCTTGATCGCGTCGGCCTCGCTCTTCTGCTTGAAGGCCTCTTCCGGATATTTGTCGTTCGCCGCGCGCGCAGGGCTCGCCGCGAACGGCAGGTTGCCAAGCCCGATCAGCGCGACAGAGGCCGCGCCCTGAAGGATCAGGCGTCGCGTCGGGTGAGGGCCGGTGGTCGTGGTCATCAGAGGTCTCCTGGCGTGCCGGCCGTTATAGCGTTTGCAGGAAATCAACGATCGCGTTGATCTCCTGCTCGGTCAAAATCCGGTTCCGGCCGAACGGCGGCATCATGGTTTGCGGATTGCGCTTGGTTTCGTCGAAGATGATCGCGGCCAGTTCGTTGCGGTCGGGGTACTTTGCCTTGATGTCCTTCAGCTCCGGCCCGATCGTTCCCGGCAGGTCGCCGCCCTTGATCACGTGGCAGGTCAGGCAATTGCCCTTACCGCGCTCGAAGGCGAGCTTCCGGCCGTCGGCCACGGCGGACTGCGCCCGCGCCGGGCCAGCGAGGCCGGCGGCAATGGCCAGCAGGAGGAACAAGACGGGGGTCCGGGACAAGGCAGTCAAGGCGGCATTCCGAGGCATTATGGCGATGATCTCGATCGCGGAAATAAAGGCGTTCCAAAGCATAAAGGGCATCGCCTGACAATCGAGACTATGCACGGAGGAAAATGGAGTTAATATCTTCCGCATTGTAATTAAAGAGATTATTGGTTCGGCCGATTTGGCCCCAACAATTAGGACAATGGGCGCGGGCCGGCTTTTCCAGGGCGCTTTGATGCCCATCCTGTTTTCAACGCGTTCTCGTGTTTTCAAGGGGACCTCACTTGGCTGAATATCTCGTCGAATTTGGCAGGGACGGCGGACGGGTCGAATCGGATGGGCGGCTCGATGCGCCGGCGTTCCATCGCAATCACGAGCCGATCTGGGCGTCGCTGGAGAAACATCTCGCCGGCTTGACCGGCAACGTGGTCGAGCTCGGCAGCGGAACCGGGCAGCACGTGGTTCACTTCGCCCGTCACACGCCCGGCCTGATCTGGTGGCCGAGCGACCTCAACCAGCGCCATCTCAAGAGTATCGAGGCTTGGCGCGTTCATTCGGGGCTCGCAAACATTCGCAGCCCGCTGCGGATCGATTTGACCGATCCCGACTGGTGTCCGGAGATGAAAAGCGGGCAGGGGCCGACCAGCCTCGCCGCCGTGTTCTGCGCCAACGTGATTCACATCGCGCCATGGAGCGTCGCCGAGGGCCTCTTCGCCGGCGCCGGCCGCTATCTGCGTGCCGACGGCAGGCTGTTTCTCTACGGCCCGTTCAAGCGCCACGGCAAGCATACCGCGCTCAGCAACGCCGTGTTCGACACGTCCTTGCGCGAGGGCAATCCCGAATGGGGCGTGCGCGACATCGGTGACGTCGAGGCGCTGGCGCAAGGCGCGGGCCTCCGCCTCGTCGATACCATCGAGATGCCGGCGAACAACCTCACGCTGGTGTTTTCGCGGGACTGAGCGCGAGGCCGTCAGGCCTCGCCATCTTTCCACCCGATCTTCTCTTTCAAGAACCGGAAACCCAGCACCTCGAAGCCGGCGCGCTCCTTGTTGTCCTTGCCGTAGCCGTGGCCGCCTGCCGCGGGCTCGTACAACCAGGCCTCATAGCCCATCGCCTGAAGCTTGGCGGCCATCTTGCGCGCGTGGCCGGGATGGACGCGGTCGTCGCGCCGCGTGGTGGCGATCAGGATCGGCGGATAGGCCTGGCCGTCCCTCACATTGTGATAGGCCGAATACGTCTTCAGCCACGCCCATTCCTCCACCTTGTCGGGGTCGCCATATTCCGCGATCCAGCTCGCGCCCGCGAGCAACTTCGTGTAGCGGCGCATATCGATCAGCGGAATGGTGCAGAACAGCGCGCCGAAACGCTCGGGGTAGCGCACCAGCATGTTGGTGATGAGGATGCCGCCGTTCGATCCACCCTGTGCGGCGATGCGCTTTGCTGTCGTCACGCCGCGGCGGACGAGATCGGCGGCGACGGCGGCGAAATCGTCATGCGACAGTTTCTTGCCGGCGAGCCGGCCGGCATCGTGCCAGCGCGTGCCGAACTCGCCGCCGCCGCGCAAATTCGCCTGCACCGTCGTGCCGCCGCGCTCCAGCCACAGCTTGCCGAGCGAAGGGTTGTAATACGGCTTCACCGAATGGGCGAAGCCGCCATAGGCGCTCATATAGACCGGCGCATCGCCGGCCTCGTTGGCGGGGCCGGTTTGCACGTAGGGAATGCGCTCGCCGTCGATCGAGATGGCCTCGTGCTGCGTCACGACGAGACCATCGGCGGTGAACGTCCTCGGCGCTTGCTTCAGCACGGTCGGGCTGGTGACGCCGCGTGCGATCAGCAGCAGCGATGGCGGCGTCAGCGGATCCTGGACATTGGCGAGCAGGTCGCCATTGCTCTCGGACGGATGGCGATCGAGCAGCCAGACGTCGACCACGCCGATCTGCGGCAGGCCGGGAAGCGTGTCGCGGCTCCAGCCGGCAGCGGATGGCGTGCAGATCTCGAAGCATGGGCGCAACTCGTCGAGGATTGACAGCACGAGCTTGCCCGCCGCCCAGAACAGACCTTGCAACGCGCGCCGCGGCGCCGGTTCGAACAGCACCGAAAAATCGCGGCTGCCGGCGAGAAACGCCGACAGCGAAATGCCGAGCACCGTGTCAGCGGTGTAGGTCCGGCCTTCGATGGACCAGTCCCTGCGCAGCTTGATCGCGAACCAGTCGCCATGCGCCTGCATCCAGATGCCGGTCGGCAGGTCGAGCTTCGTCGTCGCACCAGTCGCATCGCGCAGCCAGATGGCGTGATTGAAGAAGTCGATCTGATCGACGAGCCAGACCCGCGGCTCCGCTCCGGTGTCATCGGCGCTGCCATAGATCATCATGTGATCGGCGGCGGTTTCGATGATTGTTTGCGCCTGATCGACAGTCTGGCCGCGACGCCACAGCCGCACGGTCCGTGCATATCCCGAGCTCGTGGCCATGCCCTCGCCATGCGCGCTCGACAGCAGCAGCGTGTCCGCATCGAGCCAATCCACGCCGCCCTTCGCTTCCGGCAGCGTGAACCCGCCGGCCACGAAGCTCCTGGTGTCCATGTCGAACTCGCGCAACGTCACGGCATCACTGCCGCCGCGCGACAGGCTCAGTATCGCCCGCGAGCGTCCCGGCATCGTGACGATCTGGCTCAGCAGCCAGTCCTCGCCTTCGCTCGCCGCAAGCTGGTCGATATCCAGCATGGTCTCCCACGCTGGATTGGCTTTGCGAAACTCCGCCAGCGTCGTCCGTCGCCACAGGCCGCGCGGATTGGTGGCGTCCTTCCAGAGATTGTGCAGATCGCTGCCGCGCCGGCTGACATAGGGAATGTTGTCGGGCCGATCGTAGATCGCCGCGAGGGTGTCGCGGTCGTGCTCGAAGGCTTTGCCGCCGAACGCTTTGAGCGTCAATTCATTCTGCCGCTCGACGAAATCGAGCGCCTGCGTGCCCTCGATCTCCTCCAGCCACAGCCAGGGATCGTCGTCGGGAGCGCTGAGCGTAGGCCTGTCGTCGACGGTCATGAGCAAAACTCCAGGAAGATCGCGGCGGATAGGATTTGATCGAGCGCAAGCCGTCAAGGGCGCGGCCCGCTATCATCCGTCCGATTGCGTCAGAGGCATGGCCCGCGTCCGTTTGCGCCGGTTGTCCGCCCATCAGCGCCCCTCCATAGTGCCGGAAATCAACGAGAGCCCTTTGGGGCGGAAATACCGATGTTAGATGTGACCGCGACTGCCGAAATCGCTGACGACACGCGCGCGCGTGCCAATGTGATGCGCCTTGCCGCCGCGCAGGCGCTGACCGGCGCCAATTCGGCGGTGATCTTCGCCACCGGCTCGATCGTCGGCGCCACGCTCGCACCCGACATGTCGCTCGCGACCGTGCCGCTGTCGATGTACGTGCTGGGGCTCGCCGCCGGCACGCTGCCGACCGGCGCGATCTCGCGCCGCTTCGGTCGACGCGCCGCCTTCGTCATCGGCACGGGCTTCGGCACGCTCACCGGCCTCACCGGCTGTTTCGCGATCCTGCACGCCTCCTTCGCGCTGTTCTGCTTCGCGACCTTCCTCGGCGGCCTCTATGGCGCGGTGGCGCAATCCTATCGCTTCGCCGCCGCCGACGGCGCCAGCGCGGCTTACCGGCCCAAGGCGGTGTCCTGGGTGATGGCGGGCGGCGTGTTCGCCGGCGTGCTCGGTCCGCAGCTCGTGCAGTGGACCATGGACGTCTGGCAGCCTTATCTGTTCGCCTTCAGCTTCCTGGTGCAGGCGGCGGTGGCGCTGGTCGCGATGGGCATCGTCGCCGGCGTCGACATGCCCAAGCCCGCGGCGGCCGATCTGCATAGCGGACGGCCGCTGCTCGACATCGTGACCCAGCCGCGCTTCATCGCGGCCGCTTTGTGCGGCGTCATCGCCTATCCCATGATGAACCTGGTGATGACCTCGGCGCCGCTCGCCATGAAGCTGTGCGGCCTCGGCGTATCCGATTCCAATTTCGGCATTCAATGGCACATCGTCGCCATGTACGGGCCGAGCTTCTTTACGGGTGCGCTGATCGCGCGCTTCGGTGCTCCGAAGGTGGTCGCGGCCGGCCTGCTGCTGGAGGCAGGCGCCGCCGGCATCGGCCTTTCCGGGATCACAGCAATGCATTTCTGGGCGACGCTGATCGTGCTGGGTGTGGGGTGGAATTTCTCCTTCATCGGCGCCTCCGCGCTGGTGCTGGAGACGCACCGTCCGCAGGAGCGCAACAAGGTGCAGGCGTTCAACGATTTCCTGGTGTTCGGGATGATGGCGATTGGCTCGTTCTCCTCCGGCCAGCTGCTCGCCAATTACGGCTGGTCCGCGGTGAACATGGTGGTGTTCCCGCCGGTGGTGCTCGGCCTCGCCGTGCTGTCGCTGGCGTCCTGGGCGCGTCGCCGCAAGGCTCGTCTCGACGCGGCGATGGGCGAGTTCCCGGATGCGATCTGAGTTGGCAGGAGGCTGTCAGCAGCGTTGATGCTTCGATCGCCGTCGAAGTGATTTTCGGAGGCCGGGTTGTTACATGATGCTCGTCATCGATTGGACGAGCGTAGCCAGGCAAGCGCTCGCGGGGGAAACCAAGGAGAAGCGCGAATGCTCGACAACCCCCGTCACGCCGCTCCCGTCGACGAATCCACCCTCCGCTACGAAGGCTGGCGTATCGTCGCGGTCTGCTTCCTGCTCGCGACCTTCGGCTGGGGACTCGGCTTCTACGGCCAGAGCGTCTATGTCGCCGAGCTCCAGCGCGCGCACGGCTGGTCGGCCTCACTGATCTCGTCGGGCACGACCTTCTTCTATCTGTTCGGCGCGCTGCTGGTCGTCTTCGTCGGCGAGGCCGTCCACAAATACGGTCCGCGGCTCTGCCTGATCGCGGGCACGCTGGCGATGGCAGCGGCCGCTATCACGATCGGCGCGGTGCGCGAACCCTGGCAGCTCTATCTCGCCAATGCCGTGCTCGCCTTCGGTTGGGCCGGCACCAGTCTCGCCATGATCACCAACACGATCAGCCTGTGGTTCGATGCCAAGCGCGGCATGGCGATCAGCCTCGCGCTGAACGGTGCCAGTTTTGGCGGCATCGTCGGCGTGCCGCTGCTGGTAGCGTTGATCGGCCATGTCGGCTTCGCCAGCGCGATGTACGCCGCTGCCGGCGCCATGCTGGTGCTGCTCCTGCCGGTCATTCTCGTTCTCGTCGGCCGGCCGCCTGATCTTCACGGCTGGCATGCAGCGGCGAAGCCGAAGCTGCAATCGTCGACGCAGATCCGTGCGCAGGCGCTGCGTGACGTCGGCTTCCTCTCGGTGACGATTGCCTTCGCGCTGGTGCTGTTCGCGCAGGTCGGCTTCATCGTGCACCTGATCTCGTTCCTCGATCCCGTGATCGGCCGCGAGCGCGCGGCGGTCGCGGTCGCCGTGCTGACGGCGATGGCCGTGGTCGGCCGCGTGCTGTTCTCGCTGGTGATCGACCGCCTCAACCAGCGGCTGGCCTCGGCGCTATCGTTCCTCAGCCAGGCCGCGGCGTTGTGTGTCGTCATCAACCTGCACAACGACTATGTGCTGATCGCGGCCTGCGCGGTGTTCGGCTTCTCCGTCGGCAACCTCATCACGCTGCCGTCGCTGATCGTGCAGCAGGAGTTCGACAGTGCCTCCTTCGGCGTGCTGATCAGCCTCAACACCGCGATCAACCAGGTGACCTACGCCTTCGGCCCGGGCGTCGTCGGCTTCCTGCGCGATCTCTCCGGAGGGTACGCGCTGCCGTTCTATCTCTGCATCGCGCTGGAGGTGGCGGCAGCAGCGCTGATCATGGTGCGGGGAGGCCGCAATCGAAGCTCTCGTAGGGTGGGCAAAGGCGCATAGCGCCGTGCCCACCATCTGTCTCTCCACGCGTGCCGCAAGAATCGGTGGGCACGCTCCGCTTTGCCCACCCTACGGGACTACGGGATATTCGTCCCAATAACGCGACGCCGCTTCAACCGACTCCGTCATTGCGAGGAGCTCGCGACAAAATTGCGGAGCAATTTCGCGCTGATGCGACGAAGCAATCCAGACTGCCGCCGCGGCGGGATTCTGTATTGCTTCGCGGAGCCTGTCATCGGGCCGCGCTTCGCGCGGACCCGGTGGCTCGCAATGACGAGGGGAGGGAGCGGTGCTCATGCCTCCCGCTGCTTCAGCAAATCCTCCACGTCCAGCCGTTTCGTGAACATCGCGAGCTTCCCGTCCGGCCCGAACGGCCATTGCTCCCTCGGCTTGTCCCAATACAGCTCGACGCCGTTCTGGTCGGGGTCGCGCAAATACAGCGCCTCGCTGACGCCGTGGTCGCTGGCACCATCCAGCGCAATGCCAGCCGTCAGCACCCGGTGCAGCGCATCCGCCAGCGCCGGCCTGGTCGGATACAGGATCGCGGTGTGATAGAGCCCAGTCGTGCCCGGCGGCGGCGGCGAGCCGCCCTTGCTCTCCCAGGTGTTGAGCCCGATGTGGTGATGATAGCCGCCGGCTGAGATGAAGGCCGCGCCGGAGCCCATGCGTTGCATCAGCTCGAAGCCGAGCACGCCGCAATAGAAGCCGAGCGCACGATCGAGATCGGCGACCTTGAGATGGACGTGGCCGATCCTGGTGCCGGCGGCGACGGCTTGGTTCTGCGACATGTGGCTGCTCCGTTGATGGACTCCACATAAGGCGAGCCTCGGGACAGTGCTACCGGCTCACCCTGAAACTCTTCGTTTCCGAATGGGAAACTAAGCCAGCTCCGAGACCTCGCTCTCCGGCAGGCCAAACTCGAACGTGTTCAGCGTCATCGACACCATGGTGTAATAGCCGCACAGCCCGATGATCTCGACGACGCCGCGTTCGCTGAGCAGCTTGACCGCCGCATCATAGAGGCCCTTCTCGACGCTGTGGCCCTCATGCAGCGATTTCGCGACGTCGTAGATCATCTTGCCCTTGGGATCGTCGAACTCAGGCGTGCGGCGGTCGCGGATCGCCTCGATGATCTCAAGCTTCATGCCGCCCGCAAGCGCCAGGCGCTTATGCGCATACCATTCGTAATGCGCGGTCCAGTGCCGCGCCGTGACCAGGATCGCGATCTCCGAGAGCTTGGCCGGGAAGATCGTGTCGAAGCGCAGCACTTCGCCGAGCCGCGTGGCGTGACGCGCCATCTCCGGGCTGTTGAGCCAGGCCATCATCGGCGCCGGCGGTTTGCCGCGCTTGCCGGCAATCGACTCGTCATAGGTCTGGCGCTGGCTCTCGTTCATTTCGCAAGGCGAAAGAAGCTTTAGGCGCATTGTTGTTTCCTCTTTGTTTTCAAGGCTCGCCGTGGCGGCGACTATAGCCGAATGCGGGCTGCGGAAGTGGTTGAATTCCACGAGGCGATGGCTCAGAGTCGGCGGCAACAAGTCGATTTTGATTGATGGAAACGACCCATGACAGATTCTGAAACCGCCGATCTCGAAACATTCCGCAACGAGACGCGCGCCTGGCTGGAAGCCAATTGCCCGCCGGAGATGCGCAAGCCCGCGACATCCGATACCGACGTGTTCTGGGGCGGGCGCAACGCAAAATTCTCGTCCGAGCCGCAGCGCATCTGGTTCGAACGCATGCGCGACAAGGGCTGGACCGTGCCTGATTGGCCGAAGGAGTATGGCGGCGGTGGCCTGAGCGCTGCCGAGCACAAGGTGCTACGCGCGGAGATGGCGCGGATCGGCGCAAGGCCGCCGCTGTCGAGCTTCGGCATCTGGATGCTCGGGCCGGCGCTCTTGAAATACGGCAACGACGCCCAGAAGAAGGAACATCTGCCGAAGATCGCCGCGGGCGAGATTCGCTGGTGCCAGGGCTATTCCGAGCCGAATGCCGGTTCCGATCTCGCCTCGCTGCAGACCCGTGCCGAGAGCGACGGCGACGACTTCATCATCACCGGCCAGAAGATCTGGACGTCCTATGCCAATTACGCCGACTGGATCTTCTGCCTGGTCCGCACCGATCCCGCTGCCAAGAAGCACGACGGCATCAGTTTCATTCTGTTCGACATGACCTCGAAGGGCGTCTCGACCAAGCCGATCCTGTTGATCTCCGGCTACTCGCCGTTCTGCGAAACCTTTTTCGACGGCGTCCGCGTGCCGAAGTCGCGCGTGGTCGGCACCGTCAACCGCGGCTGGGACGTCGCAAAATATCTGCTCCAGCACGAGCGCGCGATGATCTCGGGCATGGGCGAGCGCGGCGTCGGCCGTCCGCTCGGCCAGATCGCGGCGGATTCCGTCGGCTCCGATGCGCTGGGGCGGCTCGACGATGCCATGCTGCGCGGCCAGATCGCGCGCTTCGACGTGGATGAAGCCGCGCTCGCGGCCTGTGCCGAGCGCGCAGTCGATCTCGCCAAGGCGGGCCAGGCGCACCCGGCATTCTCCTCCGCGATGAAGTACTACGGCACCGAGCTCAACAAGCGCCGCTACGAGATCTTGATGTCGGCCGGCGGCGTCGATGCGCTGGAATGGGAGAGCGAGCGTTCCAAGCAGGGCGCCCGCCCGCGCGCCTGGTTGCGCACCAAGGCCAACTCGATCGAAGGCGGCACGTCCGAGGTCATGCTCGGCATCGTCGCCAAGCGCATCCTGGATCTGCCGGGGGCGTGAGGCACACTGTCACCACGCGTCATTCCGGGGCGCGCAACGCGCGAGCTACGATGGGCAATTGCGCATCTGAGAATCCATCTCACGGCCTACGTGCCGCCTGATGGATTCCGGGCCTGGCCCTTCGGGCCATCCCGGAATGACAAACATAGATAGATTTCGAATTCGGAAACAAGAACATGGCCCTCGTCCTCACTGAAGAACAATCGATGCTCCGCGACAGCGCGCGCGGGCTGATCAGCGACAAGGCGCCGGTGTCGCACCTGCGTCACTTGCGCGACAGCAAGGATCCCACCGGCTTCTCCAAGGAGTTTTGGCATTCCTTCGCCGAGATGGGCTTTGCCGGCCTGCTGGTGCCGGAAGAGTTCGGCGGCTCTGGTCTCGGCCACGTCGAAGCCGGTGTTGTCATGGAGGAGATCGGCCGCTCCTTGATGCCCTCGCCCTTCCTCGCCACCAGCGTGGTCGGGGCCTCCGCGCTGAACCGTGGCGGCAACGCGGCGCAGAAATCGGAATATCTGCCGAAGATCGCGAGCGGCTCGCTGCTTGCGACGCTCGCGATCGACGAGGGCGCAAAGCATCGCCCGCTCCAGACGAACTTGCAGGCCGTGCGCGCCGGCAACGGCTTCAAGCTCTCCGGCGCCAAGGCGCTGGTTATCGACGGCCACGTTGCCGATCTGCTCATCGTCGCCGCGCGCACCGCGGGTGCTCCCGGTGAGCGTGAAGGCCTGACACTGTTCCTGGTCGACCCCAAGGCGAAGGGCATCGCGGTCGAGCGCACCATCATGGTCGATGCGCACAACGCGGCGCGGATCGAATTCGCCAATGTCGAGGTCAATGCCGACAGCGTGCTCGGCGAGCTCGATCAGGGCGCAAGCCTGCTCGATGGCGTGCTCGACGTCGGCCGGGGCGCGGTGGCTGCCGAAATGGTCGGCCTCAGCGACGAGGTGTTCAATCGCACCGTCGAGTACCTGAAGAGCCGAAAGCAATTCGGCAAGCTGATCGGCGAATTCCAGGCGCTGCAGCACCGCGCCGCCGAGCTCTATGTCGACATCGAGATCACCCGCGCCGCCGTGATGAAGGCGCTTCAGGCGCTGGATGCTGATGTCACCAAGGCCGCATCGAGCGTCGCGGTGGCAAAAGCCCGCGCCGGCACCACCGCGACGCACGCAGTGCAGGAAGGCGTGCAGATGCACGGCGGCATGGGCATGACCGACCAGTTTGACATCGGCTTCTTCATGAAGCGCGCGCGCGTGTGCGAGGAGCTGTTCGGCGACGCCAACTACCACACCGAGCAGCTGGCGCGGGCGCGGGGGTATTGAGGCGGGGCAGCCGCCTCGTTCTCCGCTGTCATCGCCCGCGAAGGCGGGCGATCCAGTACGCCGCGGCTTCTCCGCATACGATTGGCGTCTCGGAATACTGGATCGCCCGGTCAAGCCGGGCGATGACAGTTGAGAGTGTGGAGAGCGCCTGCCCCAAGCCCGTCATTGCGAGGAGCCTGCGACAAAATTGCGAAGCAATTTTGCGCTGGCGATGAAGCAATCCAGTCCGTCACCGCGGAGGTAGTCTGGATTGCTTCGCTTCGCTCGCAATGACGGCGGCGAGACCGCCGCCTACCGCATCGGCGGTGCGTACTGCACGCCGCCGGCATTCCACAGCTGGTTCATGCCGCGCGGGATCTTCAGCTTCGACTTCTCGCCGATGTTGCGCTCGTACATCTCGCCGTAATTGCCGACGTGGCGGATGATGCGGACGGCCCAGTCCTTGGTGAGGCCGAGCTGTTCGCCGTAATTGCCCTCGGTGCCGACGAGGCGCATCACTTCCGGCTTCTTCGACTTCAGGGCCTCGTCGATGTTCTCCGAGGTGACGCCGAGCTCCTCGGCGTTGATCATCGCATACAGCGTCCACTTCACGATCATCATCCAGTCGTCGTCGCGCTGGCGCACGACGGGGGCGAGTGGCTCCTTGGAGATCATGTCCGGCAGGATCATTTGGTCGCCGGGTTTTGCGAGGTTCAGCCGCAGCGCATAGAGCTGGGAAACGTCGGCGCTCAGCGTGTCGCACTTGCCGGTGTCGTAGGCTTTCACGACGTCGTCGAGCTTGTCGAACTTCACCTCGTCATACTTCATGTTGTTGGCACGGAAGTAATCGGCGACGTTGAGTGCCGTCGTAGTGCCGGACTGGACGCAGACCTTGCTGCCGGTCAGGTCCAGCGAGGTCTCCTTGTTGCGCGAACGCGGCAGCATGAAACCTGCGCCGTCATAATAGGCGACCGCCGGGAAATAGAGGTCGTAGTCGAGCTCGCGCGCCATGCTCCAGGTCGAGTTGCGCGAGAGGATGTCCACCTTCCGGCTCTGCAATTCCTTGAAGCGCTCGCTGGCGTCGAGTGCGACGAACTTCGCCTTGGCCGGATCGTTGAAGATCGCCGCGGCCACCGCGCGGCAGAAATCGACGTCGAAGCCGGTCCAGTTGCCCTTGTCGTCGGGGATCGAGAAGCCGGGCAGGCCCTTGTTGACGCCGCACAGCACTTCGCCGCGGCGCACGGTGCGCTTCAGCGTGCGGGTGTCGTAGAATTCATAGACGATGGCCAGGACGGCGACCAGCACGGCGGCCGCGAGCCCGATCAGCAGGCCGCCTCGAAAAGTGCGCATCATGTTGCTCTCTCGAAAAATCGGGAAATGGAATATTCGCGAAGGCGAAGAAGATTAGAGCTCGGGCTTCTGCCGGATGACGACCTTGGTCCCGACAGGGACGCGATCGTAGAGATCGGCGACGTCGTTGTTGACGAGACGGAAGCAGCCCGAGGACACCTTGGTGCCGATCGTATCAGGACGGTTGGTGCCGTGGATGCGGTAGACGGTGGTGCCGAGATACATGGCGCGGGCCCCTAGCGGATTGCCGGGGCCGCCGGCCATGAAGCGCGGCAGATAGGGTTGGCGCTGGATCATCTCCGGCGGCGGCGTCCAGTCCGGCCACTCCTTCTTGTTGGTGATGTTCACCAGCCCCTGCCACTGAAAACCGTCGCGGCCGACGCCGATGCCGTAGCGGATCGCGCGCCCGCCCGGCTGCACCAGGTAAAGATGACGCTCGGCAGTCGAGATGATGATGGTGCCGGGCGCCTCGGTGGTGCGGAAGTACACGACCTGCTTCTGCCATTCCGGGTCGAGCTGGTAGGCGTCGTCGGCGATCAGGCCCGGCTCGTCGCCGCGGTCAGGCTGCTGGGCGAAGGCTTGCGGCGTCGACAGGATCAGGCCGATCGCAGCCACAAGCATCCCGGTCAGGCGACGAAAATCCGTCATGTAAAGCTCTCCCCGCTGCCACAGCGCAAATCATTCAGCACCATCAAACCTGAGGGGCAAGTTCATGGCAAGTTGATGGCGCGCCGCCCTGATATGTCACGGCAATGCTTTGGTTTTTTGACGCGCCGGGCAATGCCACAAACAGGGGATGGCGCGAAAAGCAGTGATCGTGGCGCCCTGGCTCGGTGCGCTCCCTCCCCCGCTTGCGGGGGAGGGCTGGGGAGAGGGTGTCGCCGCGGTGGGATTCCCCAAGAGGAGAGAGCCCTCACCCGGCGCGCGGGACGATGCTGCGCATCGCCCTGGGGCGCCGACCTCTCCCGCAAGCGTAGGGCTATCGCATATGGCGTGAATAATGCTTCGGCATCGGCAGTGGGCTCCCTCTCCCGCTTGCGGGGGAGGGCGGGGGTGGGGGTGTCTCCGCGTCGGGATTGTCGAGAATTGCGGAGGCGATCCCAGTGCGGTGAGAGCCCTCACCCGCCGCGCTCGGGACGATGCTTCGCATCGCCCGGGACGCGTCGGCCTCTCCCGCAAGCGGGAGAGGCGGAGCAAACTCGCGGTGAGATCAACTTCGACAATTGGCGCTAGACGCCAATCAGATCCGGTTGCTCTCCGCCGCGATCCCGAGCCGCCGGACGATTTCTGCGCCTACGGCGCGGGCCTCGAGCCGCGATCCGATGCGGGGGCTGCGAAAGCGCCGTCCGGAGTGCAGCCGGATCACCACGATGCAATGCTCGTCCTCGGACCGGCCGCGGCGCTCGACCGTGATCGTCTTCACGTCGTGCCCCTCGATATGGTCGGCGCGCGGCGTGCCGTCGCCCCACAGGCGTTCGACGCGAATGTCCCCTTGCCGGATGATCCAGAAGGCGCCGGTCACGAGATTGGCGTATCTGTGCACGGCGAACGCGGCGATCGCGCCAACCGGCAGCAGCATGATGTCGATCGGGCCGGGCGGCAGGCCGCGCCAGAGCTTGTAGGCGTAGGGAACGGCGCACAGTGCGACGGCGATCAATGCAACGATGCGGATGTCGCGCGTGGGAAACGGCTCGAGAGGTTCGCCGAGATGCATCTCGGGATTGCTGGCATCGAGCGGATTGCTGGGTGCCTCGACATTGGGAACGCCGAATTGCGCGGCGATCCGGGCGACGGTGTCGCGCACATGCGTGACGTCGGAGATCGGCGGAGACGTCAAGCGTTCCCCGGAGGCCAGCGTGAAGGCCAGCTGGAAACGGGCTTTCGCCCGCTTGCTGCCGGGAACCTGCAATTCCCTGACGTCGTCCTTGGCGACGAGCCGCGTGCGGAGCTTTCCGAAGGGACGCTGTTGCCCGATCAGGATCTCGTTCGGGGTGATGATCCACACCACCGCCGGCGCCAGCATGATGCCACAGACGAATGCCGCGCCCAGGAGGAGCGCGGCCACCGAGATGATCACTTCCAGTGTGTCGTGCGTGAACAGGCCGGGCGTGAAGCACAGCGCAACCGCGGCCGCAGAGCCGGCCATGATCAGCCGCTGCGCGATCGAGGAGCCTTCACGAAGGCGGATGTCGTTGCTGGTGGTCGCGTCGTCCATCGCGGGCGGCTGATTTCGTCGATGCGAAACTCCACGGACGGGTCCGTGGAGTCAAGCAACAAGGACGACAGATGAATCCGGCCGCGCGATGTCGGCGCGGCATCAGCTGTTCACGTTCAGGAGCCGCGCCACCGTACCGTCGATCTGGTCGTAGCTGCCTTCACCTTCGTGCTGGAACACGATCTTGCCGGTCTGGTCGATGATGTATTGCGCCGGCCAATATCGGTTGCGGTAGGCGTTCCAGGTTTTGGAATCATTGTCCTGCGCCACCGGATAGGTGATGCCGTGGCGTTTCAGCGCAGCCTGCAAATTGGAGGCGGAACGCTCGAACGGGAATTCCGGCGTATGCACGCCGACCACGACGAGACCTTTGTCCTTGTACTTGGCGTAGAGGTCGGTGACGTGCGGCAGCGTGTTGACGCAGTTGACGCAGCCATAGGTCCAGAAGTCGACCAGCACGACCTTGCCGCGCAGGTCGGCCATGCTCAGAGGTTTCGAGTTGAACCAGTTGTTGATGCCGGTGAAGTCGGGCGCGGTCTGCTGGCTCGCGGCGGCGGTGACGATGGCGGCGGCGCGCGCGGCCTCGTCGCAGATGCCGGGGATGACGGCGCCTGATCCGGCCATGCCGATCAGGGCGGCGGCCACGGTGAGCAATTTGAAAGTCATGGACGAGTCCTCCGGTTGAGATGCGCGATGATCACAGGCCGATCTGGCCGGTGGGATAGAAGCCGGTGAGCCACGCCACGAACAGCGTGTCGTATTGGAAATAGGCGGCGACCGCGAAGGCGATCACAACGATTCCAAAACCCTGCTGCAGCCGCGGCGAGATGCGGGCGAGGCTGCGCACCCGCGTGGTCGCGGCCTGGCCGCCATAGGCGATCGCGAGCATCGGGATCGCCGCGCCGATGGCGTAGGCGACCAGCAGCGTGCCGGCCCAGGCCAAGTTCTTCGAGGTCGCAACCAGCGTCAGGATCGAGCCGAGCACGGGGCCGGCGCAGGGCGTCCAGACCAGGCCGAGCGTGGTGCCGAGCACGAGCCCGCCCAGCGCGCCCTCGCGCTGGGTGGCGCTGGAATTGCCGAGGTCGAGCCAGCCATTGAGCCGGATCGACAGCCATTCGAACGGCGCCGGCCACAGCATCAACAGGCCGAAGCCGAGCAGCAGGATCGACGCCGCCTCGCGCAGCACGTTCGGATCGAAATCGAACAGCCGCGTGATCGCACCGAGCAGCAGCGCGGTCGCCGAGAACGACATGACGAAGCCGAGCGCGATCATCGCCGGCCGCAAGTGCCCCGCGCGCCCGATCGAGGCGCCGAGCAGCATCGGCAGCATCGGCAGCGTGCACGGCGCGGCGATGGTGAGGATGCCGGCAAGCACGGCGAAGAGAAGTTCGAGCATCGGGCACTCGTGGAGGAAGTCACGAGGGCTGTTCGGGATGGATGCGTGGATCGTTACGCGCCGTCACGCGCTCGTGACGAAGCCGCTGTCTTTGTAGGGCAATTGCGTCGGCGACAACGGGGGGAGGGTTGGGGAGAGGGTGTCTCCGCAACGGGACACTCCCCAAGATGGAAAAACCCTCACCCGCCGCACGCGGGACGATGCTTCGCATCGCCCCGGGCGCGTCGGCCTCTCCCGCACGCGGGAGAGGCGGGAGCCTGCCGCCACACCTTCCCGCAAACACAAAACGACCCGGAGGGGGGCATCCCGTCCGGGTCGTTGGAGGTCCTTGGGAGGTTTAACCAAAACCGTATGTGGGCTTTATAGGAGGGAAGTTTTTCCGCCTGATGTTGTGGTTTGTTTCAATTGTTTCGTCGGCGGTAACACTTCCGTGTCCGGGGACAGAGCCAAAGGCGCGGCCCTATCCCATTGAATCCGTTGAGTTTAGGCGGCGAAGCGATCGACGCCGGCGCCCTTAAGCAAATCGGCGAGCTGCTTGCGGGCGTAGAACATCCGCGTCTTCACCGTGCTCTGGGGGATGCCGATGATCCGGCCGACCTCCTCCACCGACTTCTCGTGGTAGTAGACGAGGTTGATGATCTCGCGATGTGCGGGCGACAGCTTCTGCACGCAGGCGCGCAGGATAGCGCTGGTGTCGCTGCGATCGAGCGAGGTCTCCGGCGTGTCGGAATCGTCGGGGATCTGACGCACATCCTCCTGGTCGATGTCCTCGAAACGGCGCTGGCGCATCGCGGTCAGCGCCTTGAAGCGGGCGATCGAGAGCAGCCAGGTCGAGACCTGCGAGCGGCCCTGGAATTGGCCGGCGGTCCGCCACACGTCCAAAAACACCTGGCTGACGAGGTCTTCCGCCGTGGTGGCATCGCGCACGATGCGCAGGATGAAACGGTAAACCCGCACATTGTGCCGGCAATAGAGGATATGCATGGCCGTCCGGTTGCCGCCGGCAATGCTTTCGAGAAGCATGTCGTCCGAAGTCGCCTGAACGGCAATGATGCTTTGGCTGGCCTGGGCGTTGATGGCAATGACGTTCGGCATGAAACTAGCTCCCCGTAGCGCCGCGACCGAGCGGCGTTTCCTTGAGGGAAAGTGTTAATCAGCCAACGTTTCGGGACGTCTGCACGAAAAGCGGAAAATGGTTTCGTGCGCCGCCAAATTGTTTCGTCGAAAGGGGTACGACGAAACATTCGGAGCGAAAAAGTGTGGAATTTCAATGTACGGGAAATACGGGGGTGGAAGTTTGGCGGGCTGAGGAACGGCTTGGAACGTAATTCGGGCTCCTGCGTTCGCTGCCGCCTCAAGCGTCGTCCTGGCGAAAGCCAGGACCCATAGCCACAGGATTGGGTTTGGCGAAGACTCGTGGTTATCAGCCCACGCGCCCAGGGCCTGTTGGGGTAATGGGGCCTGGCTTTCGCCAGGACGACCCCGCGGGGGATGCCGCCCTACGCCTTCTCGCCGGCTGGCGAGAACAGATAGCCGCCGCCGCGGATGGTGCGGATCACGGCGGGCTTGGCGGGATCGGGCTCGATCTTGCGGCGGATGCGCATGATGCGGAGGTCGACGGCGCGATCGAAGGCTTCGGCGTCGCGCGCATTGGCGAGCTCCAGCAGGCGCTCGCGCGACAGCACGCGCTTCGGATTGGCGGCGAACACCTTGAGCAGACCGAACTCGGACGCGGTCAGCGGATGCTCGTTGCCCTCGTCGTCGCGCAACGCCTGCGCTTCGAGATCGAGCCATTTGGTGCCAAAGCGCACCAATTGATCCTTGTCGGATTTCGCAGCGCCGACGTCCGGCGCAGCAGCCTTGGCCGGCCCGCTCCGCCGCAGCACCGAACGAATGCGCGCCATCAGCTCGCGCAGCTCGCAGGGTTTTGCCACGTAATCATCGGCGCCGAGCTCGAGCCCGACGACGCGGTCGATCGGGCTCGCGGTCGCCGTGAGCATGATCACGGGCACGTTGATGCGGCTCTTGAGGTCGCGGATGATCGAGAGCCCATCTTCCTCGGGCATGTTGAGATCGAGCACGACGAGGTCGGGCATGCTGCCCTGGATCGCGGCGCGCAAGGACTTGCCGCCGTCGCACAGCGTCACGGTGAAGCCGTGCATCTTGAGATAATCGCCGACCATCTCCCGGGCCGGGGCCTCGTCGTCGACGATCATGATGTGCTGGCTTTGGGTCATGGTCCTGAGATCACGGCATTTCAGTCGCGGGGAGCGTGATGGTGAAGGTCGAGCCCGTGCCGGGCCCGTCGCTGTCGGCCGTCACCTCGCCGCCATGCATGTCGATAATACGCTTCACGATGGATAACCCAAGCCCCGTCGAGCTCTCGCCGGCGGTCGGCTTTGCTGACAGCCGCTGGAACCGGCCGAACAGGCGGCCGAGATCCTCCGGCGACAGGCCGGCGCCCTCGTCGCTGACGCGGACGATGGTTTCGCTGCCCTCATGGGTCACGGCCACGGCGATCTTGCCGCCGATCGGCGAGTATTTGATGGCGTTGCTGATGAGGTTGTCGATCGCCTCGCGGATGCGGTCGGTGTCGCACATGGTGACGATGTTGGGCGGCGCGGCGACGCTGATCGTTTGCTGCTTGTTGACGGCGAGCGGCTGGTTGGCTTCGGCGACCTCCTTGACCAGGCCCGCGACGTCGACTGGCTCGCGGCGGATGGTGATGTCGAAGGCATCGGCCATCGCGTCCGAGATCAAATGATCGACCATCGTGGTCAACCGCTTGGTGGCGTCGCGGATGTGATCGACCTGGGCGACCACGCCGCTTTGCGAGGCGCCGGTCGAGATCAGCTCCTTCAGCATCTCGGTGCGGCCGAGGATGACGCCGAGCGGATTCTTCAGATCGTGCGCGACGGTGCCCAAAATCTCGTTCTTGAAGCCGTTGGCGCGCTGCAGCCGCAGCCATTGCGCGGAGAGGCGGCGGTTGGCCTGCATCAGCGCGCGGGTGCGCTGGGCGACACGGTCCTCCAGCTGCGTGTTGGCGTCCTGGAGCTGCTGGTAGAGGATCACGTTGTCGAAGGCGATCGAGAGCCGGCTGGAGAAGATCTCGACCAGCGAGCGGTCGGTCTCCGACAGCTCGCGCTCGGCCTGCAGCAGCACCACCACCTCGCGGCCGCTTCCGGTGCGCAAATAGATCACGCTGCGGTGGTCGGCGAATTCGTTCTTGCGGCGCTGGAACGCGGCCTCCACCATCTCGCGCAATTCGGGGTCGAGCGCCTTTGACGAGGTGGTGCCGATGAAGCGGCTGTAGCAGCCGCTGCCGGCGAGCACCGAGAGTTCGGGGTCGACCCCGCCATTGTCGCGCAGGACCAGGATGCCGGCGCAGTCGACGTTGAGCAGTGAGGCGAGCTGGGTCAGCACGCCCTCGGCGAGCCGCTGCATCGACTTGAAGTCGTAAAGCGTCGAGGCGGCGTCGATGATGATCTCGAGCCCGCGGCGTGTCTGCACCATGCGCTCGAGCTGCTGATAGGAGCGCAGCGCGGCGGTCAGCGAGGTGAACAGCTTGTCGGCGGTGAGCTCGGTCTTGGCCTTGTAGTCGTTGATGTCGTACTGCACGATCACGCGCCGCTCCGGCGCTTGGCCGGGCTGGCCGGTGCGCAGGATGATGCGGACGGTCTCGTTCTTGATCTCGTTGCGGATGAATTCGACGAGCTCGAGGCCGGCGACGTCGGTCTCCATGATGACGTCGAGCAGCACGGCGGCGATGTCGCCGTGCTCGGCCATCAGCTTGCGACCTTCCGCCGCCGAATAGGCCGACAGGATCTCCAGGCTCTGGCCGTTGAGGCTGTAGTCGGACAGCGCGAAGCGGGTGCCGTCATGCACGGCCGGATCGTCGTCGATGACGGCGATCTTCCATTTTCGGGCGTTGGCATCCTCCGACGCGGTACCGGTGTCGTCGATCAGGTGGAGGACATCGTCCTGTTCGGCCATTGAGAAGTCCCGTCACTTTCTGTGCTTTGCGCGCCCTTGGCGATGCGGGGCATGATAATGCGAAAAGTAGTGCCTTGTCCCAGCTTGGATTCCAGCATCATACGGCCGCCGAGCTGCTGGGTGACGAGGTTATAGACGATATGCAGGCCAAGTCCCGTGCCACCTTCATTGCGCCGGGTGGTAAAGAAAGGGTCAAAGGCCTGGCGCTGCACGTCCGGGGTCATGCCGGCCCCGTCATCGGCGAAGCTGATCTCAATGTCGTCGGCCCCGCGCGGCCGCGCCGAGATCGCGATCGTGCCGGCGCGGCCGTCGGCGAAGGCGTGGTTGGCGGCGTTGAGGAAGAGATTGGTCAGGATCTGGCCGTAGGAGCCGGGATACCCGTCGAGCAGCAGCCCCTCGGGCACGTCGACCTGAAGCGTGATCGGCGAGCGCTTCAGCACCGGGCGCAGGCTGGCGATAATCTGGTCGGTGGCTTCGCTTAAGCTGAACTGCCGCCGTTCGGCATGGGAGCGGTCGACCGCGACCTGCTTGAACGACTGGATCAGCTCGCCGGCGCGCTGCAGGTTGGCGACGAGCTGCTGCGAGGCGTCGCGCGAGGACTGCACGAATTCCTCGAGCTGCGAGCGGCGCAAGCCCCCGTCGCCCTTGAGCTGGGCCTCGAAGATCTCGCTACGTCTGGCAAAGCTCGATGCAACGGTCAGGCTGATGCCGATCGGGTTGTTGACCTCGTGGGCGACGCCGGCAACGAGGCCGCCGAGCGCGGCGAGCCGCTCGGCGTCGATCAGATTCTGCTGCGCGGTGTTGAGCTCGAGCAGCGCGCTCTCGGCCTTCTCCTTCGACGCGCGCAGCTCGTCCTCGGTCTGGCGCTTGGCGATCGCGTTCTCGCGGAACACTTCCACGGCGCGCGCCATGGCGCCGACCTCGTCGCGTGCCTTGGTACCCTGCACCTCGCGGTCGAGATCGCCGAGCGTGATCGCGCGCATCGCCGCCATCAGCTGCTGGAGCGGCAGGCGGATCGACAATGCGATCATCACGCCCGCGGTGAGGATGACGCCGAGGAAGATCACCGCGATCGACAGCACGCGGCGGGAAATGTCGGCCAGCGTGCGATCAAAAGTCGCCTGCGCCTTCTGCTCGCGCCGGCGCATCTTGGTCGAGAGGTCGTCGATGGCGCCGATCGCTTCGGCCTGACTGGCGTCGATGGTGTTGCGCAACAGATCGGTGCGGCTCGCCAGCTGCTCGGAGAGTTTTGCAAAGCCTTCGCGCAAGGACGCGGTGCGGTCCGCGAGCCGCCGCAAGGCCATGCGTTGGAGGTCGTTGTCGGCGAGGTCGATCATGACCGGGATGGTCTTCTCGATTGTCTCGGTGTTGCGGCGCGCGTCGTCGGCCGCGCCCGGTGACAGCGACAGATAGTAGGAATTGGCCGCGACCAGCATCGCGGTGAAGGCTTCGCGGGATTTTCCAAGCGAAGGCCAGATCAGCGCGTCGCGATGGCCGGTGGCGCCTTCGATGATGGAATAGAGGCCCGCCATGTCCTTGGCCGGGCCCTGCACCTGCTCCTCATAGGTCTTGGCGATGGTGGCCTGCACGCTGCGCAGCTCGCCAAAGCCGTTGAGGAAGCGGTCGGTGGTGCGCTCGAGCTCCTCGACCGAGCCCGACAACATCGGATCCTTGGTGGCGCGGTTGGCCAGCGTCCCCAGCACTGCCTCACGCAGCAGCAGGATCTCGGCGAACAGGTCCGGGCTCGGCTGGTTGATGTAGCGGTGGATCAGGTTTTGCAGCCGCCCGGTCTCGCTTTCGAGCAGCGCCAGGATCCGGTCGGACTCGCGCACCTGGCGCACGTCGTCCCAGGCCGAGCCCAGCACCTGCGCGCCGTTCCAGATCATCGCGACCAGCACCACAACGACGGCGGAGTTCAGCGCCGCGATCGACAGGATGCGCCAGCGGATCGGCACCGCCCGCAGCGCGCCGACCAGGCGCGCGCGCAGCCGCCCGATCGGGCCGGGCGGCCTCTCTGTGGTCTCGCTGTGTCCAAGCCCGGCCAAGAGGCTCTACTCCACCTTGCGAATGCGTTCGATCAGCGCGGCCGCGGCCGGATCGCGCCCGGCCTTGGCATAGATTGGAGCCATCGCCTCCTCGAACGGTTTGCGGTCGATGTCCTTGATGATGGTGACGCCGGCGTCTTGCGCCTTGCGCTGCGACTGCTCCTCGAGGTCGCGCCATTTCTCGCGCATGAATCGGCTGGAGCGCTGCGCGGCCTCCTTGAAGATCGTCTGCTCCTCCGCCGAGAGGCTTTTCCAGGCCTTCAGCGAGATCACCAGCACTTCCGGGCTCATCGTGTGCTCGGTGAGTGCGTAATGGCCGGCAAGTTTGTAATGGTCTGTCGTCACGAAGGATGGCCAGTTGTTTTCGGCGCCGTCGATCAGGTGGTTGGCAAGCCCGGTGAGCACCTGCCCGTAAGGCAGCTCGACCGGTTCGGCGCCGAGCGCGCGCATCATCTGGCTCATCAACTCCGACTGCTGTACCCGGATCCGCATTCCCCTAAGATCCGCGACGCTCCTCACGGGCCGGACGCTGTTGTAGATCGACCGCGCGCCGGAATCGTAGAAGGCGAGCCCGACGAAGCCATAGGGCTCGAAGCTGTTCAAGATCTCGCTGCCGATCGGCCCGTCCAGCACCTTCTGCATGTGCTCGATGGACCGGAACAGGAACGGCATCGCCAGCACGTTCATCGCCGGGACGAAATTGCCGATCAGGGCGACGTTGGTCCGGTTGAGGTCGATGGCGCCGGCCCGGGTCTGCTCGATGGTCTCCTTCTCCTCACCGAGCTGGCGGGAGTGGAACACCTTGATCTCGTGCCGGCCGCCGGTGCGCTCGGCGATCAAGGCGCCCATGTAGCGCAGCGCCTGGACGGTCGGGTAATCCTCGGTCTGGGTGTCGGCGGCGCGAAATTCGCGTGCGACCGCGTCCGTCGTACAGACGGCAAGCAGAAGCGCGACGAAGATCACCCCGGTCCGCGAGAGTTCGGCACGGCTCAACACTGGCACACTCAACCCCTCAGTGGTGGAGTCTATGGCGGAAGGAAAAGGTTCAACGCAATCTAGCAAATGGTAAAGGGAAGGCCATCCCGCTCCGGGCGTCGGGCCGATTGTGCGGCGCGGCCGCCGCTCATTCCCGGTTGAAACTGCCAATGCCGCGCCTTAAGCAGGGCAGCCGACTTTTGTCGTGCGACACGGGAAGAGCCATCGTGATTTCAGCATTGCGCTTTTTGCAGGCCGTCGCCGTCCTTGCGGCTGTCACCATGGCCACGCCAGTGCGCGCCGCCACCGATATCGCGCTGTGGCACGCCATGTCCGGCGAGCTCGGCCGGCAGCTCGACAAGCTCGCCTCCGACTTCAACGCCTCGCAGTCCGACTACCGCATCGTGCCTGCTTACAAGGGCAATTACACCGAGACGGTGACGGCGGCCATCTTCGCCTTCCGCTCGCGCAGCCAGCCTGCCATCGTCCAGGTCAACGAGGTCGCCACCGCCACCATGACCGCGGCCAAGGGTGCGATCTATCCGGTGTTCAGCCTGATGCGGGACCAGGGCGAGCCGTTCTCGCTGGGTGATTACCTTCCCGCCGTCTCCGGCTACTACACCGATGCGGCCGGCAATCTGTTGTCGTTCCCGTTCAATTCCTCGACGCCGATCCTGTATTACAACAAGACCATGTTCCGCGATGCCGGCCTTGATCCGGAGACGCCGCCGAAGACCTGGCCGGAATTGGGACTAGCGGCCAAGCGCCTGCGCGAACGCGGTGCGGTCTGCGGCTTCACCACCTCCTGGCCGTCATGGATCCATGTCGAGAATTTCTCCGCCTTCCACAATTTAGTCCTGGCGACGCGGGCGAATGGCTTTGCCGGGCTGGACGCGGAATTGACCATCAACAATACGGTTCTCGTCAAACACATCGCTCAGCTCAGCGAGTGGCAAAAGACAAAACTGTTCGACTATAGCGGCCGCGGACAAGCGGCCGAGCCGCGTTTTCAGAAAGGCGAATGCGGCATCTTCATCGGCTCCTCGGCGACGCGGGCCGACATCAAGGCGAATTCGAAATTCGAGATCGGCTACGGCATGATGCCGTACTGGCCCGACGTGAAGGGCGCGCCGCAGAATTCGATCATCGGCGGCGCCACGCTGTGGGTGCTGCGCGACCGGCCGCGCGAGGAGTACAAGGGCGTGGCGCGGTTCTTCGCCTATCTGTCGCAGCCCGGGGTGCAGGCCGCCTGGCACCAGAACACCGGCTATCTGCCTGTTACCCGCGCCGCCTTTGAGCTGACGCGGTCGCAGGGATTCTACGAGCGCAATCCTGGTTCGGCGATCTCCTTCGAGGAGATCACGCTGCATCCGCCGACGGAGAACTCCAAGGGCGTCCGGCTCGGCTCCTTCGTGCTGATCCGCGGCGCGATCGAGGACGAGCTGGAGCAGGCCTTCGCCGGCCACAAAAGCGCGCAAGCAGCGCTGGATTCCGCCGTCGAGCGCGGCAACAAGCTCTTGCGCCAGTTCGAGCGGGCCAGTCCCGAGCGGTAGAATGTCGCGATTAGACATCGCTGCGACCGCGCGTGAGGTGCCCTCCCTCCCCCGCGTGCGGGGGAGGGTTGGGGAGAGGGTGCCTCCGCATCGGGACAATCAACTAGAGGAGAAAGCCCTCACCCGGCACTACGTGCCGACCTCTCCCGCAAGCGGGAGAGGTGCACCGCCTCTTTGGCTTGCACAGAGCCAACCAAAGCTGCCCCTGCTTTCGATACGCGAATGCAGATGACCATCACGCCGTCGCAACAACTGCCTCACTTCGCCGACGCGAAAAGCTTCCGCGCCTGGCGCTCCGACCCGGCGCAATGGCTGGGAATCGCGCTCGACATCGCGCGCGGCCATGGCCTCGATATCAGCTCACCGCATGTGTTTGCGACCGGCACCAATGTCGTCGTGGGGCTCGGCGAGCGCCTCATCCTGAAAATCTTCCCGCCGCTCTTGCGCGCGCAATTCGTGTCCGAGCGTGGGTCGCTCGCGCAACTGAAAGGCCATCTCGATCTAGCGACTCCCGAGATTGTCGCCGAAGGGGGGCGCGACGGCTGGCCCTATCTGATCATCACCCGCCTTGCCGGCACGCTCGGCTCGGAGGTGTGGCCGCAATTGGCGGAAGACCAGAAGGAGCGCGTGCTGCGCCAGATCGGCGAGACCATCGCCGCCGTGCAGCGCGCGCCGCTCGGAGAGCTCGCGCACATCGAGCCGCGCTGGGATGGCTTCATGCTTCAGCAGATGCAGGGGTGCCGTGCCAGGCACGAGCGTCTCGGCCTTGCGCCGAAATTCCTGAGAGGTCTCGATGATCTCCTGCGGGACGCGGCAAAGCTCATTCCGTTGGATGCGCCGCCGGTGATCCTGATCGGCGAATACATTCCGGAAAACTTCCTGCTCGCCTGCCGGAACGATCAATGGTCGCTCGCCGGCCTGTTCGATTTCGGCGACGTCCTCGCAGGATGGCGCGATTACGATCTGCTCGGCCCCAGCGCCTTCATGGCGGCGGGCCGGCCGGGCCGGGTGCGCAGCCTGCTCGAAGGCTTCGGCTATGCGAAGCCGGATTTCGAGTTGAAGCGCCGCCTGATGGCCCTGATGCTGCTGCACCGCGCCAGCGACCTCAACAGCCACATCTGCATCGAGGGCTGGCAGGATATGGCGGCGGATCTGGTCGAGCTGCAGGAGCTGATCTGGGCGGAGTGAACACGAGCGCTCCAACCTCCGCCGTCGTCCTGGACCAGCGCAGCGAAGCGGAGCGCCGATCCAGGACCCATTACCCCAGGGAGAAGTTTGGCGAAGACTCGTTGTTACCAGCTTCGCGCTGCAACTCCTCCCTTGGGTAATGGGTCCTGGCTTTCGCCAGGACGACAGCGGAGAGGGAGGCGTGCCCGCCAAATGAGCCGCTATATCGAATAGCCTACATAATAAGCAAAATGCCCCGCTTTGTATGCAATGACAATGATTTGGGCTTTCGTCCTTCAGGCCGCAAATCCGGCCTTTCGCCCGCGATTTCAGCGGATTAGCGCGCTGGGCAACGCTCCACCAACCCTTGGCACGAACCTTGCGAATCCGGTTCCAACCAAAAACCTTTGCGTTGGAGCGATTTCATGAAGCGCCGCGATTTCCTTAAGTCCGTTTCCGGATTGGCCGCTGGCGCGGCGCTTCCGGCCATGCCGCAGGTCGTTTCCTCCGCCAAGGCCGATGCGCGCTCGGAGACGCTCCTGATCGTCTCCGAAGGCGGCCCGAACAATCTCGACATCCATGGCGTCGGCACCAACGTGCCGGGCTACGAGGTGTCGTGGAATTGCTACGACCGCCTGATCAGCCACGAGATGAAGAGCGGTCCCGGCGGCGTGCCCTATTACGACCGCGACAAGTTCAAGGGCGAGCTCGCCGAGGACTTTAGGATCGACGACATGTCGGTCACCTTCAAGCTGAAGAAGAACGCCAAATTCCACGACGGTGCGCCGGTCACGGCGAAGGATGTGAAGTGGTCGCTCGACCGCGCCGTCAGCGTCGGCGGCTTTCCGACCTTCCAGATGAGTGCGGGTTCACTGACCAAGCCCGAGCAGTTCGTCGTGATCGACGACCACACCGTGCGCGTCGATTTCCTGAAGAAGGACAGGCTGACGATCCCCGATCTCGCGGTCATCGTGCCCTGCATCGTCAATTCCGAGCTGGTGAAGAAGAACGCCAGCGAGAAGGATCCATGGGGCCTCGAATTCACCAAGCAGCAGACCGCGGGCTCCGGCGCCTACAAGGTGACGAAGTGGACCGCCGGCACCGAAGTCGTCATGGAGCGCAACGAGGATTGGGTCGGCGGTCCCCTGCCCAAGATCAAGCGCGTGATCTGGCGCATGGTGCCGCAGGCCGGCAACCGCCGCGCGCTCCTGGAGCGCGGCGATGCCGACATCTCCTATGAGCTGCCGTTCAGGGATTTCCAGGAGATGAAGGCGAACGGCAAGCTCAACGTGGTGTCGCTGCCGTTCTCCAACGGCATCCAGTATATCGGCATGAATGTGACCAAGCCGCCGTTCGACAATCCGAAGGTGCGGCAGGCCATCGCCTATGCGATGCCGTACCAGAAGATCATGGACGCCGTGCTGTTCGGCCTCGGCAATCCCATGTTCGGCGCTGCCAAAGACAAGCCGACCGAAATCGCCTGGCCACAGCCGCACAAATACAACACCGACATGGAGAAGGCGAAGGCGCTGCTCACTGAAGCCGGCTATGCCAACGGTTTCGAGACCACGATTTCGTTCGACCTCAATTTTGCCGGCGTCAACGAGCCGCTCTGCGTGCTGGTGCAGGAGAGCCTCGCGCAGCTCGGCATCAAGACCACCATCAACAAGGTGCCCGGCGCCAACTGGCGCACCGAATTGAACAAGAAGGAGATGCCGCTCTTCACCAACGTGTTCTCGGGCTGGCTCGATTACCCCGAATACTTCTTCTACTGGTGCTATCACGGCAACAATTCCGTCTTCAACACCATGAGCTACAAGTCGGCGGAGATGGACAAGCTCATCGACGGCGCGCGCACAGCCGCCGCGACCGGCGACAAGGCGGCGTACGATGCCGACGTCAAGGGTTTCGTCGATCTCGCCTACAGCGACATCCCGCGCATCCCGCTGTACCAGCCCTTCGTCAACGTCGCGATGCAGAAGAACATCAGCGGCTACCAATACTGGTTCCACCGCCGCCTGGATTATCGCGCGATGGCGAAGGGGTGAGTCATGATTGGCGCGAGCGACATGTCCGCGTCTTTCGATATCGCCTGCTCAAGTGAGATGGGCACTACTCTCTCATTCCCTCTCCCCTTGTGGGAGAGGGGCAGGGTGAGGGGTAGCCGCGAACTCCGACCTCGCTTGTGGCGTCCCCTCACCCCAACCCTCTCCCACAAGGGGAGAGGGGGCGCAGCGGGGTGCGTGGGCAGAGCGTGCCCGCACGCGACCAATGCGAGGAGCACCCCATGCTGACCATGATCGGCAAGCGCCTGATGTTCGCGATTCCCTCGCTGATAGGTGTCGTCATCGTCACCTTCCTGCTGACGCGGGCGCTGCCCGGTGATCCCGCCGCATACTTCGCCGGCCCCGCCGCAACCAAGGAAGCCGTCGAGCAGATCCGGAAAAAGCTCGGGCTCGACAGGCCGCTCATCGAGCAGTTCTTCCGCTACGCGGGCGATCTCGCCCATGGCGATTTCGGCAACTCGCTCACCACGGGCCAGCCGGTCGCGGCCGAAATCCGCAACCGCCTGCCGGCCTCCGCCGAGCTGACGCTGCTCGGCCTCATCGTCTCGGTCGTGATCGCCATCCCGCTCGGCGTGCTGGCGGCGACGCGGCCGGGATCATGGGTCGACCATCTCTGCCGCGTCACGACCACGGCCGGCGTGTCGTTGCCAGTGTTCTTCACCGGCCTCGTGCTGGTCTATGTCTTCTATTTCCGGCTCGGCTGGTCTCCGGCACCGCTCGGCCGGCTCGACGTGTTCTACAGCGCGCCGCCGACGGTGACCGGTTTCTATCTGGTCGACACGCTGCTCGCGCGGGACGTCGAGGCGTTCCGCTCGGCGCTGAGCCAGCTCATATTGCCAGCGACGACGCTTGCGATCTTCTCGCTGGCGCCGATCGCGCGCATGACGCGCGCCTCGATGCTGGCGGTGCTCGCCTCCGAGTTCGTCCGCACCGCTCGCGCCAGCGGGCTGTCGCCGTCGACCGTCATCGTCACCTACGCCTTCCGCAATGCCATGCTACCCGTCATCACCACGCTCAGCATGGTGTTCTCGTTCCTCCTGGGCGCCAACGTGCTGGTGGAAAAAGTGTTCGCCTGGCCCGGCATCGGCTCCTATGCGGTGGAAGCGCTGATCTCGTCCGACTTCGCGCCGGTGCAGGGCTTCGTGCTGACCATGGCTGTCATGTACGTGCTGCTCAATCTGATCATCGACATTCTCTACGGCGTGATCGATCCGCGCGTCAGGCTGGAGGGCTAACCCGATGAGCACGGTCGCGCCCACAATTGAGCCCGTCGGTCCCGCGCGTACCTCGGGGCTATCGGCAATCCTCGAACAGACGCGCTATGTCCTCAGCGAAAACAAGGTCACGGGCTTTGCCTTTGCGCTGCTGATCCTGATCCTGGCCGCCGCGGTCTTCGGTCCCTATGTGGTGCCCTACGATCCACTGGCCTCCGACACCGCGGCGACGTTGCAGCCGCCGTCGGCGGCGCACTGGTTCGGCACCGATCAGCTCGGACGCGACATTTTTAGCCGCGTCATCGTCGCGACCCGGCTCGACACCTTCATCGCGATCGCCTCCGTCGCGCTGGTGTTTTTGATGGGCGGCCTCGCCGGCATCGCGGCCGGCTATTTCAGCGGCTGGACCGACCGCATCGTCGGCCGCATCGCCGACACCATCATGGCCTTCCCGCTGTTCGTGCTGGCGATGGGCATCGTCGCCGCGCTCGGCAACACCGTGCAGAACATCATCTTGGCCACGGCCATCGTGAACTTCCCGCTCTATGCCCGCGTCGCGCGCGCCGAGGCCAATGTCCGCCGCAACGCCGGCTTTGTCCAGGCGGCGCGTCTGTCCGGCAACGGCGAATTCCGCATCCTCTTGGTGCATATCCTGCCCAACATCATGCCGATCATGATCGTGCAGATGTCGCTGACCATGGGCTACGCCATCCTCAACGCCGCGGGCCTGTCCTTCATCGGCCTCGGCGTCCGCCCGCCGACCGCCGAATGGGGCATCATGGTCGCGGAAGGCGCGGGCTTCATGGTCTCAGGCGAATGGTGGATCGCGCTATTCCCCGGCCTCGCGCTGATGACCGCCGTGTTCTGCTTCAACCTTCTCGGCGACGGCCTGCGCGATATCGTCGATCCCCAGCGGAGGACGTGATGGTTTTTCTCGGGTCGAGCGTCTTCCTTCGCCTCTCCCCGCTTGCGGGGAGAGGCCGGGCCGCGTTAGCGGACCGGGTGAGGGGGACTCTCCGCGAACTCCTCTGTCAGTTGCTTGCGCGGAGAGAGGCCCCTCACCCCAACCCTCTCCCCGTAAGAACGGGGAGAGGGGGCGATGGAGCGCTGCCCGCCTCACGCGTAAATTCAGCGTCAAAATTCCCCAACGAAATCAATCCCGTTCTACTGTGCATGGGGTTGTTTTTGCCATTTTTGTTTGGGAGGCCTGCATGACCGCCCAGCCCCTGCTCGACGTCCAGGACCTCACCGTCGAATTCACCACCCGCCGCGGCATCGTGAAAGCGGTGCAGCACGTCGACATCGCCGTCGCCAAGGGCGAGACGCTGGCGATCGTCGGCGAGTCCGGCTCCGGCAAATCGGTGACCTCCTATGCGGTGATGCGCATCCTCGACCGCGCGGGGCGGATCGCCGAGGGCTCGGTGATGTTCTCCGGCATCGACGTCAAGGCCGCGACCGAGGACCAGATGCGCGATCTGCGCGGGCGCGAAGTCTCGATGATCTTCCAGAACCCGCGCGCCGCGCTCAATCCGATCCGCAAGGTCGGCGACCAGATCGAGGACGTCTTGCGCACCCATGTGCAGCAGGCTCAGGTCGCCGATCACGGCGAGAAGGCGATCGAGGCGCTGGAGCAGGTCAAGATCGCCCGCCCGCGCGAGCGCTACCACGCCTATCCGTTCGAGCTGTCAGGCGGCATGTGCCAGCGCGTCGTCATCGCGCTGGCACTGGCCTGCAACCCGCAGCTGCTGATCGCGGACGAGCCGACGACCGGATTGGACGTCACCACGCAGAAGGCGGTGATGGATCTGATCGTCGAGCTTACAAAACGCCGCGCGATGTCGACCATCCTGATCACGCACGACCTCGGCCTCGCCGCCGCCTATTGTGATCGCGTCGTGGTGATGGAGAAGGGAAGGGTGGTCGAGACCGCCAAGGCCGCCGAGATCTTTGCGAACCCGCAGCACCCCTACACGAAGAAGCTGATGCGCGCGACGCCGCGGCTCGGCGTGTCGCTGCGGGACCTGTTGCCGGAAGAAGAGGGCGTGTCCTTCGCCTCTCCCCGCGTGCGGGGAGAGGCCGACGCACAAAGTGCGGCGGGTGAGGGGAACTCTCCCAGCACCGCGGTCGTGGAAGCAGCCCCTCACCCCAACGCTCTCAGCGCGAGCGAAGCTCGTCGCGACCTCGTGAAGAACGGGGAGAGGGAGAAGAAGCCCCTCCTCCTCGTCGAAAAGCTCGTCAAGGAATATCCCCGCCAGGGCGCGACCGCCGTGCTCGGAAAACTGTTCGGTCGCAAGCCGCCGGTGGAGCCGGACGTGTTCCGCGCCGTCGACGGCATCAGCTTCTCGATTGGCGTCGGCGAGAGCGTTGGCCTGGTCGGCGAGTCCGGCTGCGGCAAATCGACGACGTCGATGATGGTGATGCGCCTGCTGGACCACACCTCCGGCCTGATCCAGTTCGACGGCGAGGCGATCTCCGGCATCGCGCCTGCCGCCTTCGCCCGGCTGCCGCAGCGTAGCCGGATACAGATGGTGTTCCAGGACCCGACCGACAGCCTCAACCCGCGCTTCACCGCCGCGCGCGCCATCGTCGATCCCATTCTGCAGCTCGACGACATCAGGGGCCGCGACGCGCTCCGCGCCCGCTGCGAGGAGCTGGCGACCATGGTCGGCCTGCCGCACGACCTGCTCGATCGCTTCCCGCATCAATTGTCCGGTGGCCAGAAAGCCCGAATCGGCATCGCGCGCGCCATCGCGCTGCATCCCAAGCTCGTCATCCTCGACGAGCCGACGGCGGCGCTGGACGTCTCGGTGCAGGCGGTCGTGCTGAACCTGCTTCAGGACCTCAAGGCGCGGCTAGGTATGAGCTATCTGTTCGTCTCGCATGATTTGAATGTGGTGCGCTTGTTGTGCGATCGTGTCATTGTGATGCGGACGGGGCGGATCGTCGAAGAGGGCTCTTCCGAGAAGGTCTTGAGCGATCCGCAGGACGACTACACCAAAGAGCTGCTGACGGCGATCCCGCATCCGCCGTTGCAGATACACTAAGAGTGCACTGATTGTTCGAGAGAGCGATGGCCGAACCGCTGGACGACTATATCGACGCCATATCGAAAGCGCTGGCACTGCCGGTCGAGGAGGCCTGGAGGCCGGCGGTGCGCGCCAACCTCGAAGTCTCGCTGCGGCTTGGCCGCCTCGTCGACGAATTCGCGCTGCCGGACGAGACCGAGCCGGCGCCGATTTTCACGGCCTGACGTCGCCATGACCATCAAGCCAGAGATGACGGCCTCGGGAATCGCGAGCGCGGTTGCGGGCGGCAGGATGTCGGCGCTCGATGCCATTGAAGCGGCGCTTGCGCGCATCAAGCAGCACGATCCCATCCTCAATTCGTTCACCGATGTCACCGCCGATCGCGCCCGTGCCAAGGCGCGCGCGATCGATGCCGACATCGCCGCGGGCAAGAAAGTCGGCCCGCTCGCCGGCGTGCCCTTCGCGGTGAAGAACCTGTTCGATGTCGTAGGTCTCGTCACGCGCGCCGGCTCGAAGATCAACCGCGACCTCGCGCCGGCCACACGCGACGCCACCCTGATCGAGCGGATGGAAGCGGCCGGCGCCGTGCTGGTCGGCGCGCTCAACATGGGCGAATACGCCTATGACTTCACCGGCGAGAACATCCATGACGGTCCCTCGCGCAATCCGCATGACACCACGCGGATGACCGGCGGCTCGTCGGGCGGCTCCGGCAGCGCCGTTGGCGGCGCGCTGGTGCCGATCGCGCTCGGCTCCGACACCAACGGCTCGATCCGCGTGCCGTCCTCGTTCTGCGGCATTTTTGGCTTGAAGCCGACCTATGGTCGTTTGTCACGGGCGCGTTCGTTCCCGTTCGTGGCGAGTCTCGATCATCTCGGTCCACTCGCGCGCTCGGTCACCGACCTCGCACTCGCCTACGACGTCATGCAGGGCCCGGATGCCGATGATGGCGCCTGCACCACCCGTGGTGTCGAACAGGTGGCGCCGCTGCTCGGCGAGTCCATCGCTGGCTTGCGCATCGCGATCGCCGGCGGTCACTTTCAGAAGAACGTATTTCCGGAAGCGGTCGAAGCCGTCAGCCGCGTTGCCAAGGCGCTCGGCGCGACTGCGGTCGTTGACATCCCCGAAGCCTCGCGCGCCCGTGCGGCGGCCTATGTCATCACCACCACCGAGGGCGCTTCGCTGCATCTCGACCGCCTGCGCAAGCGCCCGAGCGATTTCGATCCGGCCGTGCGCGACCGCTTGATCGCCGGCGCCATGGTGCCGGCGCCGCTGGTCGATCGCGCGCAAAAATTCCGCCGCTGGTATCGCGCTCAGCTCGCCGAGATTTTCAAGTCGGTCGACGTGCTGCTTGCGCCGGCAACGCCGTGCACCGCGCCGAAGCTTGGCCAGGTGAATTTCACGCTTGACGGCGTCGAGCTGCCGGTGCGCGCCAATATCGGCATCCACACCCAGCCGATCTCTTTCATCGGCCTGCCGGTGGTCGCCGTGCCGGTGCCGCTCGAGCCGCTGCCGATCGGCGTGCAGATCATCGCCGCGCCCTGGCGCGAGGACATCGCGTTGCGCGTCGCGCACGCATTGGAGAAGATGGGCGTGGTATCGGCGCCGTCGCCAAGGGGACTTTAAGAGGAATTTGAGATGGAGATCGATCTTCCCGACGTGATCGCGGAAGTCAAAGCCGCGTTCGAGCGCTACGAGCGGGCCCTCGTCAGCAACGACGTCGCCGTGCTCGGCGAGCTCTTCCGCAATGATCCCCGCACGCTGCGCTACGGCATCGGCGAGAACCTCTATGGCTATGAGGCGATCTCGGGCTTCCGCGCCGGCCGCTCGCCGGTCGGTCTGAACCGGCGGACTGCGAAGACCGTAATTACGAGCTATGGCCGCGACACGGCCGTGGCCTCCACCTTGTTCTATCGCGACACGGCGCCCGGCAAGGTCGGCCGGCAGATGCAGACGTGGATTCGTTTCCCCGAGGGCTGGCGCGTCGTCGCCGCTCATGTCAGCATCATCGACGAGCCGAAAGAGACCGTATGACGCTTGACGACTTTCCGCAGGGCACGCTGCCGGCCGAGCCGGTGGTGCCGCGCGTCGACCGTCCTTCGCCGTCGGTGCAGAAGGTCACGCGCGCCGAGGAGCTGCGCCTTCAGCTCGCCGACGAGATCGTGCGCGGAACCCTGGCTCCCGGGGCACCGTTGGACGAGACCGACATTGCGCGGCGCTTCAGCGTCTCGCGCACGCCGGTTCGCGAGGCGTTGCGCCAGCTGGTGGCGAGCGGCCTCGTCGAGGCGCGCGCCCATCGCGGCGCGGTGGTGGCGCAGCCCTCGATCGAGCGGCTCAAGAGCATGTTCGAGGCGATGGCGGAGCTCGAGGCGCTGTGCGCGGGCCTTGCCGCCGAGCGCATGTCCGCCGCCGAGCGACATGGATTGGAGTCCATTCACGAAGAGCTGCGGGTGCTGAGCTATGCCGGCAATCCCGAGCGTTTCCACGAGGTCAACGAGCGCTTCCACAACGCGATCTATGCGGGATCGCAGAATGGCTACATCGCCGAGATCACGCTCGCCACGCGCGTGCGTGTGCAGCCGTTCCGCCGCGCCCAGTTCCGCAATCTTGGCCGATTGGCAAAGTCGCAAGCCGAGCACGACCGCGTCGTCGTCGCCATCATGCGCGGCGACAAGCAGGGGGCAGCGGCAGCCATGCGCGCGCACATCGAACTGGTGCGCGGCGAGTATGAGATCTATGCGGTGTCGGTATAGGGCGGCGCGCGCGGTGCCGTAGGGTGGGCAAAGGCGCAAAGCGCCGTGCCCACCGTCTTTCCTATTTGATGGTGATGGTGGGCACGCTTCGCTTTGCCCACCCTACGGCACCTAAGCCGTCGCGGCTTCCTTCATATACGCGCGCCAGCCACCATACGCGGTGATATCGCGCGCCTCGCCCAGCACCTCAGGCTCGACGAGAAAGCCCTTCACGCTGCGGCCATCGGCGAGCCGGATTGTGCCGATCGCCATCGGCGCGGGAATCGCGTTGACGAACTTGCCGAAGGCAGACGACGACAGCGACCAGATCTCCAGCTCGATCGCGGCGCCGTTGCCGGCTTCGACGCGCAGCATGCCCGGCTTCGGCGGCGTGGTCTTGAGTGCGTAGAGCTTGTAGTCGGGCGCTGTCTTCGTCGCCTCGATCAGGCGCCCGTTCAGGGTCTTCAATTCGCCGTTCAGCGCCATGCCGGACAGATGGGCGCCGACGACTGCGATCGGAATCTCGTCGCCGCTGCTTGCGGGAAGCGGCGCGAGTGGTGCTTGCGCCACGCGCTGTGCGCCGAGACTCAGCTTCGTATCCGTATGGAACTCACGGCCGATGCTCGCGAGCAGCGCGTCGCATCCTGCGGGGGCGAGCAGCGTGATGCCGAATGGAATGCCGTCCGCGCGCATCGAAGCCGGCACGGCGAGGCCACAGAGATCGAGCAGATTGACAAAATTGGTGTAGGTGCCGAGCCGGCTGTTGAGCTCGATCGGATTGGCCAGCACCTGCGCGGTCGTATAAGCGGTCGGCGCCGTCGGCAGCACCAGCGCGTCGATACGCGCAAAAGTGCGCTCGGCGACCTTGCGCAGGCCCTGCAGGCGATAGAGCGCGGAGAAGGTCTCCGCCGCCGTCAGCCGCGCGCCGGCCGCCGTGATCTCGCGCGTCACCGGATGGATTGCATCGGGTGCGGACGCGAGCAGATTCTTGATCACGAGGTAGCGCTCGGCGACCCATGGCCCTTCATAGAGCAGCCGCGCGGTCTCGTAGAACGGCTCGAGGTCGAACTCAGTCAGTGTCGCGCCAAGTGCGGTCCAGCGCTTCAGCGCATCGCTGTAAGCGGCTTCCGCTTTCTTGTCGCCGAAGAAGATCAGCTGTCCGTTGCGCGGCACGCCGAGGCGCAAATTCGCCGGGAACGGCGTGATCGGCCCCAGCGGCCGGTCGCGCGAGAACGGGTCGGCCTGGTCCGGCCCCGCCATCACGGAGAGCGCCAGCGCTGCGTCGTCGACGGTCAAGGCGAATACTGAGATGCAGTCGAGCGTGCGGCAGGCGGGCACCAGGCCCGCGGTCGAGATCATGCCGAGGCTCGGCTTCAGGCCGACGATGTTGTTGAGCATCGCCGGCACACGCCCGCTGCCGGCGGTGTCGGTGCCGAGCGACAGCGGCACCAGCCCGGCGCCGACGGCGACCGCCGATCCCGAGCTCGACCCGCCGGGAACGAGATCGTCGCGGATCGCATTCTTGGGAATGCCGTAGGGCGAGCGCACGCCGACGAGGCCGGTCGCGAACTGGTCGAGATTGGTCTTGCCGATGATGATGGCGCCGGCGGCGCGCAGGCGCTCCACCGCGGTGGAGTCGCGCGTCGGCGTGTAGGAGAAGGCCGGGCAGGCCGCCGTGGTCGGAAAGCCCAGCGCGTCGATATTGTCCTTCACCGCAACCGGCACGCCATAGAGCGGCAGGCTCGCGGCATCCTTCGGGGCAAGTCTCTCGGCCTCCGCGATCGCATCCTTTTCGTCGCGCAGGCTGATGAACACCGCGGGATCGTTGTGGTCGCGGATGCGCTGATAAGTCCGTGCGACCGTCTGCGCCGGCGTCAGCGTGCCCGCGCGATGCGCGGCCACAATCGCGGCGATCGTTTCAGGCTGCTCAGCCCCCATGGCGACAAAACTCCGGCAACTGGTTCACCCGGCTTGAAGCAAGCGATGTGCCATTGTGTACAGTATTGGGGCTGAGCAGGTGCTCCGGATATTATCGTGAGATCAGTGGCTTGTGGAGTTCTGGTGGTCGAGCGCAGTCGCGCGGCTACAGGCATCTGCTTAAATTGTGGGCAGTCGAGCGTCAGGTGAAGTCGGCGAGGATCCGGAGCAGGTGCTGCCGGTTCTCCCTGCCGAGCTTCGCCTCGACATGCCGCTCGTGTTCGGCTGCGAGGCGCTTGAACTTGGCCAGCGCCGCCGCGCCCGGCGCGGTGAGGTGCAGCGCGTGCGAGCGCCGGTCCGTCTTCGACTTGATCCGCTTCACGTATCTGCGCCGTTCGAGGCTGTCGAGCAGATGCACCAGCCGGGCGCGCTCGATGCCGAGGCGCTTGGCCACCGCCATCTGCGACAGGCCCGGATTGGCGCCGATCACCGTCAGCACCGAATATTGCGTCGGCCGGATATCGACCTCGCCGAGCGTCTTGATGAAGTCCTGGAAGATCCAGATCTGGAAGCGCCGCACCGCATAGCCGGCGTGGCCGACCAGCGCGTCGAGGCCGACCTCGTCGGCGTCGTTCCGCTGCGCAGCGCCGTTGCCGGCGCGTTTGCGTGCCGGAATTCCAGTCTCCCGCGACCTCGTTCTCACCGGCATGCTCTCTTCTTTGCAATGGCCCCCTTCGCCTCTCCCCGCTTGCGGGGAGAGGCCGGATCGCATCGCGAGATGCGATCCGGGT